>JAHJNW010000038.1 GCA_018820665.1 Alphaproteobacteria bacterium | reverse complement strand
GGGGGCGGGGCCGACTACACCTTCGACTGCACCGGCAACACCACGGTGATGCGCCAGGCGCTGGAGGCCTGCCATCGCGGCTGGGGCGAGAGCAGCGTCATCGGCGTGGCCGAGTCGGGCAAGGAGATCGCCACCCGTCCGTTCCAGCTGGTCACCGGCCGGGTGTGGCGCGGCTCGGCCTTCGGCGGGGCGCGCGGGCGGACCGACACGCCGAAGATCGTCGACTGGTACATGGACGGCAAGATCGAGATCGATCCGATGATCACGCATACGTTGCCGCTGGAGCGGATCAACGAGGCGTTCGACCTGATGCACGCGGGGGAGAGCATCCGGTCGGTGGTGGTGTTCTAGGCTTGCGCCGCCGGTACAGTTGTTTAAAAAAACTCTCCTAAGATCAGGAGAGGGAAGCCATGTTCACCCACATCACCGTCGGCGCGAACGACGTCGAGGCGTCGCGGACATTCTACGACGCGGCGCTTGGGGCGCTGGGTCTGGAGCCGGCCAGCGGGCCGGACCCGAAGGGGCGGTACTGGTGGCGGACGGCGCGCGGCGCCTTCGCCGTCGGCCGGCCGATCGACGGGGATCCGGCCTGCCACGCCAACGGCGGCACCATCGGCTTCGCGGCAAGGACGCCGGAGATGGTGAAGGCCTTTCACGACGCGGGCGTCGCGGCCGGCGGCACGGCCATCGAGGATCCGCCCGGCGAGCGCACCGGACCGTTCGGCACGCTGGTGCTGGCCTATCTGCGCGATCCGTCCGGCAACAAGGTGTGCGCGGCGCATCGGCCGGGGTGAGGTTCTGGCGTGGATGCTAGCGCTATGCTATCATAGCGCATGGCCCAGGTTCTTGTCCGCGATCTCGACGACAGTATCGTCGCCCGCCTGAAGGCGATGGCGAAGGCGCAGAACATTTCCCTGGAACAGAAATTCAGGGACATGGCGGCTCGGGAAGTTGCGGCGGTGGAGGAACGGTTCGAGGAAATCTCGCGTCGATCCCGGGAGCAGACTCGCGGCTCGACACTGGATTCGACGGCCATCATCCGTGAAGACCGGGATCGGTGAGCGCGGTCTTCGACGCCAGCGTGGTGGTGAAGTGGTTCCTGGATGATCCGCTTGCCGAAGCGGCCCGCGACGCGCGGCTGGCGTTCAGGCCAGCCGTGGCGCCCGACCTCATGATGATCGAAGCCGCCAATGTCTTCCGGCGCTACGTCGTTCAGGGCGAGTTGCAGGCTGACGCCGCAATGGAGAATTTATCGGTGACCCGGGAGGTGGTCGAGATGTTCGACCATGCGCCGCTGCTGGACGAGGCCTTCGCCCTGGCCTGTCGATTGAACCACTCGATGACGGATTGCCTCTACGCCGTGCTGGCCAGACGTCGGAATCTGCCGTTGGTGACGGCCGACGGAAAGCTCGCCCGCAAATTGGCGTCTCTGGACGGACTCGACATCCGAATGATCGGCTCATGACCCTGCAAACCACCAAGACCCACATCGTCCACGGCGGAACGCTCCGCTATCTGCGCCACGACAGCGCGACCACGGGCACGCCCATGACCCTGTCGGTGTTCACGCCCCCGGGGGAGGGGCCGTTTCCGGTGCTGATCTGGCTGTCGGGCCTGACCTGCACCGAGGACAATTTCACCACCAAGGCCGGAGCCTATGCCGCGGCGGCAGAGCATGGGGTGATCATCGTCGCGCCGGACACCTCGCCGCGCGGAGAGGGCGTGGCCGACGACGCGGCCTATGATCTGGGGCAGGGGGCGGGCTTCTATGTCGACGCCACCGAGGCGCCGTGGGCGCCGCATTTCCGCATGGAGACCTATGTCGTCGACGAGCTGATCGGGCTGATCGACGCGGAATTCCCGACCACCAAGGCGCGGTCGATCAGCGGCCATTCGATGGGCGGTCACGGGGCGCTGACGCTGGCGCTGCGGCATCCGCATCTGTTCCGGTCGGTCTCTGCCTTCGCCCCGATCGCCTCGCCGACGCGCTGTCCCTGGGGGGAGAAGGCGTTCACGGCCTATCTGGGCGAGGACCGGGCGGCGTGGGCGGCGCATGACGCGGCGCGGCTGATCGAGGATGGGGTCGGGGCGGGCTGTTTCGACGACATCCTGATCGATCAGGGCGACGCCGATCCCTTCCTCGTGGAACAGCTGAAGCCCGAGCTGCTGGTCGAGGCGGCGAAGGCGGCGGGGCAGTCTGTCACCCTGCGGATGCAGCCGGGCTACGACCACTCCTACTTCTTCATGGCCAGCTTCATCGCCGACCATGTGGCGTTTCATGCGGCTCGGCTGAAGGGCTGACCGGGGCGTGCTAGCGTAGCGGGGCAAAACCGGAGGGTCCGATGAAACGCCTTGCCCTTGCTTTCGGTCTGATCGGCCTGGCTGTCGCCGCGCCCGCCCTGGCGCAGGAGCAGATGACCGATCCGGATTACCGTCCGGCGGTCGCCCGGCCGGCCTATGCCGCCGACGGGCCGGTGGTCGTCATCGATGGGGCGCACAGGAATTTCCATACCGTCGACGGCCGCTATGCGCCGTTCGCCGCCCTGCTGCGGGCCGACGGCTATCGGGTGCGCGGCGGGACCACGCCGTTCGACGCGGGCGGGCTGGACGGGGTCGAGGTGCTGGTGATCGCCAACGCCGGCCAGCCGGAGGCCGGCGGCTCGGCCTTCACCGCTTCGGAGATCGAGGCCGTCGAGGCCTGGGTTGCGGGCGGTGGGCGGCTGTTGCTGATCGCCGACCATGCGCCGCACGGCGCGGCGGCGGAGGCGCTGGCGGCGCGGTTCGGCGTGGGAATGGGCAAGGGCTACGCCTTCGCCATGACCGGCGAGGTCGATCTGACGACCAACCTGTCCTATCCCCGCGAAGCCTTCGGAGAGCATCCGGTCATGACGGGCCGAAGCGCGAACGAACGGGTTTCGGGCGTGACCGCCTTCACCGGACAGTCCCTTGAAGGGCCGCCTGGGGCGGAGACGCTGCTGCCGATGACCGTAGGCGCGCGGGAGGCGCCGGACCTGCCGACACTGCAGGCGCTGGTCGACCGGCTGGACGGCGGCGCGGCGGCGGAGGGCGCCCTGGAGGATTTGTCGACGCCGGCGCTGCCTGCGCAGGCGCTGGCCTTCCGGCATGGACAGGGCCGCGTCGTGGTGCTGGGGGAGGCCGGCATGCTGTCGGCCCAGCGGGTGCGCTATCCGGACGGTCGGCCCGACCAGCGGTTCGGCATGAATACGGCGCCGGGCAATGCGCAGTTCGGTCTGAACATTATGCACTGGCTGAGCGGATTATTGCCCTGAGTTCTGTGCTAGCAGGGCGCATGACCGAGACACCCGCCCCCGACCACGCCGACATGTTCGCCGCCCTGTGCCGCGAGGTCGGCTTCTGCCTGCATCCCAAGGGGGAGAAACGGGTGCTTGAGGCCCTGCCGAACGGGCTGGACGCGGCGACGCGGGCGGCGTTCGAGGCGGAGGGCGTCGATTTCGTCTCGGCCTCCGGCGACCTGCGGCGGGCGGTGCGCGACTGCCTGAAGGCCAATCTGCCCGAAGCCTGAACGGAACGGAATCTCGGCCACCGGGCTTGGGTTTGGGACGGGGGCGCCTAGATGAGGGGCCCCGAAACCTGTCGAAGGAGCCTCTCCATGGCCTTTACGCTTCCGCCCCTCCCCTATGGCTATGACGCGCTGGAACCGGCCATCGACAAGGAGACGATGACCTTCCACCACGACAAGCACCACCAGGCCTATGTCGACAACCTCAACAAGGCCGTCGACGCCGACTCCTCGCTTCAGGGCAAGTCGCTGGAAGAGCTGTTCGCCGGCATCTCCAAGGCCCCGAAGGCCGTGCGCAATAACGGCGGCGGCCACTGGAATCACAGCCTGTTCTGGGAACTGCTGGCCCCGGTCGGCGAGACCGGCGAGCCTTCGGCCGAGCTGGCCGCCGCCATCGACCGCGATCTCGGCGGGATGGACAAGTTCAAGGAGGCGTTCAACGCCGCCGGCGCCGGCCAGTTCGGTTCGGGCTGGGCCTGGCTGATCGTCCAGGACGGCAAGCTGAAGGTCACCTCGACGCCGAACCAGGACAATCCGCTGATGGACGTGGCCGACGAAAAGGGCGCCGTGGTCTTGGCCGCCGACGTCTGGGAGCACGCCTATTACCTGAAGTACCAGAACCGCCGGCCCGACTATCTGAAGGCGTTCTGGACCGTGGTGAACTGGAACAAGGCCAACGAACTGTTCGCCGCAGCCGCGTAAGGCGGTCATCCGTTCCGAGGACTGGAGAGGCGTCGCCGCAGGGCGGCGCCTTTGCGTCATGGGCTCAGGCCACCGCTGCCGAAAATCCTCACCACGGGCGATTTCTGATCGTGGCGGGGTGGCGGCGCCCTGATTTTGCCCTATCTAGGTCATCAAGTGTTGACTTGGGGAGGGCCCGCCGATGACGCCATTGTTCAAAACCACCGCCGCGAGTCTGGTTCTGGCCGCCATGATCGGCGTCGCCGGCTGCTCGCCGGAGGCCCAGCCGGCCGCGGGCGAGCCTGCTCAGGCCGCCGCGGCGCCCGTAACGGTCAGCCCGGATGTCAGCGCCGTTCGCATCGGCACCCTTGAGGCGACCGCGCTGCGCGACGGGACCATCAACGTCCCCGTCACGGACAAGATGAGCCCGTGGGCCAATGTCGCCGAGGTGACCGCCCTGCTGACCTCGGCGAGTGTGACCGACAACACGGTCCACCTGCCGATCCAGCCGCTGCTGGTGCGCGACGGCGAGCGGGTCGTGCTGATCGACGCCGGCGCCGGCGGCCAGATGGGCACCGAAGGCAAGCTGATCGCCTCGCTGCGGGCGGCCGGGGTGGAGCCGGGTCAGGTCACCGACGTCTTGATCTCCCACGCCCACGGCGACCATGTCGGCGGTCTGGTCGGGGCCGACGGCCGCCTGAACTTCCCCAACGCCGTCATCCGCATGAGTGCGCCGGAGTGGGCCGCCGCCCGGGCCGGCGCCGATGCGGCCGGAGCTGGCGCCCTGCTGGCCGCCATCTCGCCCAAGGTCGAGCCGTTTGTGCCCGGGGCGCAGGTGACGCCGTCGATCAAGGCGGTCCCTCTGGCCGGGCACACCCCGGGGCACAGCGGCTATGAGATCGCCTCCGGCGACGACCGCCTGCTGTATATCGGCGACGCCATGCACAGCTCGATCATCTCGGTGCAGCGGCCGGAATGGACCAATGGCTGGGACAGCGACAACGCCAAGGCCGTCGCCACGCGCCAGGACCTGCTGGAGCGCGGCGTGACGGGGACCCGGCGGATCTATGGCGTCCACTTCCCCTTCCCGGGCGTGGGGCGTTTCCAGCGCGTCGATGACGGCTTCGTCTGGATCCCGGAATCGCCTGACCAGCCTTGACTCACAAGGGGGCGGCCGTCATAAGCGCCGCCTTCACGCCACCGGCTCGCCGCGTTGCGTGATCCACTACGGACGATGCGTGAACCGCCGTTGAGATCGTCCCTCCATCCGGGGAGGGACCGGGCCGCATCATTGAAAAGAGTGATTTATGTCCAAGCGCCATAGCGCCAAGTACAAACTCGATCGGGTCATGGGTGAAAACCTGTGGGGCCGTTCGAAATCCCCCGTCAACAAGCGCTCGTACGGCCCCGGCCAGCACGGTCAGCGCCGCAAGCAGAAGGTCTCGGACTTCGGCCTGCAGCTGAAGGCCAAGCAGAAGCTGAAGGGCTATTACGGCAACATCACCGAGAAGCAGTTCTCGGCGACCTATGACGAAGCCTCGCGCCGCAAGGGCAACAGCTCCGAGAACCTGATCGGCCTGCTGGAGTCGCGCCTCGACGCCATCGTCTATCGCGCCAAATTCGTCCCGACCGTCTGGGCCGCCCGCCAGTTCGTCAGCCACGGCCACGTGACCGTCGACGGCAAGAAGGTCGACATCGCCTCGTACCGGGTCAAGCCGGGCCAGGTCATCGAGGTCAAGGAAAAGTCCCGCGCCATGGCGCTGGTGATCGAAGCCCAGCAGTCGTCGGAGCGCGACGTGCCCGACTATCTGGAACTGGGTGATCGCGGCTTCTCGGTTCGTTACGTCCGTGTGCCGGAGCTGGCCGACGTGCCGTTCCCGGTCAAGATGGAGCCGAACCTGGTCGTGGAATACTATTCGTCCTGATCGCTTCGCGATCGCGACAGCACTAACGAAGGGCCCCGGAGCGATCCGGGGCCCTTCTGTTTTCAGCCGGGTTCCCCCGGCGGGCGAACAGGCGCACATTGCGGCTGTTGAGGGTTCGGCGGGAGGCCGGGAGATGAAACGGAGCATCACGCTCGTCGGCGTGTTCGCCGCGGCCGCGGCCCTGTCGGCCTGCGCCGTGGTGGACCGGTTCACCGACCGATCCGCGACGACCCAGATCGCCGAGGCCGAGGCGCCGGGTCAGATCGAGCCGGTCCACGCCGCCGCCATCGTTCAGGACCAGGCCGTCTTCTGGGTCAGTTCGAACGGCTGCACCCGGAAAGCCGACCTGACGCCGGTGGTGCGCCGCGCCGGCGACGCCTCGGTGATCACCCTGCGCCGGCTCAAGGAAGACCGCTGCCTCGAGCCGCGCGACGAGGGCGTGGAACTGCGCTGGAGCTTCCAGGAGATGGGCCTCGAGCCCGGCAGCCGGGTCTCGGTCGAGAACCCCTACCAGCTGCCGCGCGGCTGACCTCTCAGCGCGCTTCGAAGGTCGGCAGCATGTCGGCCGGAATACGATGCGGCCGCATGGTCACCGCATCGACCAGCACCCATTCCGACACGCCCTGGGCGCACAGCCGGCCCTCGCCGTCCTCGATCCGGACATAGCGGTTGAAGCGCGGGCCGTTGGGCTCGCCGACCCAGGTGCGAGCCCTGACCCCGACGGCCCCCGGCGGCAACGGGCGGAAATAGTCGACCTCGTGGCGGGTGCCGACCCACGACCAGCGCGCCCGGGTCGCTTCGTCGAAGCGGGCGTTCCAGTGGGCCATGCCGGCGTCCTGCAGCCAGCCGACGTAGACGACATTGTTGACGTGGCCGTTGTCGTCGATGTGCTCGGGCCGGACCTCGAGCGGGACGACGAAGATCTCGCGGTCGGGCCGGGGCTCGAGCTGGGCCCTGGCCATCAGGCGTCGGCGTCGCCGAGCGGCACGCCCTTGTCGGCCATCAGGGTCTGAAGCTCGCCAGCGTTGAACATCTCGCGCACGATATCCGAACCGCCGACGAATTCGCCCTTCACATAGAGCTGGGGGATGGTCGGCCAGTCGCTGAAGCTCTTGATGCCGTCGCGCAGGCCCTCGTCCTGCAGCACATCGACGCCGACGAACGGCGCGCCGAGGTGGTCGAGGATCTGCACCGCCAGCGATGAGAAGCCGCAACGCGGCGCGTCGGGCGTGCCCTTCATGAACAGCACGACGTCGTGCTGCTTCACCGTATCGGCGATGAAGGCGTGGACGGGGTTGGCGACGGCTTGATCGGTCACGGAGCGGGCCTTTCAGTGAAGGCCGTCAGCTAGGCGCCCAAAGGGGCGGGGTCAAGGCGCCCGAAGGTCCCAGGCCCGCCGGTTCAGGCCGCCTTGGCGCCCGCGACCCGGGCCATTTCGATCTGGGCGGCGAGGCCCGGCGGCATGTCGCGGTCGGGCACCATGGCCAGCATGTTCAGCCGCTCCGTGTCGCTGGCGCGGATCAGCACGCTGGAAACGGACGGATCGGTCAGGGCGTAGGCGAGGCAGATGGCCTCGGCCGGCCAGTTGTTGGTGCGGTGCAGGAAGGCGAAGGTGCCGGCGTGGGCCAGCGGATTGCTCTTTTCCTTGGGGCTCCCGAAGCTGAACAGGCCCTTCTTGGGCTGATGCACGGCCGCGGCCTTCTTCGCCGTGTCGAGACTTTCCGGGAAATAGTCGTAGACGAAGATGGCCATGTCCGCCTCGCGCGCGACACGCAGGCGCGAGCGGATCTGCCACGGCGAATTGACGTGGAACGGCGTGGCGAGGACGTCGAAGGCCCCGGTCGAGACATAGGTGTCCATCACCTCGCCCTCGCCGGAAATGCCCAGCAGGCGGACCCGTTCGGTGGCGCGCAGGGCCTTGAGGGCGTTCAGGGTCGACTGCGGTAGTTCGTGGTCCGCCGGCTCGTCGAGGATGGCGAGGTCGAACCAGCCAAGGCCGGAGATGCTGAGGGCGCGGTCGATGGCGGAGGTGATGCCCTCGGCGGAGAAGTCGCGATCCGAGCCGCGGCGGCCGTCGCCGGCGCCCAGCATCAGGGAGACCTGGACCAGCTTGCGATCGACGTGCTTCAGCGCCTGGCCGAGGACCTCGGCCAGCACCGGGTCGGCGGTCTCGAGACGGTAGCTGTTGATGCCTGCTTCCAGCGCCGAGTAGATCAGTTCCTTGCCGGCTTCGGGACCGCGGGCGATGTCGCGCTGGCCGAGGCTCAGCGTCAGGGCCGAGACCGCCTGACCCGCCTGTCCGAAGGGACGGTAACGCATGGTTCAGTCTCCCGAACTGGAAGCGTCGGCCGGGGCCGAGGTTTCGAGCGCCAGCGCATGCAGTTCGCCGCCCATCTTGCCCTTGAGGGCGGCATAGACGAGCTGGTGCTGGCGGACGCGGGGCAGGCCGGCGAAGGCGGTGGAGACGATGCGGGCGCGGTAGTGGTCGCCGTCGCCCGCGAGGTCGTCGATGACGATCCCGGCGTCGGGAAAGGCCTCGGTCAGATGGCCGCGAAGCTCTTCGACGGACATGGGCATGGGGCGGGCGGTCTCCGGATTCGCCGGCCACAATGGCGCGTAAACCTTAATGGCTGGCTACGGCGGTGACGCTTGATGCGGGCGCCGTCAGGCGGCGGCGCGCTGGAACAGGGTCACCGGTCCGCCCTTGTAGGTCGTGTCGACATAGGGCGCGTAGCCGGCCCGGCGGGCGAGGGCGATGGAGGGGGCGTTGTCGGGCGAGATCATGCAGACGGTGCGCGGCGCGTTCAGCGTATCGTCGCACCAGGCGAGCGCCGCCGACAGGGCCTCGAAGGCCAGGCCCTTGCCCTGGAAGCGGGGGGCGACGCCCCAGCCCAGCTCGGGCGCGTCGAGCGGCGGGTCGAGCGTGCGGTAATAGTCGAGGACGCCGACGCCGCCGACGTGCTCCCCGGTGTCCCTGAGGCGGAGGGTCCAGTTGCCGTGGCCCAGCGCCTCCCAGTGGCCGATGTCGCGCAACAGGCGGAACCAGACATCCTCGCCGGTCAGGGGCTCGGCGAAGATATGCTGGATGAAGGCGGGGTCGGCCCACAGGCGGCGCAGGTCGTCGTAGTCCGAAACGGCTGCGGGCGTGAGGGTCAGGCGCTCTGTGATCAGGGTGGTCATAAGCCTGCTGTCGGTGGTGGGCGGTCGCGGTTTTCCGAAGGCGGCCTGGTCCGATGCATCACAAAGGGAAGCTGACGTCCACCACGAGGCCGGAAGGGTCCCAGTGTCGTGTCATCACGCCATTAATCTGACGAACGACACTGCTTTTCAGCACCGACCCGAAGCCTTCGCGCGTCGGGGGGGCGACCGGCGGCCCTCCGGTCTCTCGCCACGAGAGCGTCACCTGCCGACCCTCGATCACCCATCTGACGGAAACCCGGCCGGCGTCCTGGCTGCAGGCCCCGTACTTGTTGGCATTGGTGGCGAGTTCGTGGAGCAGCAGGCTGATCGGTTGCACCTGTTCGGGCGAAAGCGACACTTCCGGCCCGTCGACGTCGATCCGGTCCCGGGGACACAGCGCCTCCAGTTCTTCCCTGACGACATCCTCCAGTCGCCCGCCTTCCCAGCGACGGTTGGCGAGCGATGTCTGCGCCCGCGCCATGGCGTTGATCCGGCCCGCGAGGGCTTCCTTGTACGACGGCAGATCGTCGGCATGGGTGAGCCGGGTCAGCGAATGGACGACGGCGAGGACGTTGCGCGCGCGATGGTCGACTTCCCGCATGAGAAGGTTGCGGGCCTCCTCGAGACGTCTGGCCTCGCTGATGTCGCGCACCTCGATGATGGTGCCGATGACCTTGGCCTGGTGGTCCCGAACCGGGCTGGCGGTGAAGGCGACGGGATAGAAGGACCCGTCCTTGTGAACGAAAATCTCCTCTCCCCGGGTGCCTGCGTTCTCCGGAAAGGCCCGGTCGATGGCGCACTCCGAGAGCGGGAAGGGGGAACCGTCGGGGTAGCTGTGGTGGATAACGTCGTGGAGCGGCCGTCCAGCGACCTCCTCGAAATCGTAGCCCGTCAGGTCCTCGGCGGCCTTGTTCATGAACACGCAGTGCTGCCGCTCATCCATCAGGAAAACCGCCATGGTCGTGTTCGCCAGGATGGCGTCCAGCCGCATGGATACCTGGCGAAGGTCGGTCTCGACCTTGCGCCGGGCGGTGATGTCCTGGATCGCGGCGAAGAAGACGGTGTCGCCGTCTTCGGCGAAGACCTGGACCTTGACGGCGACATCATAGTCGGTGCCGTCCTTCCGCCGATGCACGGTTTCGAAATCGAGGCGTTCGACCTCGCCGCGCAGAAGAGGTTTGATGAGATCCAGAAACGCCTCACGGGGAACGCTTGGCTTCAGATCCCACGGGGTGAGCCGTGCGAGCTCCTCCATGGTGTAGCCAAGGTTCTGGCGTGCGCCCTTGTTGACGAGGCGGAACCGGTAGTCATCGGCCGAGAAGACGTAGACCTCGCTGGCGGCCTCCTCAACGAGCCGCCCGAGGCGTTCGCTGGTCATGCCCATGCTGTCGGTCTCGCCTGGAGAGATCGAATTCATCTATCGTATCGCCGCAACCATCCCGGAATTCGTCGTACGGCATACGGGCGACCGGAGCCAACGGAAGAATGGCCTCCTGCGGCCATCCGCCTTGGCCGGACACGGCATCGGGCAACTCAGATCACATCAGGCCCAGTTGCTTGAAGCTGGCGACGCCGTCGCGGCCGACGATCAGGTGGTCGTGGACCGACAGGCCAAGGGCGTGGGCGGCGTCGACGACCTGGCGGGTCATCTCGATGTCGGGGCGCGACGGGGTCGGGTCGCCCGAGGGGTGGTTGTGGACGATGATCATCGACTTGGCCGACAGCTCCAGCGCCCGGCGCACGACCTCGCGCGGATAGACCGGCGCATGGTCGACGGTGCCGCGATTCTGGACTTCGTCGAGGATCAGCTGGTTGCGGTTGTCGAGATAGAGCACGCGGAACTGCTCGCGTGGTTCGTGCTGAAGCGACAGGCGGACATAGGCCAGCAGGGCGGTCCAGGAGGAGATCACGGTGCGTTTGTTCGCTTCCTCGAGGGTGACGCGGCGGGCGACCTCGTGCAGGGCGGCGAGGTCGAGAGCGGTCTCGACGCCGACGCCCCGGGGGCGGCCTTTGGCGTCCTCGGCGCGGACTGTCATCAGGTCTTCCACCGACGCGGCAAGCACCGCGGCGAGGGAGCCGAACCGGGCCAGCAGGGCCTTGGCGATCGGCTTGACGTCGCCCTGCGGCTGGCTGCGGAACAGGAAGAGCTCCAGCAGTTCATAGTCGGGGAGGTGGTGAAGACCGGCGCGGCGGGCCCGGTCGCGCAGGCGCTCGCGGTGGCCGGACAGGCCGGCGCCGGACAGGCGCAAGACGTCAGCCGACGGCGCGTTCTGACGTGGCGCGGCGGCCGGCGTGGGGAAGGGGAGCACGGCGGACATGGCGGCCTCCGAAAGACGCCGCAGGTTGCCAGAACAAAAGGAGAACGTCCAGTCAGCCGGGCGAGGCCGGCCGGTCGGTCAGAATTTCGGGCGGAACAGACCGGCGGGGCTGGCGGTGAACAGTTCGCAGCCGTCGGCGGTGACGCCGATCGTGTGCTCGCACTGGGACGACAGGGACTTGTCGCGGGTCACGGCGGTCCAGCCGTCGGACAGGACCTTCACGTGCGGCTTGCCCAGATTCACCATCGGCTCGACGGTGAAGAACATGCCCTGTTTCAGCGTCGCGCCGTCGCCGCGGCGGCCGTAGTGCAGGACGTTGGGGCTGTCGTGGAACAGCCGGCCGATGCCGTGGCCGCAGAAGTCGCGGACGACCGACATGCGGTTGGCCTCGACCACCTGCTGGATGGCGTAGCCGATGTCGCCGAAGGTGGCGCCGGGCTTGATCACGGCGAGGCCGGCGTCCAGCGAGTCATAGGTGATGTCGATCAGCTTGCGGGCGCGGGCGTTGATGTTTCCGACCGGATACATGCGGCTGGAATCGCCGTGCCAGCCGTCGACGATGACGGTGTGGTCGATGTTGACGATGTCACCGTCCTTCAGGACCTTGTCGCCCGGAATGCCGTGGCAGACGACGTGGTTGATCGAGGTGCAGACGGTCTTTTCATAGCCCTTGTAGCCAAGGCAGGCGGGCAGGGCCCCGTGGTCGAGGGTGAACTCGCGGATGCGGTCGTCGATCTCGCCGGTGGTGACGCCCGGGACGACGAAGGGGGTGATCATGTCGAGCGCCTCGGCCACCAGGCGGCCGGCCTTGCGCATGCCCTCGAAGGCCTCGTCGTCGTGGACGCGGATCTCGTGGGTGCGGACGAAGGCGTCGCTGTCCAGTTCGGGGGTCTCGTACATCGGGGGCTTTCGGAGTCGGGTCGCGTGGGCTTGGGTTCTCAGGTGGGGACTATAGCACAATCCTCAAGGCCGGGTTGAGGCGGCGCGGATCGAGGCGAGGACCGGGACGCCGATCACGCGGATCGGCTATGAACGGGCATGACCCAGGCCTCGCCCACCGCCGCCGTGCTGATCATCGGCGATGAAATCCTGTCCGGACGGACGCAGGACACCAATCTGAACACCCTCGCCCGCTTTCTGGCGGCGCTGGGGATCGACCTGCTGGAGGCGCGGACGGTCGGCGACCGCAAGGGCCAGATCGTCGAGGCGCTGAACGCGCTGCGGGCCGCGCACGACTATGTCTTCACCACCGGCGGCATCGGGCCGACGCATGACGACATCACCGCCGACGCCGTGGCGACGGCGTTCGGCGTGGCGCTGCCGGAGCATCCCGAGGCGCTGGAGATACTCGCGCGGCGCTATGGCGCGGAGTTCAACACGCCGCGGCGGCGGATGGCGCGGATTCCGGCCGGCGGGACGCTGATCGCCAATCCGGTCACCGACGCGCCGGGCTTCCAGATCGACAATGTCTTCGTCATGGCCGGAGTGCCGAAGATCATGACGGCGATGCTGGAGGATGTGGCGCCGCGACTGAAGACCGGGGCGGTGGTGCATGCGCGGACGGTGCGGGTGACCGGCGTCGGCGAGGGCGATGTGGCCGACATCCTGACGGCCGCCGCCCGGGCGAACCGCGATGTCAGCTACGGCAGCTATCCGTTCGGGCACGGCTCGGTGGGGGAGATCGGGACTAATCTGGTCGTGCGGGGGCGGGATCTGGATGTGGTCGAGGCAGCGACGGCGGGGCTGCTGGCGGACCTGGCGGCGGCGGGCGTGGGGGCCGTCGTGACCTGACGATTGCTGCGCTGCAAATCCGCGTCCAGCCATCACAATTTTTGACGCCAGGCTGCGGTTTTCCCGGCATTTCCTCTCCGCGCCAGCGTCATGAACCCGCCGCAGGAAGCGGCGGCCGTACAATGCGCGGCTCACGACCGGGTCTTTGACAACTGAACCGCGGGTCGCCGTCCAAGGCGCATCCGAAACGGACTCTCCGGACTCTTCGGACTGTATTTTTTTCAGAGTTTCCTCCGGGTAAAACCTGCCCTTGGAACGCCTCGGCCACGGCGTGATACGCCGGATTCGCCCGACCTTCGGCATCCAGCAGCAGGGCGCTTTCGTCGGGGCGGTTCTTGCCCTCGGCGCGGACCAGCCAGCTGTCGCTGTCGCGCAGGCCCCAGGTGGTGAAGGCGTAGCGCTGGCGTTCGGGCAGGGCCATGAAGGCCTCGGCCAGTTCGCCGACGCGGGCGACCTGCTGGGCGCGGCGTTCGGCGGTCGAGCGCAGGTCCGGCAGAGGACCGCCGTCGCGCTGCATCGGAAAGTCCAGCTCTGAGACGTGGATCGGCAGGCCCAGCGAGGCGGCGTCGCGCATGAAGGCCGTGATCTGTCCCGCGGGGATCTCGATATTGAGGTGCGACTGGGTTCCGATGCCGCCGATCGGGGCGCCGAGTTTGAGCAGGCGTTCGACCAGCTTGAGGAAGGTCGTACCCTTGGCCGGGATGTTTTCGAGATTGTATTCGTTGAGAAACAGGACGGCGTCGGGATCGGCGGCCTTCGCCTGTTCGAAGGCGCGGACCATATAGCCGTCCATGCCGAGCGCGCGGCTCCAGTGACAGTCGCGCAGGCCGTCGCCGTCCTCGGCCACCGGTTCGTTGACCACGTCCCAGCCGGCCATCCGGCCCTTGTAGCGGCCGACAAAGGTGGAGATGTAGCGGTCATATTCGGCCGCGAAGCGGGCGCGCGGCACGGTGGCGTCGTCAAAGACCTCGGCGCCTTGCGAATACCAGATCAGCGTATGGCCGTGGACGCGCAGGCCGTTGTCGCGGGCGAAGCCGACGACGCGGTCGGACGGTTCGAAATCGTAGGTGAAGCCGGGGCGCAGGGTGCGCTCCATCTTCTGCTCCCATTCGGGCGTCAGCTGGGAGCAGTGGCGCAGCATCTGTTCGACCCAGTCGGCCTGGTCCAGCTGCCAGGTCATGCCGGTGGCGCCGAAGGGGAAGGGAGCGAGGGACTTCAGCGGCCGGGCGACCGGGTTGGCGACGGACGGGGCGGCGGCGATACGGTCGCAGGCCGCCAGGGCGATCGGCGCGGCGAGGAAAGCGCGGCGGTTCAGGCGGGGCGGATCAGCCCGCACGACGCCTCAGGCCCAGTTCGTCGAAGGCGGCGGTTTCGCGCTTGCCGGCGGCGATCAGGCGGTTCAGCCGGGTGGTCTCGGCCACGTGCTCGAACTTCTTCAGCTCCTCGAAGGCGCTGGTCAGGGCGTCGCGGGCGCCGTGCTCCTCGGCCTCGATCTCGACCACATCGGCCTCGGCGGCGGATTTGCGGAGCTTCCAGCCGTTCAGATAGGCCTGCAGCAGCATGGCGGCCTCGGTGTCGTCGCGGGCGCGGTCCTGTTCGATCTCGGCCTCGGCCTGCAGCACGGCGATGCGCATTTCGGCGGAGGCGCGGCGGGCCGTGATCTCGGCGAGGCGCTTCTGCAGCGTCTCGACCTCATAGTTGGAGATGCGGATCAGGGATTGGGCCCAGGCGGTCATGCGGCGTCTCCGGTCATTGCACCATTCCTTGGTTCAGAATGGTTTCCAGACGGTCAAAGGAATCCGATAACCGCGTCACGTCGTGATGATCCTGGCCGAGGAAGGCCTCCAGGGCGGGGTTCAGGGCGATGGCGCGGTCGACGATGGGGTCGGCGCCGGTGCGGTAGGCGCCGATCTTGATCAGCTCTTCCATGTTGGCGTAGGCGCTCAGGCACTGGCGGGCGCGCTTGTTCAGCTCGCGCTCGGGCGGCGTCTGACAGCCGGGCAGGGTGCGGCTGACGGACTTCAGCACGTCGATGGCGGGGAAGCGGCCGCGCTCGGCGATCTTGCGGTCCATGACGATGTGGCCGTCGAGGATACCGCGCACGGCGTCGGCGATCGGCTCGTCATGGTCGCCGCCGTCCACCAGCACGGTGAACAGGGCGGTGATCGGGCCGGCGGTGGTGCCGTCGGGACGAACGGGGCCCGGCCCGGCGCGCTCCAGCAGTTTGGGCAGTTCGGTGAAGACGGTCGGGGTATAGCCCTTGGTGGTCGGCGGCTCGCCGGCGGCGAGACCGATCTCGCGCTGGGCCATGGCGAACCGGGTGACCGAGTCCATCAGGCACAGGACCTCGAGGTCCTGGTCGCGCAGATATTCGCTGATCGCCATGGTCATATAGGCCGCCTGGCGACGCTTGAGGGCGGGTTCGTCCGAGGTGGCGACGACGACGATGGCGCGGCGCAGGCCTTCCTCGCCCAGGGTTTCCTCGATGAACTCCCGCACCTCCCGACCCCGTTCGCCGATCAGGCCGACGACGACGACGTCGCAGGTCGCCTGACGCGCCAGCATCGACAGCAGCACCGACTTGCCGACGCCGGAGCCGGCGAAGATGCCGAGGCGCTGGCCGCGGCAGGTGGTGGTGAAGACGTCCATGGCG
>JAHJNW010000037.1 GCA_018820665.1 Alphaproteobacteria bacterium | reverse complement strand
CGGAAGCGCGCGAGATCGCCGGCCGGCGGGCGCGGCTGGAAGGCCTGAGCCGCGAACGCGACGGCTGGGCCGCGCGGGCGAAGGACGCCACGGTCCGGATCGGCGCGCTGGAAAAGGACGCCGAGAAGACGGCGGCGCGGCTCAAGGCAGCCGCCGACGCGCCGGAGCAACTGGCGGCGCAACGCTCGTCGCTGCTGGACGTCCTGACGACGGCCGAGACGCGACGCAGGGCGGCGGCGGATGCGCTGGCGATGGCAGAAGGTCAGGCCAGCGAGGCGGACCGGGCCGCCCGGGCGGCGGAGTCGGCGGCCTCGTCGGCGCGCGAGGCGCGGGCCGGTCTGGCGGCGCGGGCCGAGGCGGTGGCCGAGAAGCTGGCGGAGACCGAGGCCAACCTGCGCGAGACGGCGCAGATGTCGCCGGAAGAGCTGGGCCAGAAGCTGACCGACGACGCCATCGCCCGCCCGCCCGACGCCGCCGGGGCCGAGAGCCTGCTGTACGGGCTGGAGCGGGAGCGCGAGGCGCTTGGCGCGGTCAATCTGCTGGCCGAGGAAGAGGCCAATGAGTATGGCGACCGGCTGCAGACGATGAAGGTCGAGCGGTCGGACCTGACCAGCGCCATCGCCAAATTGCGCGACGGCATCGACGAGCTGAACGCCGAGGGCCGCGAGCGGCTGGTGGCGGCCTTCGACGTCATCAATGACAATTTCAAATCCCTGTTCGAGGCCCTGTTCGGCGGCGGCCAGGCCGAGCTGAAACTGGTCGAGAGCGACGATCCGCTGGAGGCCGGGCTGGAGATTTACGCCTGCCCGCCGGGCAAACGGCTGTCGGTGATGAGCCTGATGTCGGGCGGGGAGCAGGCGCTGACGGCGGCGGCGCTGATCTTCGCCGTCTTCCTCGCCAATCCGGCGCCGGTCTGCGTGCTGGACGAGGTCGACGCGCCGCTGGACGACGCCAATGTCGACCGCTTCTGCCGCATGCTGGACGAGATGCGGAAGCGGACCGACACCCGCTTCATCGTCATCACCCACAATCCGGTGACCATGAGCCGGATGGATCGACTGTACGGCGTGACCATGCCGGAGCGTGGGGTGAGCCAGCTGGTCAGCGTCGACCTGAGCCAGGCGGAAGAAATCGTGGCGGCCTGATCCCCCCCCACGGGGGAGGAACTAGCGTCCGATGATCTCCGTCCGCACGAACCAGCCGAAGATGGCCGGGCCCTCGATGACGTAGCGGCGGAACATGCGCCGGGGCTGGGTCAGCAGGCGATGGAGCCACTCCAGCGACAGCCGCTGGAAGATCCGCGGGGCGCGCTGTTGGCGGCCGGTCAGGAAGTCGACCGAGGCGCCGACGCACAGGGCCACGCCGGTCTCGCGGCCGGCGCCGCCCAGGGCGTGGGCGAAACGCTCCTGTTTGGGAAAGGAGATGCAGGCCAGCAGCACGTCCCAGTCGGCCCGGGCGGCTGCGTCCAGCGCCGAGGCCCAGACGCCGGTTCCGGGGGTCAGGCCCATCGGGGCCTCGATGAAGGTGAAACGGCGGCCCAGGTAACGGGCGACGAGGTCGTCGAAGGCCGCGCGGTCAGGGCCGAACACGCCGATGGTCAGATCGTGGTCCGCGGCCAGCAGGTCGGCGGTCAGGTCGGAACCGGGATAGACCGCCAGCGTCTTGCCGCGCAGCCGGGCCAGATGGGCGAGGATGCGGCTGTCGCAGATCTTGAGCGCCGCGCCGTCATAGACTTGCGCCTCGACCCGGCCGTCCATCCGCTTGATGACGTGGTCGACATTGGGCGTGACGACATAGCCGTAGGACCCGCGCGCCATCACCGCCACCCGGGCCAGCAGGGCCGGCCGGTCGCCGTCGGCGAAGTCGAGCGTCATGAAGCGCGTCATCGCCCAAGCCTACTCGCCAGCCGGTCAACGGGCGGTTACGACAGGCGCATGAGAACGACGACCTGCGCGATCCTGATCGGCCTGATGCTGGCGACGCCGGCCTGCGCCCGGTCCGCCGCGCCAGCGCAGGACGGGCCGCAGCTGGTGCTGACCGGCGTGGGACGGTTCGCCGTGCTGGCCGACCTGACCTCGATCCGGCGCGACGGCGACACGGTGCGGATGCGGTCGCTGCAGGTGGCGGAAGAGGATTTCACCGTCGGCGGCCAGACCTACTGGGGCGGCTGGTCGTGGTGGTCGTTCGACTGCCGGGCGCGCACGGCCGACCGGCTGGATTTCGCCTCGGTGCGCGAGGGTGGCGCCGAGGGGCCCGCAACGCCGGATACGAGCCCCGCCTATGACGCCGCGCCGGGCGGGGACGCCGCCGAACTGCTGGCCGTGGCCTGTGACTCCGAAGCGGCCGGAGAGGCCGACGCCGACACCTTGGCCGACGGCGTCAGGGTCGGGCGGGCGGCGCTGCGTCTGGCGAATTGAGCCGGCCCAGATCGATGCGGTCGCGCGGCAGGGCTTCAGGGCATTCGTCGCGCATGAAGGCCAGCATTTCCTCGCGAATCTCGCAGCGCAGATCGAAGGTCGCCCCGCCGTTGCGGGCGCTGGCGAGGCAACGCACCTGGGCCACACGGTCGGTGATGTCGGTGACCTGAAGGCTGATGACGTCGCCGTCCCAGTGCGGGCTCTGGCGGCAGATACGCTCCAGTTCCGTCCGCAGCCGTTCGATCGGGGCCTCGTAGTCGACATACAGGAAGGCCGAGCCGATCAGGCGCGAGGTCTCGCGGGTCCAGTTCTGGAACGGCTTCTGGATGAAGTATGTCAGCGGCAGGACCATCCTCCGCCAGTCCCACAGCTTGACCACCACATAGGTCGAGGTGATCTCCTCGACCGTGCCCCACTCCCCCTCCACGACCACGGCGTCGTCCAGCCGGATCGGCTGGCCGGTGGCGATCTGGACCCCAGCGATCAGATTGGTCAGCAGCGGCTGCAGGGCGAAGCCGGCGATGATGCCGACCACCCCGGCCGAGGCCAGCAGGCTCATGCCCCACTGGCGCACCGCGGGAATGGTCAGCAGGGCCAAGCCGAGGGTGACGATGGCGATCAACAGGGCCGCGACCCGCTGCAGGATGCGGGCCTGGGTGACGTGCTTGCGGGCGATCAGATTGTCGTCCGACGCCATGTTGAAGCGGCGCAGATAGACCACCGCCCACATGTCCGAAGCGCCGATCAGCATCCAGCCGATGGTGATTATGAACAGGAAGGCCAGCATCCTGCGGATGAGTTCGGTCGGAGCCGGATCCATCGGCGAGACGGTCACGGCCAGGGCGAGGGCGACGATCATCACCGCGATCCTGACCTTGAGCCGGGCCCGCCCGACGACGCCGCGCCAGAACACGTCCCGCTTGCGCACCGCGAACCTCAGCAGGCCGAAGACGAACTGGTTCGCGGCCCAGCCGGCCAGGACGAAGGCGGCGACGATGAGGGTCACGACCGCCCATTCCGGCAGCCAGTGAAACTCCCGCCACAGGCGGAAGACCTCGCGGGTCAGGTCAGAAACGAAGGGGGACATGACCGACTAACGCATGAACCGGCAAAGCGGCGCCGTGCGATCAGCGCGCGGCGGCCTCGACCTTGTCCGCCAGCGAACGCGTCGCGTCAGGCAAGGCCGCGCTCCGGGCCCCGCGGCTCATCGCCTCCAGCCGCGCCGGATCGCCGAGGATAGCCGCCAGCGCCGCGGTCAGCCGGTCGACAGTGAGCTCGTCCTCCAGCATCACCTCGGCCCCGCCGGCGGCCGCAAGGCTGGCGGCGTTGAAGCGCTGGTGGTCGTCCATGGCGATCTTGAGCGGGATCAGGATCGAGGGCAGGCCGGCGACGGCCAGTTCGGAACAGGTCGAGGCCCCGGCCCGGCCGATGACCAGATGGGCCGCCGACAGCCGCTGGGCCATGTCGCGGAAGAAGGGGGCGACCTCGGCCTGTATGGCGGCGTCGAGATAGATCTGGCGGGCGGCTTCCAGCGTCTCCGGGCGGGATTGCTGCTGCACCTTCAGCCGGGCGCGGATCGGCTCGGGCAGGGCCGCCAGGGCGCGGGGCGCGGTCTCGGACAGGATGCGCGCGCCCTGGCTGCCGCCGGTGACCAGCACATGGATCGGCTGGTCCGGCGCGGGGGCGACGAAGCGGCGGTCGTAGAGGGCGCGGATGTCCGGGCGGACCGGATTGCCGATCAGGCTGACCCGCGCGCCGACCCCCTGCGGGACCTTCTGCAGATCGGGGAAGGACGAGGCGACGGCGCCGACGTACGGCGCTAGCCATCGGTTGGTGCGGCCCAGCACCGCATTCTGTTCGTGCAGCAGGGTCGGCCGGCCCTGGCTCAGCGCCGCCAGCAGGGCCGGGGCCGAGGGGTAGCCGCCGAAGCCGACGACCACCGCCGCGTCCAGCCGCTTCAGCGCCGCCCGCGCCTGGACCACGCCGCGCACGATGGTCAGTCCCGCCTTCGCCAGACCGATCGGCCCACGCCCGGTGGCGGCGTCCAGCGCGATCCGCTCCTCGGCCGGAAAGGCGTGGGCGTATTGCTCGCCCCGGTGGTCGGTGGCCAGCACGATGCGCCAGCCGCGGACGGCCAGCTCACGCGACAGGGCCTCGGCCGGGAACATGTGGCCGCCGGTGCCCCCGGCGGCGACGACGCAGAGTCGGGTGGTCATGGCGCTCCCTAGGACAAGATCCGCCGTTGCGGCAGGCTGGCGCCGGGCTCATAGGCGCCCGGGCGACGACGGGTCAGGGCCAGGGCCAGACCCATGGTCAGGCCCATGGCCAGCATCGACGAGCCGCCGTAGCTGATGAAAGGCAGGGTCATGCCCTTGGTCGGGATCAGGTTCAGATTGACGGCGATATTGATGCAGGCCTGCAGGCCGATCAGCATGAACAGGCCGGCGGCCGCCGTCTGCTCATAGGGGTCGTTCAGCTTCATCGCCCGCCGCATGCCGCGCACGACGATGAAGGCGTACAGGCCGATCATCATCAGCGACAGGATCAGGCCGAATTCCTCGGCGCCGACGGAATAGATGAAGTCGGTGTGCAGGTCGGGGACGTGGCGCTTCATCACCCCCTCGCCGACCCCGCGGCCGACCAGTCCGCCGGCGCGGATGGCCTCGGAGGCGCGGTCGATCTGGTGGGTGTCGGTGCTCTCGGGCGACAGGAAGCGGCTCAGACGGTCGCGCATGTGGCCGAAGGTGAAATACAGCGACACCAGCCCGGCCATGCCGGCGGCGGCGATCACCGCCACCCATTTCAGCGGCACCCCGGCCATGAAGAAGACGGCCATAAAGGTGGTGGTGACCAGCAGGGTCTGGCCGATGTCGGGCTGGATCAGCAGCAGGCCGACGGTCAGGGCCCAGAAGGCGAAGGCGATGCTGACGCCCGGCACCCCCTGCCCCTTCTGCGCCTCGGCGAACATCCAGGCGGCGAAGACGATCAGGCCGGGCTTGGCGAATTCGGACGGCTGCAGGCTGAAGGGGCCGAGGTTGATCCAGCGCGCCGCCCCCTTCACCTCATCGCCGATGAACGGCAGGGCCATCATGGTGACGATGGCGCCCAGCAAGGCCAGCACGGCGATGCGCCGCACCCCGCGCGGCGACAGCAGCGAGGCGCCGAGCATCATCACCAGCCCCATCGAGCCCCAGACCATCATCCGCCACGAATAGTGGAACGGGTCGCCGATCGACTGGTCGGCGGCGATCGCCGCCGGGCTGGAGGCGAAGCTCAGCGCCACGCCCAAGGCCATCAGCGTCAGCGCCGCCGCCAGCAGGCCGCGGTCGACGGTCCAGAACCATTTGGCGATCGGGCTCTGGTCGTTGCGCGAAAAGGCGGGGCTGTAAGCGTCGGTCATGATGCGCTCGCGGGAACGGCGCCGAGGGCCAGAACAGCGGCGCGGAAGGCCTCGCCGCGGGCCTCGAAGTCGGGATACTGGTCGAAAGAGGCGGCGGCTGGCGACAGCAGCACCACCTCGTCGCGGCCGGTGGCGGCGGCGGCTTCGGCGGCGGCCTTCACGGCGCTGGCCATGTCGCCGCAGAGACGGTGCGGCGTGTCGCCCAGCCGGGCGGCGAACGACCCGGCCGCCTCGCCGATCAGAAAGGCCTCGACCACGCGCGGGAACAGGTCTTCGAGATCGTCGATCCCGCCGGCCTTGGCCCGGCCGCCGGCGATCCAGAAGCTGCGCTCATAGGACGACAGCGCCTGCCGCGCCGCGTCGGCGTTGGTGGCCTTGGAGTCGTTGATGAAGCGGACGCGACCGAGGCGACCGACCTCCTCCATGCGGTGGGCGAGGCCGGGGAAGGACAGCAACGCTGGCGCCACAGTCTCTTCCGGTATCCCCAGGTCAGTGATGGCCAGAAAAGCCAGCGCGGCGTTCTGGGCGTTGTGCCGGCCCGCCAGAGATCGCGCTTGAGACAGATCCACGATTTTCATGGGCTGACCACCGGCGTTGTAGGCCAGCCAACCATCCAGCAGGTACATGCCAAGATCGTTGGTCATGGGTCGGATCACGCTGACCGGGTCCACAGCGCGGCCCTCGGCGACAAGGGCACGCCAGATTGCTTCTGTCTCGGGTTCATCGACACCGAGATAGGGGGCTGTCTGAGGGTCCCGGAATATCCGACGTTTCGCAGCGATGTAGCCCTCCATCCCGCCATGACGTTCGAGGTGATCCGGGCTGATGTTGGTCAGGATCGCCGCCCGTGGGGCAAAGGTCTTCGTCAGGTCGAGCTGATAACTCGACACCTCCAGCACGTAGAAATCGACCTCGGTCGGAGGCGGCAGGGCCAGGACCCCGATGCCAATGTTGCCGCCGACGGCGACCCTCACGCCCGCCTGTTTCAACACCCAGCCGATCAGGGCCGTGGTGGTCGACTTGCCGTTGGTGCCGGTGATGGCGATCACCGTCGGACGCTCCGTCTCCGGCAGGGCGGCCATGGCCCGCGCGAACAGTTCGATGTCGCCGACGATCTCGACGCCCGCCGCCTTCGCCTTGCCCACGGTCCAGTGCGGCTCGGGATGGGTCAGGGGGGCGCCGGGCGACAGCACCAGGGCCGCGAAGCCCGACCAGTCTGCGCTGGTCAAATCCTCGACCGCGAAACCCTCGGCCCCGGCCTGCATGCGGCTGGAGACGCTGTCGTCCCACAGCACCGGCAGGGCGCCGCCGGCCTTGAGCGCGCGCGCCGCCGTCAGTCCCGACCGCCCGAGGCCGAAGACCGCGACCCGCCGTCCCTCGAAGCCAGACGCCGTGATCATGGGACCGGGATCATCTATCTGAGCTTCAGCGTGGCGAGGCCGAGCAGCGCCAGCATGGCGGAGACGATCCAGAAGCGGATCACCACCGTCGATTCCGGCCAGCCCATCTTCTCGAAATGATGGTGGATCGGGGCCATCAGGAAGATGCGCTTCTTGGTCGCCTTGTAATAGCCGACCTGGATCATGACGCTGAGCGCCTCGATCACGAACAGGCCGCCGACGATGCCCAGCACCAGTTCGTGCTTGGTGGCCACGGCGATGGCGCCCAGCGCGCCGCCGAGGGCCAGCGAGCCGGTGTCGCCCATGAAGATCTTGGCCGGCGGCGCGTTGTACCAGAGGAAGCCGACGCCGCCGCCGATCATGGCGGCGCAGAAGATGGCCAGCTCGCCCGCGCCGGGCACATGGTGGACGCCCAGGTAGTCGGAGAAGATGAAGTTGCCGACCAGATAGCTGATGATGCCGAAGGCCCCGGCGGCCATCATCACCGGCACGATGGCCAGGCCGTCGAGACCATCGGTCAGGTTCACCGCATTGGAGAAGCCGACCATGGTGAAGGCCGCGAACACGACATAGAACCAGCCGACGTTGAGCAGCACGGCCTTGAAGAAGGGGAAGGCGATCGAGGTCTCGAGATTGGGCGTGGTCGGCGAGGCCGTCATCCACAGCACCGTCAGCACCCCGGCGATGACCGAAATGACCACCTGGGCGACCAGCTTCTGTTTCGAGGTCAGGCCGGCCGAGGTCTGTTTCGACACCTTGGCGTAGTCGTCGATGAAGCCGAGCACGCCGAAGGCGGCGGTCACGAACGACACGATCCAGATGTAGGGGTTGGTCAGGTCGCCCCACAGCAGCACCGCCACGGCGATGCCGGCGAGGATCATCAGCCCGCCCATGGTCGGGGTGCCGACCTTGGACAGGTGCGAGACCGGACCGTCGGCGCGGATCGGCTGGCCCTTGCCCTGTTTGACCCGCATCCAGGCGATGAAGCGGCTGCCCATGGCCACCGCCACGATCATGGCGGTGGCCATGGCGAGGGCGACACGCACCGTCTGGTACTGGACCAGATTGAGCAGCGGATAGTCCTGGGCGATGTCGGCGTAGTGGAGATAGAGAAGATAGAACATCAGGCGGCCCCTCCAAGAGCAGCAAGAGCGCGGGCGACGAGCGTGGCCTTCGACCCGTTCGATCCCTTGACCATGACGATGTCGCCGGGAGCGACCAGTTCGGCCGCCTCGGCGGCGAGTTCGGCCGCCGTCTCGCGCCACAGGCCGCGGCGCGCCGGCGGCAGGGCGTCGTGCAGACGCTTCATCTCGGGCCCGGCGGTGTGGACCAGATCCAGACCGGCGGCGGCGATCGCTTCGGCCAACCCCTCGTGCAGATCGCGCGAGCGGCCGCCCAGCTCCAGCATGTCGGTCAGCACCACCACCCGGCGCGCGTCCGGGCCGACCGGCTTGGCCCCGAGGCTGCGGAAGCCGGCCGCCATCGACAGCGGATTCGCGTTGTAGCTTTCGTCGATCAGGGTGAAGGCCCCGCCCGGCGCCTTGACCACCATGGTCTGCCCCCGGCCGGCCAGCGGCTGGAAGTCAGCCAGGGCGGCGAGGCCGGTCTCCAGCGGCACGTCCAGCGCCTCGAGCATCAGCAGCACGCACAGGCTGTTCAGGCCCCAGTGGAAGCCGGTCTGGCGCAGCGGGAAGTCGAGCGGCTTGCCATAGAGCTCGGCCTTGACCCGGGCGCCGTCGGCGCCGGGGATGAAGTCCAGCAGCCGGGCGTCCTGCCCCGGATCGGCGCCGAAGGTGACGCGGCGGGCCCCGGCCCGGGCGGCGGCGGCCTCGAGCACGGCCGCGAAGCCGCCGTCGCCGTTCAGCACCGCCACGCCGCCGGGCGCGAGCCCCTCGAAAATCGCCGCCTTCTCCTTCGCCACGCCGGCCTCGCCATCGGGGAAGGCTTCGATGTGGACCGGGCCGACGGTGGTGACGCAGGCGGCGTGCGGTCGGACCATCTTCGACAGCGGCGCGATCTCGCCCGGCGCGTTCATGCCGATCTCGAACACGGCGCGGGCGGTCGAGCGCGGCATCCGCGCGAGGGTCAGCGGCACGCCGATATGGTTGTTGTAGCTTTTGATCGAGGCGTGCGCCGGCCCGGCGAGGTCCAGCCCGGCCTTGATCGCCTGGGTCACGCTGGTCTTGCCGACCGAACCCGTCACGGCGCCGCGGCGCACCTGCGGGCTGCGCTCGCGCGAGGCGACGCCGAGGGCCTCCAGCGCGCGCAGGGTGTCGGCGACGACGACCGACGGCCCGCCCTCGACCGGATGTTCGGTGATCGCGCCCGCCGCGCCGGCGGCGAAGGCGAGGCCGGCGAACTCATGACCGTCCCGCGCGCCCTTCAGGGCCAGGAACAGGTCGCCGGGCACGATCTCGCGGCTGTTGTAGGTGATGCCCACGACGTCGAACGGCGCGCCGGACAGGCGTCCGCCGGTCGCGGCCTCGATTTCGGCGGAGGTCCAGAGAGGAGCGATATCAGGCATGGATGCGCAGGGCTTCGGCGGCTTCGGTGGCGTCGTCGAAGGGATGGGTCACCCCGCCGACGATCTGACCCTGCTCATGCCCTTTTCCGGCGATCACCACCACATCTCCGTCGCGCATCATGTCGATGGCGTGGCGGATGGCGACGCGGCGGTCGCCGATCTCGTGCGCGGCGGGACAGCCTTCGCGCACGGCCTTGCGGATCGCGGCGGGGTCTTCCGAACGCGGGTTGTCGTCGGTGACGATGGCCAGATCGGCCAGCCGGCCGGCGATCTCGCCCATCAGCGGCCGCTTGGCCCGGTCGCGGTCGCCGCCGGCGCCGAAGACGACAATCAGCCGGCCCGTCGCATGCGGGCGCAGCGCCCTGAGCACCGTCTCCAGCCCGTCGGGCGTATGGGCGTAGTCGACATAGACCTCGCCGGGGCCCTGACCGGAGATGCGTTGCAGCCGCCCTTGTGCGCCGGTGATGTGCTCCAGCCCTGCCAGCACCCGCTCGGGGGTCTCCCCGGCGGCGATGCACAGACCCGCCGCCACCAGGGCGTTCGAGGCCTGGAAGGCGCCGGCCAGCGGCAGCAGCACCTCGTGCAGGGTCCCGCGCACGTCCAGCGTCAGCCGCTGGCCCTCGGGGACGGCGCGGCGCGCCACCAGGGTCAGGTCCCGGCCGCGTTCGCCGACGCACATGACGCCCAGACCCGACATGATCGAGGCGGCGGCGAAGCTGGAATAGGCCTCGGAGTCGGCGTTCAGCACCGCCGTGCGGCCGCGCGGCAGCAGGGTGTCGAACAGGCGCAGCTTGGCGGTCCGGTAGGCCTCCATGTCGCCGTGGTAGTCGAGGTGGTCCTGGGTCAGGTTGGTGAAGGCCGCCGCCTTCAGCGACACCCCGTCCAGCCGGCGCTGGTCGATGCCGTGCGACGAGGCCTCCAGCGCCAGATGAGTCACCCCCCCGGCGGCCAGATCGGCCAGCAGGCGCGCCGCATCGGCGGCGTCGGGGCTGGTCAGGCCGGGCCCCGTCAACGCCTGATTAACGTTACCCGTCTGTTGCAAAACCCCAAGCGTGCCCATGCTCGCGGCGGACAGTCCGAGCGAGGCCCAGATCTGGCGGCAGAAGGCGGCCACCGAGGTCTTGCCGTTGGTGCCGGTCACGGCCACGCAGGTGGCCGGCTGCGAACCGTAGAAGCTGCGCGCGGCGATGGCGTATGCCCGGCGCACGTCGCCCGAGGTGACCAGCACCGGGGCCAGGGCCGCATCGGTGTCGACGGGCGCCAGCACGGCCGCCGCGCCCTGCGACAGGGCCTGGGGAATGAAGGCGCGGCCGTCGGCGGCGCTGCCCGGCAGGGCCACAAACAGGCTGCCGGGCGCGACCTTGCGGCTGTCGGCGGTGACCCCGGTGATGACCGGATCGGCTGGCACGTCGCGGCGCAGCAGGTCGGACAGTTTGATCGAGGCGGGGATCATCGCCCGTCCCCTTCGATGTCTTCGAAGGCCGGGACCTTCTCCCCCAGGGCGGTGCGGTACTGGTCGGCGCGGCGCTCGACGCCGAGGAAGGGGGCGATGCGGTCGACGATGCGGCCCACGGCCGGGGCGGCGACGAAGCCGCCGGTGCGCGGATAGCTGCCCGGCTCGTCGATCAGGATCAGGATGGAGTAGCGGCGCGCGTCGACCGGGCCGTCGGCCGGGAAGACGGCGGCGAAGGTGCCGACCGCATGGGTCGGGTCATAGCGGCCGTTGACCAGCTTGTTGGCCGAGCCGGTCTTGCCGCCGACCCGCAGGCCCGGCGCATCAGCCCGGCCGCCCGAGCCGCGGACGACATTGCGGCGCAGCAGGTCCAGCAGCGTCCGGGAGGTCTCGGGACGCACCACCTGACGGACCGCGGCGTCGGGCCGGCCGCCCTTGCGCAGGGTCAGGGGGATGAACCGTCCGCCATTGGTCAGGGCCCCCATGGCCGCCGACATCTGCAGCGGGGTGATCATGATGCCATAGCCGAACGACAGCGAGGCCAGGGTTGAATCGTCCCATTTGGTCGGTCGGCGCGGCCGGGCCGATTCGTGCAGTTCGATCGGAGCGGCGTCCATCAGGCCGAAGCGGGTGAAATAGTCGCGCATCGTCGTCGGCCCCATCTCGACCGCGAGGCGGGAGGTGCCGATGTTGGACGAGTGCAGATAGACCTCCTCCAGCGTCAGCACCTGGTTGGTGGCGTGGAAGTCGGTGATGCGGCGCTTGCCGATCATGAAAGCCTGTGACGCGTCGAACATGGTGTCCATGTCCGCCCGGCCGGTGTCGAGGCCGGCGGCCACGGTGAAGGTCTTGAACACCGACCCCATCTCATAGTGGGCCGAGGTGGCGCGGTTCAGCGGGTCGCTGGTCGGCCAGCTGGCCATGCCGAGGATCTCGCCGGTCTGGACGTCGGCGATGACGCCGACCGCGCCCTTGGCCTGACTCTCGGCCACGGCCAGCGCCAGTTCGTTCTCCAGCACGCCCTGGACCCGCAGGTCGATAGACAGGGGGAAGCTCTCGCCCCGCGCGCCGGCCTCGCGGATGGCGGCGTCGAAGGCGAGTTCGGAGCCGGAAATGCCCTGTCCGCCCGTGTCGGCGGCGCCCAGCAGATGGGTCGCCGAGGCGCCGAGCGGATAGACCCGGCGGTCCTCGGGCTCGAAACTGATCCCGCCCAGGGCGAGGCCGTGCACGGCGGCCTTCTCGCCCGGGGTCAGGCCCGGCATGACGATCAGCCGGCGGTCGCCCGACAGCACCCGGTTGAGCCGCTTCATCGAGGCGCGCGGCAGCACCCGCTTGATCTGCACGGCCGCGGCCTGGCGGTCCCAGACCTCGGCCGGGTCGATATAGAGGCCGTAGTGGACGATGTTGGTGGCCAGCAGGGCGCCGTTGCGGTCGACCACGTCGGCGCGGCTGACGGCGTTGGGATGACCCGCCGACCAGACTCCGCCCTTCGGCGCCAGCAGGGCCGCATGGGCCGCGCCGAGGGCGAGGCAGACGAACACCGCAGAGAACAGGCACAGGATGACGAAGATGCGGACCCGGGTGTCTTCCTCGGGCCGGGCGTCGGCGCGGGCGCGGCCGAACGAATGCTCGACGCGCCACATGAGTTCGGTCAGCCAGCGCCACGACGGCATCGACACGCCGCCGCCCGGACGGCCGGGGGCGGGACGGGTCCAGGCGTGCGGATCGTCGTGCACGCTCATTGCGCGACCTCCGCCGAAGCCGGCGCTGCCGCCACGGCGGTCGGTATGGTCGGCGCGATGATCGTCACCGGCGCCGGCTCCGGGATCGGCGCCAGTTCGGAGAGGCTGGCCACGGTGGCCTGGCGATGCACATCGACCGGGCCGAGACCGGCGCCGCGCGACAGGGCCTCCAGCCGGCCGGGCTGTTCCAGCCGGGCGACCTCGGCGCGCAGCAGGCGCACGCGCTGGCCGTTCTGGGTGATCTGCCGCTCGAGGCTGGCGATGCGCGCGCCCTGCCCCGCCGCCGCGGCCTTGGCCAGATAGACCGAGAAGATCATCGCCGCGACCAGCAACAGGCCGATGATCTCGACCCAGCGGACGCCGCGCACCTTCCAGTCGAACACCCGCTTCAGGGTTGCGGTCGCGCTCATGCCGCGATCCTCCCCCAGGCCGGGGCGTCGGTGCGGACGGCGGCGCGCAGCTTGGCCGAGCGGGCGCGGGGATTGTCGGCGCGCTCGGCCTCGCCGGCCTCGCGCGCGCCCTTGAACGACAGGGTGAAGCTGGGTTTCCGCGTCTCGATAGCTGCCGGCGCATGGCGCGAGCCGCCGGGGGCGTTGCCGGTCCGCTCGGTCAGGAAGGCCTTGACGATGCGGTCCTCCAGCGAATGGAAGGTGACCACCGCCAGCCGGCCGCCCGGGGCCAGCGTCGCCTCGGCCGCCTCCAGCCCGGCGCGCAGTTCGCCCAGCTCGTCGTTAACGGCGATGCGCAGGGCCTGGAACACCCGTGTGGCGGGATGGATCGGCGCGCCGCGGCGGCCGCCCAGCGCCTTTTCGACCACGGCGGCCAGATCCAGCGTCCGCTCGAACGGCTGCTCGACCCGGCGGCGCAGGATGGCGGTGGCGACCCGACCGGACTGACGCTCGTCGCCGTACAGTTTGAAGATGTGGGCCAACGGCCCGTGATCCCATTCATTGACGATGTCGGCGGCGGTCTCGCCCTCGTCCGACATGCGCATGTCCAGCGGCCCGTCGCGCATGAAGGAGAAGCCGCGCTCGGCCTGGTCCAGCTGCATCGACGACACGCCGATGTCGAACACCACCCCATCCAGCGTCGCCGCGCCGCTGCCGGCGAAGGCTTCGGCGAGGCCGGAGAAGGGCGTGCGGATCAGCTGGAACTTGCCCGGGAAGTCATTGGCCACGGCGTCGGCGTGCGGCTTCACCGTCGGGTCGCGGTCGAGGGCGATGACCGTCGCGCCGGCAGCGAGGATGGCGCGGGTGTAGCCGCCGGCGCCGAAGGTGGCGTCGATGATCACATCGCCTGGGCCAGGCGTCAGCGCCTCAAGGACTTCGGCCAGCAGGACGGGCGCGTGCGGGCTCATACGCCCTCCCCGCCTGGACGACGGCCGGCCAGCAGCGCCTTGCGCCCGGCCTCGCCGCGCTCGCGCACAGCCTGCCGCGCCAGCGCCCGGCGCTCGTCGCGGCGCGCGTTCCAGCGGGCGCGGTCCCAGATCTGGAAGCGCGAGCCGAGGCCGACGATGACCACGTCCTCGCCGAGGCCGGCGTCCTGGCACAGATGTTCGGGCAGGGTGATGCGGCCGCCGCCGTCATAGCCCAGCGGCCGCTGGCCGGCGTAGAAGGTCTCTTCCAGAGCCGTGCGCACGTCGTCGCCGAACGGCAGTTCCTCGATCATCGAGACGTATTCGGCCATCAGCGTGTCGCCGCCGGCCTCGAGGCAATCGGACTCGATCGAGAAGAAGCAGAACACCCCGTGCTCGGCGCCGTTGTCGGCCGTGCGGAACTCCTGCGGAATCAGCAGGCGGCGCTTGCCGTCCAGTTGTTTCTCATAGGTCGAGAGAAACACGCCTGCCCCAAACTCGGACCCTTCGATCCGCCCCTCTGCGCCCTGGACGCATTCACGCGTCCGCCCATCCCCAAGTCAGATACATGGGATAGCATGGGATGAACTGGGTCTCAATGGGATTAGTTGATGAACGTTAACCTCGGCGGCAGGCCTCAACGCTGTTGAAACGAGAACATACACAGAACATCAAAAGTATAGGCATGTATCCCCTCTAGACATGTAAGCCCGGATATGGGATATTCGGGTCATGGAAACGCCGAAGCATCCCAAAGGCCCGACCCTCCGCCAGTTTCAGGCGCGGTTTCCCACGGAAGAAAGCTGCCTTGAGCATCTCAAGCTGGTTCGCTACGGGGCCAAACACACCTGCGCCAAGTGCGAGCGGGAGGCCAAATACTACCGTGTGAAGGCCCGCCGCTCCTATGAGTGCGAGCATTGCGGCTATCAGGTCTATCCGACCGCCGGGACGCCGTTCCATGGCACCCGGACGAGCCTGCGCGACTGGTTCTACGTGATGTTCCTCTTCACCAGCACCCGCAACGGCGTGGCCGCTAAGCGCGTCCAGCGTGAGATCGGTGTGACCTACAAAACGGCTTGGCGCATGTGCAAACTGATCCGCGCCTACATGGGCTATGTGGACGGGGACGACATGCTGGGCGGCGGCTCGGTCATCGTTGAGGCCGACAAGACCTTCATCGGCGGCTACGACAAGAAGGGCGCTGACGACAAGAAGGTGGTCCTCGGCATGGTCGAGCGCGGCGGCAACGTCGTCGCCCGCCATATCCCGAGCCGTTCGGGCAAGTTCGTCGTTCCCGGCATCCTCGCGAACGTCCGTCGCGGTGCCGCGATCAACACCGACAGCGCCCGCGCTTTCGAGTCACTGGAAATCTACGGCTACACCCACCACCCCTATAACTCGGCCAAGGGCGAGAAGGGCGGCACGGCCGTGATCGAAGGGTTCTGGGGGATGCTCAAGCGCGGCATCAACGGGACGTACATCAGCGTCTCGCAGAAGCACCTGCAGACCTACCTCAACGAGTTTGAGTTCCGCTACAACCTGCGCCACCAGCCGCACACTATGTTCGACCGGCTGCTGCTGTCGTTCCCGCCGCGCTAGTCGGCGTCGTCCTCGCGCTTGTCATCGTCGTCCGCTGGCGGATCTTTGTCGACCACTTTTAGCGGCGGCTTGTTGACCATGGCGTCAAGAAGTTGAGCGAAGGCGTCGGGCTTGTCTGGCATCCGATTATCCTAGCACATGGCCGGGGGAGGCCAGAATGAAGGAATGGGTGGGGCGGCAGCTGGTCATAGCGGGGGTTTTCTTCGCCCTGCTCGTATTCATCGGCATAGGCCTTGGTTCGTCATGGGCGACGGACATGTGGGCCGCCAGAAGCAATATGGCCGACAACCCCCAAGCCTATTGCACCGAGGCTGATAAAGACTGCGCTCAGAAGGACCTTCCAGCCCAGGTACGGACGGCGGACGCCGCCGAGGCCATGGTTGACCTCAGTCTTTGGCAGCTTTTTCTGGGCGGCCTGACAACGGTCGCAGCTGTTGGCGCCGCCTTCTATGCGCGCGGTGCCTTCGCGGTCTCGAAGCAGGCCCTCGAGTTGGACGCTCGGCCTTGGCTGGCCGTGACTGACATCACGATGCGGTCCCCTCGGGGGGATGGTCAGCGGCGAACCTTTGAGGGGGAAATCTCGCTCCACAACTTCGGCAAAATGCCTGCCCAAGTAATGCTGTCGGCGAGGTTCGTTGGCAGTAGCTACGACGGAGGCCTTCCGGACGGGTATCCACTTGGTGTCAATAGCATTCTCTTCATGCCGGGTGAAACCGAACCCTGCCCCTTCTTTTTTACTTACCCGCTGACCGCAATAATCAAAGGTCGGGCATTCATTATTATGGACATCGAGGTCATGTACTGCATGCCCGGTGGAAAATTCGTCCAGTCTGGCGGTCGTGAAGCCCACCTCACCAAAAGGACCATTGTGTCGGTTGCGGTCGGAGGTTTCCCCGAGGGGCAGAATGCCATGTCTGGCTTTGACCCAAGCCTGATCGCGGGAGGGTGCTCGATGCCCTGCTACGCCCGGATCGAAGCCGTCTCCAAAATGACCTAGCAGCGCCACCGCTGCCACCAATCCAATCACCGCCTATCTCCCTTCACATGTTCGAAGGGGATACATCCCAAAGTATAGACAGGCTGTGGATGAATGTTGCGACGCAGACGCAATGGCGCCGCCCGCACGAAGCGAACCACGCGGGCGGGGCCTCAAGCAGCAAGCGACCGCGTCGCGAGCGCCAGGCCCCAACAGAAGAGAAGGGTCAGACGGCCTGTAAGCCGGGTTCTGTTCCGTCCCGAAGGACGGCGACGATCATTCCTCTGGACCGGCCATTGCTGACCGGTTCTCGCGACCTACCCGGACGCCTCGGGCGATGAACCCTGCGAGCAAGCTCGCGCGACATCCCTATTCGGTCTTGCTCCAGGCGGGGCTTGCCATGCCGTCCCTGTTGCCAGGCACGCGGTGGGCTCTTACCCCACCCTTTCACCCTTACCGGCCTCGCAAGGCCGGAGGTTTGCTTTCTGTGGCGCTATCCCTCGGGTCGCCCCGGGCGG
>JAHJNW010000036.1 GCA_018820665.1 Alphaproteobacteria bacterium | reverse complement strand
GCGCCGTCGATGAAGTGGTTGATGTCGCGCATGACTGTGCGTTTTCTCTCGGTCGTTAAGGGAGGGGACGGCGCGAGGGAGCGATCAGAGATCGCTCCAGGCCTGGCCGGTCACGCCCGGCCAGTTGGTCGCGTCATGGACGCCCCGGGCGATGGCGCGGGCCAGGACATCGGCCGCCATGGCGCCGATCTGGGCGACCAGGAAGGCGCGCGGAGCGCCCTCGGGCAGCGGCCGCTTTTCCGTCGACATGCAGAAGACGATGTCGCCGTCGAAGGGCGCGTGGGAGGGGCGGATCGCCCGCGCCATGCCGTCCTGGGCCATGATGGCGACGCGCTGGCACTCGACCCGCGTCAGGGCCGCGTCGGTGGCGACGAGGGCGATGGTGGTGTTTTCCCCGGCGCGCGGATTGGGTCGGGCGGCGCCCCATTCGTCGCCGGACGCGCTCAGGCCGCTGCTGCCGAGGCCGCCGAACTCGCCATCGATCTCATAGGGCGCGGCCCAGAAGGTCTTGCCGCCCGGCGCCACCACCGAGCCGGCGCTGTTGACGGCGACGATGGCCCCGACCGTGGCGCCATTGCTCATAACCGCCGAGGCCGAACCGAGGCCGCCCTTCAGCGACCCGGCCTTGGCGCCGTAGCCGGCGCCCGCCGTGCCGAGCGCGAACCGGGTCGAGACGCTCTCGGCCGCCTGTATGGCCATGGTCCGGTAGGGCGGGTCGATGCCCCAGTTCTTGTCGCCGCCGTTGGCGAGGTCATAGAGGCTGGCGGTGGGCACGATCGGCGAGAAGGGGATGCCCTCGATCTTCGGGCCGAAGCCGAAGCCGCGGCCCTGGGCGCCGAGCCAGGCCGTAACCGCATCGCCCGATCCCAGACCATAGACTGAGCCGCCGGACAGGATGATGGCGTCGACCTGCTGCACCAGGTTTTCGGGCCGCAGCACGTCGGTCTCGCGGCTGGCCGGTCCGCCGCCGCGCACGTCGACCGCCGCCGTGGCCGGCGTATCGGCGAGGATGACGGTCACGCCGGATCGCGCCTCGACGTCCTGCGCCTGGCCCACCTTCAGGCCGGCGACGTCGGTGATCAGGTTCAGCGGGCCGGGGCGACCGCCGCCGCTGTCCTGATAGCGGGCCGCGCGGGCCAGGGCGGGGGTGACAGCGGCGAGGCCGCCGATCAGACCGAGCGATCCCAGGATGGTTCTGCGGTTCATGGCGTCGTCTCCTCAGTAATGTTCGACAGGGGGGCTGGCCGGCCCAGCGCCGCGATATTGCGATGCAGGTCCGGCGTCGCGGCGAGCAGCCGGCGGGTATACTCATGGGTCGGGGCGGCGAAGACCGCGGCGGTCGGACCGGACTCGACGATGACGCCGGCCTGCATCACCAGCAGCCGGTCGGTCACCGCGCGGACGACGGCGAGGTCGTGGGTGACGAACAGATAGGCCAGCGACAGGCGCGCCGACAGATCGGCCAGCAGGTCGAGGATCTGCGTCCGGATGGAGACATCCAGCGCTGACACCGCCTCGTCCAGAACGATGATGGACGGCTCGGTGATCAGGGCGCGGGCGATGGCGATGCGCTGACGCTGTCCGCCCGAGAACTCATGCGCGAACTTGTCGCCATCCGCCGGGGTCAGTCCGACCTGTTCCAGCATGGCGTCAATCCGGCGGCGGGCCGCAACGGGGTCGGGCCGGTCCGGGGACAGGTTGAAATTCTCTCCGATCACCTGATGCACGCGCCAGCGCGGGTCGAAACTGCCGGAGGGGTCCTGGAACACCATCTGGATGCGGCGACGCAGGGCCAGCAGATCGGCGCCCCGCGCCCGGCCGATGTCCTCGCCGCCGACCAGCACCCGCCCGGCCTGGGGCGCATCGAGGGCCAGGATGGTGCGCAGCAGGGTGGACTTGCCGCAGCCGGACTCGCCGACCAGCCCCACGCTTTCGCCAGGCTGGATCGAGAAACTGACATCGTCAACGGCCCGCAAGACCGGGCGTTTGCCGAACAGTCGCGGAGGGCCGGGGTATTCGCGCACCACGCCCTCGACGCTGAGAACCGCCGGCGCATCTGTCTGCACCCGGGGGCGCCGGTCGGGCGTATGGGTGGCGGCCGCCAGAAGGCGCCGGCTGTAGTCATGCTGCATCCCGCCGGCGATCCGCGACGCCGCGGCGACCTCTACGACCTCGCCGTCCTTCATCACCGCGACGCGGTCCGCGGTTTCGGCGACGACGGCGAGATCGTGGGTGATCAGGATGAGGCCGATGCCGTCTTCCTGCACCAGCCGCTTCAGCAGGACGAGGATCTGCGCCTGGGTCGTCACGTCCAGCGCCGTGGTCGCCTCATCGGCGATCAGCAGGCGGGGCGTCAGGGCGATGGCGATGGCGATGGCGACGCGCTGGCGCTGCCCGCCCGACAGCTCGTGGGGATAGCGATCCAGCGGGAAGCGATCGGCCGGAAGACCGACCCGGTCCAGCAGCGACCGCGCCGCCGCCCGGGCCTCGGCCCTCCCTCCCCGGCCATGGATGCGGATCGTCTCAGCAACCTGGTCGCCGATGGTCATCAGCGGGTTCAGCGCCGTCATCGGCTCCTGGAAGACGATGCCGATCTGGCTGCCGCGCACGCGGCGCAGGACGGCGTCAGAGGCGTTCGAGAGCTCGGCGCCGTCGAGGGTGATTGTGCCGGTCATGCGCGCCTGCGGCGGCAGAAGACCCAGCACGGCGAGGGCCGTCATCGACTTGCCCGAGCCGGATTCGCCGACCAGGCCGAGAATCTCGCCCGGCGCGACGGTCAGCGACACCGACTTCAGAAGCCGGGTTTCGCCGATGGCGACGCTGAGGTCATGGATTTCGAGACCCGGCATCTCAGCGCTCCCGCCGCAGACGCGGATCGAGCAGATCGCGCAGGCCGTCGCCCATGAGGCTGAGCCCCAGGACGATCGTCACAATGGCCAGACCCGGCATGATGGCCAGCCACGGGGCGAAGCCGATCAGGGTCTGGGCCTCGGCCAGCATCCGGCCCCAGCTCGGCATCGGCGGCTGGGCGCCGAGACCGACATAGGACAGGCCCGCCTCGGCCACGATTCCCATGGCGAACTGGATGGCCGCCTGGACGATCAGCAGGTTGAGCAGATTGGGCAGGATGTGCTGGAGCGAGATTTCGGTCTTCGACTTGCCCGCGGTTCGCGCGGCGAGGATGAACTCGCGCGTCCACAGCGACAGGGCGGCCCCTCGCGTGACCCGGGCGAAGACGGGGATGTTGAAGACGCCGATGGCGATGATCGCGTTCAGCGCGCCGGGTCCCGCCACCGCCGTGATCATCACGGCGACCAGCAGGGCCGGAAAGGCGAAGATCAGGTCGTTGGTCCGCATCACCGTCTCGTCGATCCAGCCGCCTCGCGCAGCGGCCAGCAGGCCCAGCGGCGCGCCGACGCCCAGGCCGATGCCGACCGCGACCAGGGCGACGGCCAGCGAGTTCCGGGCGCCGACCATGATCATGGACAGGACGTCGCGTCCGAACGGATCGGTCCCGAACGGATGGACCGCGGACGGCGGCCTCAGCCGTCGGGCGATGTCGATGGCGGTGACGTCGAAGGGCGTCCAGACGAAGGACACCAGCGCCATGGCGATCACCCCGGCCGTCAGCAGCCCGCCGATCACCAGCGCCACGGGGATGCGGGCGCGCGGGGCGATCCTTTGCGACGTCGCCTCCGTCATCCGCGACGCTCCCGGAGACGGGGGTCGACCAGGACATAGGCGAGGTCGATGAGGAAGCTGACGAGGACGACGGCGAAGACCAGCACCACGACCACGCCCTGGACGACGATCAGGTCACGCTGGGTGATGGCCTGGAACACCAGCCGCCCCAGCCCGGGCAGGGCGAACACATTCTCGATGATGATGCCGCCGGCCAGCAGGAAGGGGAACTGCAGACCCAGAATCGTCAGCACCGGTATCAGCGCATTGCGCAGCGCGTGCCGCCACACAGCCTGGTTCACGCTCAGGCCCTTGGCGCGCGCCGTACGGATATAGTCCTGGTTCAGCGTGTCCAGCAGGGCGCTGCGCAGCACCCGCGCGAGGATGGCGGCCTGGGGCGCGGCCAGCGCCACCGCCGGCAAGACAAGCGACTGGAAGGCAGGCCAGAAGCCGTTCTCCCATCCGGGAAAGCCGCCGGCGGAGAACCAGCCGAGATTGATCGAGAAGAACAGGATCAGCAGCATGGCCAGCCAGAAGTTCGGCAGGGCGATGCCGATCTGGGTCACGCCGACCAGGCCGGAGTCGAGCACCGAATTGCGGTGACTGGCGGCGATGACGCCGATCGGGAAGGCGACGATCAGCGACAGCACCGTGGCCATCAGCGCCAGCGGTCCGGAGACCGCGAACCGGTCGGCGATCAGGCCTCCGACGGGCACCTGATAGGTGTAGCTGACGCCGAACTGGCCGCGGAAGAGGTCGCCCAGCCAGCCGAAATAGCGTTCCGGAGCTGACCCGCCCAGGCCCATCTGCTCGCGAAGGGCGGCCACGGAGTCCGGGCTGGCGTTCAGGCCCATCATATAGCTGGCGGGATCGCCGGGCACGACCTGCAGCAACAGGAAGATCACGGCCGTCGCCGCCAGCAGGGTCAGGGCGTGGCCCCCCAGCCGCCGCAGCAGCCAGGCCGCCCCGAACTGGCGCACGACATAGACCGCCGTCGCCAGACCCAGCAGGGCGAAGATCCAGCCCCAGGGAAGGCGGCTGTCCGCCGCCGTGGCCTCGGCCGGGCCGCCGGGGGTCGAGCCGGTGAACCAGGCGCCGCTGACGACGTTGGCGGGGATTGGCGCATTGATCCACAGGCCGTTCAGACCGGCCTTCCAGATGCCGATGCGCGAGGACTGGAACAGGAACCCGTTGACGGCGTCGTCGGCGATCCGGCGTTGCAGCTCGCCCAGAAGTCGCAGCCGCGTCGGCTCGTCGGTGGCGGTGTTGAGCAGCGCCAGGCGGGATTCAAAGGCGTCGCTTCGATAGCCGAAATAGTAGTCGTCGCGGGCGTAGATGTCGTAGTCCATCGGCTCGACGTGTTCGACGATGGTCAGGTCGAACTGGTGGCGTTTGAACACCTGATCGAGCCATTGGGCCCATTCCAGATTCTCGATCCGGACCCGGATTCCCGCCTCGGCCAGCTGGGCCGCGAGCACCTCCCCGCCCCTGCGCGCATAAGGGCGGGGCGGCAGGCGCAGCGTCAGGTCGATCCCGTCGGGGTAGCCGGCCTCGGCCAGCAACTGGCGGGCGCGGACGACGTCGTGGGGATACAGGCCGGTCAGATCGACATAGCCGGGGGCCAGGCGCGAAAAGTGGCTGCCGATTGGCTGGCCATAGCCGAACATGGCGCCCTGGATGATCGCCGGCCGGTCGATCGCATGGGAGATCGCCCGGCGCACCCGCACGTCGTTCAGCGGCGGGCTGCGGTTGTTGATGCCCAGGACGACCTTGCCCTCCGAGGCCCCGATCATGACGCGGAACCGCGGGTCCCGCTGGAACTGGGCGACGTTCTCGGGCGAGGGATAGTTGGGGAAGGCGTCGATGTCGCCGGCGCTCATGGCGGCGAAGGCGGCGGTCGGGTCGCTGATGAAGCGGAACACCACCGTCTGCAGCCGCGCCGGCGGTCCCCAATAGCCGGCGTAACGGACCAGCGTCAGGGATTCGCCGCGCCGCCAGCCGGCGAACCGGAACGGCCCCGTGCCGACCGGTCGGGAGGCGTTGGTGGCGGCGCTTTCGGGGGCCACGATGACCGCGTCGCCCCAACCCAGCAGGGTGGTCAGGGCGCTGACGGGGCGGTCCAGCGTGATCCGCACCGTCAGCGGGTCGATGACGTCCACCCGGCGGATCGGCTCGAACAGCGCCTTCTGGGCGTTGGTCGAGCCGTCGGCGGTGATGCGGTCCAGCGAGAATTTGACGTCGGCCGCATCGAACGTCGCGCCGTCGTGGAAAGTCACGTCCGGGCGCAGGTGAAAGACATAGATCAGGCCGTCGGCCGAGACGTCCCAGGAGTCGGCCAGGCCCGGAACCACGGCGCCGGTCTGGGTGATCCGCGTCAGCCCCTCGAACACATTGCCATAGACGACCTCGTCCACGGCGGCGGCGGCGCCGCTGGCGGGGTCAAGGTTGGGCGGCTCCAGCGGCAGGCCCAGAACCAGCCGATCCTGGGCCGTCGCCGGCGACGGCCCGCCGACGACGCCCACCACGGCCGCCAGAAGAGCGATCATCATGACGACGATCGCTCCCCTGAACGGACGCTGGCGGGACGATAGGGCGGTCGGGATCATCCCTGACTTTCATAATCCGGCGGAAAAGATGCGGGCGACCCGGCCCGCATGTCCTCAGTACTGGTAGCTCAGGCGAACGCCGTAGGTGCGGGGTCGGCCGGGCTGGGCGATGTCGGCGCTGGTGAAGAAGTTGCGCGTCAGGTCATACTCTTCATCGAACAGGTTTCGCACAAAGGCGGTGGCTGTCCATGGGCCGGTCGAGGGAGAGAGGGTGACGCTGGCGTGGGCCAGCCAATAGGCGGGAACATCGTATTTTTCGCCCAGCCATGACGGATAGTCATCACGGTAGCTGTAGTTGAAGTCGGCAGTCAGGGCATAGTTCTGGACCGCCCAGTCGTAGGCGATCGATCCGCCGTAGCTGACCGCGGGGAAGGGAATTTCGTCGCCCGACTTGTCCACATAGATGGCCAGGCCGGCGGCGCGGGAGGCGGGGACATCGAGATCGAAGAACTCGACGTATTCGCCGTGCTTGTAGCTGATGGACTGGCTGATTCTCAGCCCGTCGACGGGGCGGAAGGTCCCCTCCAGCTCGGCGCCGTAGATTTCCGACGACGGCACATTGGTGAAGCGTCCGACCGGCCCGTTGACGCCATAGACCGCCGACAGCACCTGCTGGTCGGTGTAGTCGTAGAAATAGACCGCGCCGTTGATCTGAACCGTCGGCGACGGATCCGCCTTGAAGCCGACCTCGTAGGCGAGCAGGATTTCGGGATTGAATGGCTGGATGCCGCTGCTGTTGCCGGTGTTGTAGGTGGTGAAGCCCCCGGACTTGGCTCCCCGGCTGAACGAGCCATAGATCAGCAGGTTATCGTCGGGCTTGTATTCGAGGGCCAGTTTTCCGGTCAGCGGAGTCATTTCCGTGGTGACCGAGGTCGGCGGCAGGGCGGTGGCGCCGCCGAAGGCGGTGCCGAACCCGTTCAGGTCCCGCGTCTCCTCCTCGTACCGAAGACCGCCGAGGACCTTGAATGCGTCGCTGAGCTGGTACTCGGCCTGGCCGAACACGCTGACCGACTCCACTTCCTGGGCGTAGGCGACCTGGCCATAGGTCCCGTAGATATCGATGAAGTCTGACGAGTAGCGCTCATCAAGCTCCTGCTTGGAATAATAGACGCCAGCGACCCAGCTGAGCGCACCATCATTGTCCGACGCCAGGCGGACTTCCTGCGAGACGACCTTCACGTCGCTTTCGAAGAAGGTGTCCGCCTCGACCGACGAACTGGCGTCCCAGTCCCCGTATTCGCTGCGATCCAGCGTTTCATAGCTGGTGATGCTGGTCAGGCTGAGGTCGCCGAAATAGCGGCTCGCATTGAGGGACGTGCCCCAGGACGAGTTGTCCCGGCCGGGCTTGTCGTCCAGATCGCGCCCCGTCTCCGCAGCGAAGCGGGGCGACAGGCCCCAGCCGGTCGCGCGGCGATCGACGTCAGCCGGGATCACCACGCTGCCGGCGGCCCCGCCGCGGGTGGTCAGCGGGCTGAGCAGGTACAGGCCCTCGTTCTCGGACTTGTCGATCCCGCCGTGGACATCGAGCGTGAACGACAGGTCGTCAGAGGGGTCAAGCGTCAGGAGGCCGCGAATGCCGGTCCGGTCCGCGTCGCCGAGGGACTCGCCCGTATCGCGATTGTATTGAAACCCGCCGCCCTGCTGTGTCGAGGCCGCCAGGCGGCCGCTCAGAGTGTCCGTCAGCGGTCCGGAGACAAAGCCTTCGACCTTCACGGCGTCGAAGCTGGCGTACTCCGCCATAATGCCCACGCTGGGCGCTTCCGAGGGCCGGTTGGTTACGAAGCTGATCGCCCCGCCCGTGGTGTTGCGGCCGTAGAGGGTGCCCTGCGGCCCTCTGAGGACCTCGACCCGGGCGATATCGAAGATCAGCCCCTGGGTCATGACGGGCACCGGATAGGCGACCTCGTTCACATAGACGCCCACCGTCGGCGAGTTGTTCGAGGCATAGTCCTGGAAGCCGACCCCCCGCAGGCGGAACTGGGCCGCGCCGCCGCCGAACGCCGGCTCGATCTCGAGGTTGGGCGTGGCGTTCTGCAACTGGTTGACGTTGGTGATGCCCAGTTTGGTCAGCTCCTCGCCTGACAGCACGCTCAGCGCGATGCCCACGTCCTGGGCCGCCTGTTCGCGGCGCTGCGCCGTGACGATCACTTCCTCCAGCACCGCGGCGCGCTCGGGATCCTGCCCTCCGGGCGCTGTCTGCGCCACGGCCGCCCCCGCCGCCGTCGTCGCCAACGCCAGAACTGCGATGGATGCCCCCAGATAGGTCTTACGCATGTTATCCCCCGTAGCTTGGCCTAAGCCGCTTGCTGAATCGTTTCAGATACGCACCCAAGTATTTGTTCAATATCACTTTCACTGACGATCAGGGGCGGAGACAGGGCGATGGTGTCGCCTGTCACCCGCACCAGTACCCCGCGATCGAAGCACCTGTGAAAAACTTCCGTCCCGCGCGCGCCCGGCGCGTCCGGGCGCGGCGACAGCTCGATGGCGGCGACCAGGCCCAGGTTGCGGATGTCTATGACATTGGCGGCGTTGCCGAGGCCGTGGACCTGTTCCTCCCAGATCGGCGAAAGGGTCTCGGCCCGCTCGAAGAGGCCCTCGTCCCGGTAGATGTCGAGAGTCGCAAGACCGGCGGCGGCGGCCAGTGGATGGCCGGAATAGGTGTAGCCGTGGAAGAACTCGATGCCCTCGCCGCCGCCGCCGACCACGGCGTCGTAGATGTCGTCGCTGACCCCCACGGCGCCCATCGGCACGGCCCCGTTGGTCAATCCCTTGGCGCAGACGATCATGTCAGGGATGACGTTGAACCGCTCCGACGCCGTCGCCGCGCCCAGCCGCCCGAAGCCGGTGATCACCTCGTCGAAGATCAGCAGAATGCCTTCGCGTCTGGTGATGGCGCGCAGTCGCTCCAGATAGCCGATCGGCGGCACCAGCACGCCCGTTGATCCCGCCAGCGGCTCGACAATGACCGCCGCGATCGCGTCCGCGCCGCGCAGGGCGATCAGGTCTTCCAGCTCGTCGGCCAGATGCGCGCCCCAGGCCGGCTGGCCGCGGGAGAAGGCGGCGTGTTCGAAACTGTGGGTGTGGGACAGGTGATCGACGCCCGGCAGCAGGGTGAAGCCCGTCTTGTTGGCGTCCAGGCCGCCCACAGAGATGCCGCCAAAGCCGACGCCGTGATAGCCCCGCTGGCGACCGATGAAGCGGGTGCGTCCGCTGTGCCCCCGGGCGCGGTGATAGGCCTGGGCGATCTTCAGGGCGGTGTCCACGGCCTCGGAGCCCGATCCGGCGAAGAAGACCTTGTCGATGCCATCGGGCAGAACCTCCACCAGCCGGGTGGCCAGCTCGAACGCCTTGGGATGGCCGAGGCGGAACGTCGGCGCGAAATCGAGAGTCGCGGCCTGCTGGCAGATGGCGTCGATGATCGGTTTGCGGCCGTGGCCCGCGTTCACACACCAGAGCCCCGAGGTGCCGTCCAGGACCGGGCGGCCATCGGGCGTGAAATAGTGCATGCCCTCGGCGGAGGCGAGCAGCCGCGGATCTGATTTGTACGACTTGTTCGCGGTGAACGGCATCCAGAAGGAGTCGAGATCACCAGGTCTGTTGGACGTCATGGGTTCTCTTCATCGTCGTTGATGGATTAGGCCGCTCGTCTGAAGACGCCGACAAGCCTGTTTCTTTCGGCGCACAAGAGATTGTAAAGGTGCAGGATTATCGGGCAGTGCGCAGAATATCGATCATTTGCATCATTCCGGGTGCGGACGGCGTAGCGCAGGTTCGTCCGTTTCAGAAAGTGGGCGGCGTGCAGGCGCTGATAATCACGCACGGTGATGTCCCGGTATTGCGAAAACGGTGCGGCAGAACGCTGGAAAACAGATAGCCGTCACCGGCCTTGAGGACGCGGGTCTGGTCGCCGACCGTGACCTCCAGCCGCCCCTCGACCACCAGTCCGCCCTCCTCTCCCTCGTGGGAAAGCGGCACGCGACCGCTGTCGGCGCCCGGCTGATAGGTCTCGTGCAGGATCTGCAGGCTGGAGGTCTGGCCGCCGCCCAACTGCCGGTAGGCGACGTCACCCTGGGAGATGGCGGTCAGTTCATCGCTGCGGAAGAACACCTGGCCGGGCTGTTCGAAATCATGGCTGAAGAACTCGCCCAGCGACAATCCCGCCGCATCCAGCAGACGCTTCAGGGAGCCCACCGACGGGCTGGTCCGGCCGCTTTCAATCAGCGAGACGGTGCTGGACGGCACCCCCGCCTTCCTCGCCAGGGCGCGCTGGCTGAGGCCGAGCTTGGCGCGAAGCACCCGCAGTTTGGGGCCGACGATGTTGTCCATCCGCTATCCCCTTTTTATCGCCTTCGTCAGCGGACGCCGTGCAGCAACGACCACGCCGCGCGGGCCATGACCTTGGCGGCCGAGACCATGTCGTCCACCCCCACCCATTCGTCGGGCTGATGCGCCAGATCCAGAATGCCCGGCCCGTAGGCGATGCAGTCCTTCAGCTTGCCGATCCGGTCGATGTGTTTCTGGTCATAGGTGCCGGGCGAACAGACGAACTGGGCCTTGCGACCCAGCACGCGCTCGACGGCCTGGGCCGTCGCGCTGGCCACCGGACCGTCGCGGTCCGCCATGCTGGGCGCCACCTGGAACAGGTCACGGATCTCGTAGGCGAACTCCGGACGGCTGGTGACCAGGCCGTCCAGCAGGGCCACGACCTCGCCCTTCACGTCGTCCAGCTGCTCCTCGATCAGAAAACGGCGGTCGATGATCATGCGCGACGAGTCCGCGACGCAGGGGGCCGGCAGCCCCTCGAACTCCTCGCTCTGGCCCCCATGGATCGAGTTGATGTTCAGCGTCGATTGCCGCGCGCCCTCGGGCACCACCGGCATGTCTGAATGGCGCGCGGCCATCGCCGGATACAGCTTGTCCTCGAAGGTCTGCATCACCGCATTCATGTGCCGGATGGCCGAGTCGCCGAGGAACGGCATCGAGCCGTGGGCGATCCGGCCCCTGGTCTCGATCTCGGCCCACCACACGCCGCGGTGGCCGATACAGACCCGGTCGACGTTGAGCGGTTCCGGAATGATGACGTGATCGACCCGGGGTTTCGAAAACCAGCCGCGCTCGGCCAGATAGGCGACGCCGCCATAGCCGCCCGACTCCTCGTCGACGGTGCCGGAAATTTCCAGGGCGCCGGGCAGGTCGAGGCCGGAATCGATCAGGGCCTCGACGGCGATGATAGAGGACGCCAGCCCCCCCTTCATGTCGCACGCCCCGCGGCCGTAGACCCGCCCGTCCTTCACCAGCCCCTCAAACGGATCGACGGTCCAGCCGGAGCCGGTCTCGACGACATCGATATGGCTGTTGAAATGGACGCAGGGCCCCGGCCGGGAGCCTTCCCAACGGGCCACGACATTGATGCGCGGATACTGGTCCGTATCGCCCGGCGCGCCCAGGGCGCGGATATATTCGACCTTGAACCCGCGCGCCTTCAACCGGTCGCCGATATATTCGGCGCAGGGCCGGTAAGCGTCGCCCGGCGGATTGATGGTGGGAAAGCGGATCAGGTCGCGTGTCAGGGCGACGAGGTCGTCCGTCCGCGCTTCGATCCGGTCCATGACGGGGGCAAGGATGTCGGTCATGTCAGGCGCTCGCCGGTTCAGGGGAGGAAGAAGCTTGAAGCGCCGCCAGCAGCGCGTCGGTCATGGCGGCGCACGACACGGACGGCGCCCCTGCGGCGATGTCCCGGGTTCGAATCCCGTCGGCCAGGATTGCGCGCACCGCACGCTCCAGCCGGTCGGCAGCCTCGGGAAGGTCCAGCGAGTGGCGAAGGCATAGACCGAACGACAGGATCGCGCCGATCGGATTGGCCACCCCCTGACCGGCGATGTCCGGGGCCGAGCCGTGAATCGGCTCGTACAGGGCGCGCGGCCGACCGCTGGCGGTCGGCGCCGAAAGCGACGCCGAGGGCAGCAGTCCCAGCGACCCCGTCAGCGCCGCGGCGGCGTCCGACAGGATGTCGCCGAACAGGTTGTCGGTGACGATGACATCGAACTGGCGCGGCTGACGCACCAGTTGCATGGCGCAGTTGTCGGCGTACATATGGCTGAGTTCGACGTCGGGATAGGCCGCCGAAACCCCGGTCGCCACCGCGCGCCACAGGGCTCCGGTCTCCATCACATTGGCCTTGTCGACCGAACAGACGCGCGACTGGCGCGTGCGGGCGATCTGGAACGCGACATGACAGGCGCGCGCGATCTCGGCCTCGGTATAGGTCTGGCTGTCATAGGCGCGGCGGCCGCCATCGGCGTCGACCGCCTGTCCGCGCGGCAGGCCGAAATAGACCCCGGCGGTCGCCTCCCGCACGATCAGGATATCCAGTCCCTCGATCAGCTCGGGCCGCAGGGCTGAGGCGTCCAGCAAGCCGGGATAACAGACGGCCGGGCGGAGATTGGCGAACAGGTCGAGGCTCTGGCGCAGCCGCAGGATGCCGACCTCCGGCCGCGTGGCGCGTGGGCGCTGGTCCCAGCGCGGTCCGCCCACGGCCCCGAACAGGATGGCGTCGCTGGCCAGCGCCTGTTCCACGACGGCCTCGGTGATCGGCGTATCGTGGGCATCGATCGAGGCGCCGCCGACCAGGGACTGGGTGATCTGGAAGTCGATTCCCAGATCGGCTCCGAAATGTTCGACGACCCTCAGGGTCTGGGCGATGATCTCGGGCCCGATGCCGTCGCCCGGCAGGACCAGCAGGCGGAACGTCCGTTCAGATACAGCGACCACCGTCCACCTCCAGCGCCACGCCCGTGATCATCGACGCGTCATCCGAACACAGGAAGGCGGCGGCGGCCCCCATGTCCGCCGGGGTCGAGAACCGGCCCAGGGGAATCGAGGCCAGGAATTTGGCCCGCACCTCAGGGGTGTCGTCGCCCATGAAGGTCTTCAGCAGCGGCGTCTCGCCCGCCACCGGGTTCAGCGCATTGACGCGGATCTGCGACGGCGCCAGCTCGACCGCCATGGCGCGCGTGGCGGTGATGACCCAGCCCTTGGACGCATTGTACCAGGTCAGGTTCGGGCGCGGACTGACGCCGCCGGTCGAGGCGATGTTCAGAATGGCCCCGCCGCCCGCGGCCTTCATCAGCGGCACGGCGTGCCGGGCGGTCAGATAGATCGACCGGGCGTTGACCGCGAACAGGCGATCGAAGTCGTCCTGCGGCAGGGTCTCCAGCGGTTGGGGCTTGTGGCCGATGCCCGCATTGTTCACCAGGATGTCCACGCCCCCGAACGCCGCTACGGTGTCGGCAAACAGGCGCTCGACATCAGCGGGATCGGATATGTCCCCCTCGATCGCCCGGCAGGCGGGGCCCAGATCGGCCTCCAGCGCCCGGGCCGCCGCCGCGTTGCGGTCGGCCGTCACCACGCGCGCGCCCTCGGAGATGAAGCGCCGGACGATGCCCTCGCCAAAACCGGACGCGCCGCCCGTGACGATCGCAACCTTGCCGTTCAGCGTCATGCGCGCCCCTTATCCATGACAGGCCGCGACGGTCTTCAGGGTGGAGAAGCCATACAGGGCCTCGAACCCTTTCTCGCGACCGTGACCCGAGCGGCCGACGCCGCCGAACGGCAGCTCGACGCCCCCCGCGGCCCCGTAGTTGTTGAGAAACACCTGACCGGCCCGCAGGCGCCGGGCCATACGCATCTGACGCGCGCCATCGGCCGTCCAGACCCCGGCGACGAGGCCATAGTCCGTGCCATTGGCGATCGCCACGGCCTCGTCTTCCGTTTCAAACGGGGTGACGACTACGGCGGGACCGAAGATTTCCTCCTGCGCGAGGCGGTGGTCGGGCGGTACGTCGACGAACAGGGTCGGCCGGACATAATGACCGCCCTCTGGGGCGCCCGCCGTCAGTTCACCTTCGGCGGCGATCAATCCGTCGGCCCGGCCGAGGTCCAGATAGTCCGACACCATCGCCTTCTGCCGCGCCGAAATCACCGGGCCGAGATCCAGGTCAGACATGGCCGGGCCGACCCTCAGACCGCGATAGCGCTCGACCAGCCGCGCGACGACCGCCTGATACGCCCCCCGCTGGACGAGGATGCGCGAGCCGGCCGAGCAGGTCTGGCCGGCGTTCTGGATGCCGGCTGAGATGAGGAACGGCAGCGCCTTCTCGATATCGGCGTCGTCGAACACGATTTGCGGCGACTTCCCGCCCAACTCCAGGGTCACCGGCACGGCATTGGCGGCCGCGGCCTGCTGGATCGTCGAACCCACCCGCGTTGAGCCCGTGAACGACAAATGATTGACGTCCGGATGCCCCGCCAACGCCGCGCCGACGACATCGCCGCGTCCGGTGACGACGTTCAGGGCCCCGGCGGGCAGGCCGGCCTCCATGGCGATGCGCGCAAAGGCCAGCGCCGTCATCGAGGCCTGCTCGGCCGGCTTGAGCACCGCCGCATTACCCATCACCAGAGCGGCGACGACCGACCGGCCGATGATCTGCATCGGATAGTTCCAGGGGATCACGTGGCCGGTCACGCCGTGCGGCTCGCGCAGGGTGTAAACGGTGTAGCCCGGCTGGAACGGGATGGTCTCGCCGTGAATCTTGTCGGCGGCGCCGCCATAGAATTCCAGATAGCGGGCCAGGGCGAGGACGTCTGCGCGCGCCTGTCTCAGCGGCTTTCCGACATCGTGGGCCTCCAGTTCGGCCAGCCGGTCCGTTTGCTTCAACACAGCCTGGCCGATCCGGCCCAGCAGCCGGCCGCGGTCGGCCGCGGCCAACCCGCCCCACTCGGAGTCGAGGGCGGTCCGGGCCGCTGCGACCGCTGTATCGACGTCCTCGGCCGTGCCTGAAACCAATTCACCCAACACCGCGCCGGTCGAGGGATCTTCGACTGGCAGCACATCTCCGCCGCTGGAGGAAACCCAGCGGCCGCCGATCAGCAGGGCTTTGGCAGGCAGCGAGATACTCATCCCGGGGATTGGGCGCCATCAAGCGATAGACAACAACCCCTTTTCTGCTGATCGACAACTCCTTGATTTTAGCTGGTCAACAGCAGATTGTTTGTTCGATCTGCAACACTCACAACACCGGGCCGCCTCATGACTGTCGACGTTGGAAGCCGGCTGCGGTTCGTCCGGGAACAGAAGGCATTGTCGCAGCGGGATCTCGCCAAACTGACGGGCGTCACCAATTCGACGATTTCCCTGATCGAGGCCGGCCGCATGAACCCGTCGATTGGCGCGCTGAAGCGAATTCTGGACGGGATTCCGATCGGCCTCTCGGAATTTTTCGCCATCGAGCCGAATGCGCCGTCGCGAGTGTTCTATTCGGCCAATGAACTGACCGAGATCGGCAAGGGACCGATTTCCTATTTACAGGTCGGCGAACGGCGTTTCGGCCGCAGCCTGCAGATCCTCAGCGAGACCTATGCACCTGGCGCGGATACCGGCCGGGTCCCGCTGGTTCATGATGGCGAAGAGGGCGCAGTCGTCATAAGCGGCCGGCTGGAAGTCACGGTGGACGGCCAGCGCCGCATTCTCGGACCCGGCGACGCCTATTATTTCGAAAGCCACAAGCCGCACCGCTTTCGCTGCGTCGGTCCGGAGCCCTGCCGCCTCATCAGCGCCTGCACGCCGCCAAGCTTCTGAAGCTGCGGGGCGCGAGGGGATGGCAAACAGTCGCGACCGATGCACGGAACTGGAAGGGAAACCCACCCAGGGCCCCACCCCCGCGCTGCCCGGCGCTCCGGGCGGAGACGAGTTGTCGCCGGACTGACAGCACCGCCACCACCATTCCAGATGCGCCCAGTTCCCGGTCATCCGGTCCCGTGGCTGACGCCCGCCCGGGTCAGCGAGGGATTGTTCGCGTCGCGTGGGCGATGAGCGTGGCGACGGCTTCGGCCGGCGGCCTGACCGGCTTCCGGGAAACCGGCGTTTGCCGGCCGGAGGCGTACCGATCCGCCCGGCCGGACGACGGCTTCAAGTTTCACAAACCTGTCGGACGGCCGGTGCGAAGGCGTCACGCAAGCAAAATATGTCAGCGACTGACATCGACCTCCCATCGATGATCGAGACAGGGGCTGACCATGAAATTCATCACCACTCGCCTGCGGCGCCATGCCTTGGCCGCCGCCCTTTCCAGCGTCAGCGTGCTGGCGCTGGCCGCCGCCGCCCAGGCCGGCGACATCCGCGGCCGGGTCATCGACGCCAACACCGGCGGGCGTCTGGAAGGCGCGGCCCTGACCATTCAGGAGACCGGTCGCCAGATCGTCTCGGACCGGTCCGGCGAGTTCGTCGTGTCCGACCTGGCGGCCGGCACATACACCATCGTCGCCCGCTACACCGGCTATGCCGACGTTGTGCGGCAGGTCGAGGTGGGCGCGGACGGCGTGGTCCGTCTGGACCTCTCGCTCGGCGCGGAACTGGCCAATACCGAGCTCGGCGATGTCGTCATCACCGGCACGCGCGCGGCCCAGGCCCGCGCCCTGCAGGTCAAACGCTCGGCCCCGACCATCATCGAGGCCCTGTCCGCCGACGACGTCGGCAAACTGCCGGACGCCAACGCCGCCGACGCGGTCCAGCGCCTGCCCGGCGTATCGATCACCATCGACCAGGGCGAGGGCCGCTATGTCGTGGTGCGCGGCGTCGACAGCAATCTGAACAATGTCACGGTCAACGGCCAGATCTTCCCCGGGCCCGAGGGCGGGGCGCGCCGCGTGGCGCTGGACACCTTCCCGTCCGACATCATTTCGCGGGTCGAGATCGTCAAGGCGCTGACGCCGGACATGGACCCCAATGCGATCGGCGGCTCGATCAACCTGGTCACCGCCAGCGCCTTCGATCGCCCGGGCGGCTTCCAGTACGGGTCGGCGACCGTCGGCTATAACGAAAAGAGCGGCAAGACCCCCTACAGCGGCAGTCTGTCGTTCGGCCGGCTGTTCGGCGACCATGAGCAGTTCGGTCTGGTGCTGTCGGGCAGCCACTCGTACCGCGACTATGAATCCGACACCATCGAGGGCTCGGGCTTCCGCGCCATCAATGGCGAAATCCTGCCCGCCGCCCAGGTCTTCCGGGACTATTCGGTCGAACGGATCCGGACGGGCCTGGTCGCCAATCTGGAGTGGCGGCCCAATGACGACTGGCGGCTGTCGGCCAACAACACCTTCACCCGCTACGCCGACGACGAGGAGCGCGACACCTTCACCGTCCAGTACGCCGTCGGCACGCTGACCAATGCGACGCCGACGACGGGACAGTACTCGGGCGGCCGCGGCACCGTGGAGCTGCGCAGCCGCAAGGTGGTGCAGACGCTGTACAACCTCGCCCTCGGGGCCGACTACGCCAAGGGGCCGTGGGAGATGTCGTTCGACGGGGTTTTCGCCACCGCCACCGAGGACACCCCGCGCCGGATCGACTGGGAGTTCCGGTCGGCGACCAGCGCCTTCCCCAACACCTACGACAACTCCGGCCCGTTCATCGACATCGTCTCGCCGAATCTCGGCGATGAGAGCCGGTATCCGTTCCGCCGCGTGCGCCGCAGGACCGATGAGGTGCAGGAGGACACATATTCGCTGGGCTACGACGTTCGCTACGACCTCGCCGGCGCCGAAGCCTTTCTCAAGGCCGGGGCCCGCTACGTCACCCGTGACAAGTCGTGGGACCGCGAGAACGACAACTATCAGGGCGCCAACGGGGCCTTCCTGCTGTCCGAGGTGGCCGGCCAGGCGCCCGACGACTTCTTCGACGACCGGTTCGACTTCGGGCCGGTGATCGACTTCGCCGCCGCCGAAGCGATCTTCCGCGACACGCCCGGCCGCCTGATCCCCAACGTCCAGGGCACGATCGTGGACTCACTGACGACCGATTTCAGCGCATCGGAGGAGGTGCTGTCCGCCTACGGCATGGTCAACGCCGTCATCGGCGGGGTCACGGTTATCGCCGGCGCGCGGGTCGAACAGACCGACGCCGAATACGAGGCCTTCGACGTCCAGGCCGACGGCGGCGTCTTCGTCGCCGCGCCGCTTCGCCGGGGCGGAACGCAGTACGTCAACGTCCTGCCGAGCATCCATCTGCGGGCCGAACCGATGGAGGATCTCGTCGTGCGGGCGGCCTGGTCCAACACGATCGGCCGTCCGAACTACACTGACCTCGTGCCGCGTCGCGAGCTCGACTACGACGAGGTCACGGCCGGCGTTTATCGGGGGTCGTTCAGCGAAGGCAACCCGGACCTGGAGCCGTTCGAGTCGATGAACCTCGACCTCTCGGTCGAATACTATCTGACCCCGGCCGGGATCATCTCGTTCGGCGCCTTCTACAAGGACATCGACAATCCGATCTACAACCGGACGATCGACCAGACCAACGTCACCGTCGACGGCCTGTTCTACGACCTGCTGCGCACCACCCGTCCCGAGAACGCCGATGGCGGCGAGATCAAGGGGATCGAGATCAACTACCAGCAGCAGCTGACCTTCCTGTCCTCGCCGTTCGACGGCCTCGGCGTCTCCGCCAACGGCACCCTGGTGGAAAGCTCGGTCGACGCCTTCGGCCGGAACGAGGCCCTGCCGTTCTTCCGCCAGTCGGACACCATCGGCAACGTCGCCGTGTTCTACGAGAAATACGGCTTCTCGGCCCGCCTCGCCCTCGCCCATCGCAGCGAGTATCTGGAATCGCTGATCTCGCCCGGCATCGATCTGTATGTCGCGCCGCGCAACCAGATCGACTTCAAGGCCTCGTACGAGATCCGCGACGGGCTGGAGGTGTTCGGCTCGATCCTGAACATCAACGACGCGGCCCAGGCGACCTTCCTCGGCGACGAGGATCGCGTCTCGTCCCGGGAGATCTATTCCTGGTCCGCCGCCGTCGGCCTGAACGCCCGGTTCTGACCATGGCGGGATCTCTCGATCTGGACCGGCGGCGCCTGCTTCGCGGCGCCGCCACCGCCGCCGGCCTGTCGCTGCTGCCCCTGTCGCTGGGCGGTTGCCTGACGGCGCGGGCCTCGCTGGGTGGAGACCCCTTCACCCTCGGCGTGGCGTCGGGCGAGCCGCTGGCCGACGGCTTCGTCCTGTGGACCCGTCTGGCGCCCCGGCCGCTGCTGGCCGACGGCGGCATGCCCGACGCGCCGGTCAGCGTGAACTGGTCGGTGGCCGAGGACGCCGCCATGCGCCGGGTCGTCGCCTCGGGCCGGGCCATGGCCTCGCCCGAGGCCGGCCATTCGGTCCATGTCGAGGTCGCCGGGCTGAAGCCCGATCGCGAGTACTGGTACCGGTTCGAGGCCGGCGGCGGGGCCAGCCCGGTCGGTCGCGCGCGCACCACGCCCGTGGCCGGCGCGCCGGTCGACCGGCTGCGGGTCTGTTTCACCTCGTGCCAGAAATACGAGGCGGGCTTCTACGCCGGCTATCGCCATCTGGTGGAGGAGGACCCGGACCTGATCCTGTTCCTCGGCGACTACATCTATGAGGGCGATCCCGGCAGCCGCCAGTCGGTGCGCCTGCACCAGAACCCCGAACCGATGGACATCGGCGGCTACCGTATCCGCTATGCGACCTACAAGACCGATCCGCTGCTGCAGGCGGCCCATGCGGCGGCGGCGTGGATGGTCATCTGGGACGACCATGAGGTGGTCAACGACTATGGCGCCGACAGCGACGAATCCGGCGACCCGGTCGCCTTCCTGAGACGGCGGGCCGCGGCCTACCAGGCCTATTTCGAGCATATGCCGCTGCGTCGACGCTCCCTGCCGGTGGGGCCGGACATGCAGCTGTACCGGACGCTGGACTGGGGCGGCCTGTCGCAGTTCCAGCTGGTCGACAACCGCCAGTACCGGCAGCCGACGCCCTGCCCGGCGCCGGGCGCCAGCAGCAAGCTGATCCCCGACTGCGACGCGCGGCGCGACCCGTCACGCTCGTTGCTGGGCCAGCGCCAGGAGGCCTGGCTGCTCGACACCCTGGCCTCGTCCCGGGCGCGCTGGAATCTGCTGACGCAGCAGACCCTGTTCGGTCCGATGAACCTGCGCGATCCGGCCGACATGAGCCAGGTCCGCTATTCCAACGACGGCTGGGACGGGGCCCCCGCGACGCGGGATCGCATCACCGCCCGCTGGGCCGAGGCCGGCACGGCCAATCCCCTCGTCCTCGGCGGAGATGTGCACGCCTTCGCAGCCGCCTCGGTCGAGAATGGCGTCGGCGGCCCCGTCGTCGCCTCCGAGTTCGTCGGCGGGTCCATCACCTCGCTGGGCATGGACATGGCCGTCGCCGACCGGATCAAGGGGCTCAATCCACGGATGGACCTGTTCGACACCAGCCGACGCGGATACACGCGGATCGACCTGACCCCGGCCCGCGCCGAGATCGCCTTCCGCGCCCTCGACGACGCCCGCGACCTCGCCTCGCCGATCTCGACCCTGAAGGCCTGGGTCGTCGAAGACGGCCGCGCCGGCGCCCTGCCCGCCTGATCCGGAGTCACCCATGTTCAACACCCTCATCGTCGCTCTGATGCTGGCCGCGCCGCAAGCCGCGGAGCCGCCGACCACGGCTCCGGCCGGGACGGTGCGGCAGCTGGCGGCGGCGGAGGCGCGCCAGGGCGTGACGGTCGACGTCGACCACATCTATGCGATCGACAACAGCCGGATCGGCAAATACGACCGCCGGACCGGGGGCAAGGTCGACGAATGGGTCGGCGACCCGGCGCTGGTGCCGCATCTCAACAGCTGCGCGCGGGTCGAGGCCCAACTCGTCTGCGCCTCGTCCAACTATCCCGCCACGCCGATGACCAGTTCGGTCGAATTCTTCGACGCGGACAGCCTGACGCACACCGGCACGGTGTCGCTGGGCCCCGGGACCGGCTCCCTGACCTGGGTCGAGCGTCGCGACGGCTTCTGGTGGGCCAATTTCTCCAACTACGACGGCCGCGGCGGCGATGTGGGGCGGGACCACACCCACACCGTGCTGGTGAAGTTCGATGACGACTGGCGTCGGGTGTCGGCCTGGCTGTATCCGTCGACCGTGCTGGCGCGGTTCGCGCCCTACAGCAGCTCCGGCGGGGCATGGGACGCGGAGGGGCGGCTGATCGTCACCGGCCACGACCGGCCCGAGGCCTATGTGCTGGAATTGCCGAAGGCCGGCGGCGTGCTGATCCATGTCGCCACCGTGCCGGTCGCGGCGGCGGGACAGGCGATTTCTCCAGACCCGACCGACGCCCGCGTGATCTGGGGCATCGACCGGGGCGCCCGGCAGGTCATCGAGATGCGCCTTCCGGAGATTCCCTGACCGGGCGCCATATGGCGATCGCCCGAGGCGGTGTATCCAGAGTCATGGCCACAACCTTGACGTCATCCTCGACCGCCCCCGCGCCGCCGGCGTCGCGACGGGTCGAGGCCAAGATGAACACCCGCTTCCGCATCCGCTCCGCGGCCGTGGACCTGTTCCGGGATCACGGCTTCAACAATGTGACGACGGAGCAGATCGCCGCCCGCGTCGGCGTGACCCAGCGGACCCTGTTCCGGCATTTCCGGACCAAGGACGCCATCCTGTTCGACGACGACAGTCTGGTTGAGTTTTTCGACCAGGTTCTGACCGCGCGAATGGCGGAGCATCCGCCGATCGAAGCCATCCGCCTGGCCCTGCGGGACATCAGCGCCAGCTACGATCGCAATGTGGAGACCTTCCGGGCCAACCACCAGGTGATCCTGGACTCTGAAATGCTGCAGGCGTTCGCGCGTCACCGCACGAGCCGGATCGACGACCTGCTGGCCCTGAGCCTCGACGGCCATGCGGCCTTCGCCCGGCGCGCGGAGCCGCCCAGCGTCGGGGCGCGGATCGCCGCCTCGGCCGTGATGGGTCTCGTCCGGCCTGTCACCGACGCCTGGCTGGCCGGCGAGCTGGACCGGCCGCTGGTCGATATCGCCGACACCCTCTGGCCGGTGCTGCAATCGATCCTGGGCCAGTGCGATACGGTGGTGCCGAGGCTGGGCCCGACCTGATCGGGCGTGCGGCCGCCGGGCCCGCATCGACTGCGAGCCCGGCGGCGTTGGCGCCTAGAAGCGGTAGCTCAGGCCCAGCTTGTACGAGGCGCCGTAGCGGTAATAGCCCTGCGGCAGCAGCGGGTTGCCGTTGATGCTGTAGGTATTGGCCTCGTCCAGCAGGTTCTGACCTTCCAGCGAGATGTCGATGTTGTCGTTGATCTTGTACGAGGCGTGGGCCGTGACCCAGGTGATCGGGTCGGACTCTTCGTTGTAGCCCTCGCCCAGCACATTGATCGCCGTGGTGAAGCCATCGGTGTGATCGGCCGAGACGCTGAGCGACACCGGGCCGCGCTCGTAGAAGGCGCCGAGCGAATAGACCGAGGGCGCGATGCCTTCGAGCGGCCGCTCCTCATCGCCGACGAAGCTCTTCGACCAGTTGCGCGTATATTGCGCCCGCAGGCCGAAGCCATTGTCCATGAAGTGCTGCAGGCCGACCTCGACGCCATGCACCTCGGCCGTGTCGCCGTTGATCGGACGGCTGACGTTGAACAGATACCCCGGGACGCCGATGTCCTGGCCCGGCTCCCAGCTGGTGGTGATCTGGTCCTCGATATCCTTCTTGAACACGGCGATGTTGAAGATCGAGTTGGGGCGGAAATAGTACTCGAGCGACGCGTCGTACTGGACGGCGGAATAGGGCTTGAGGGCCGCGTTGCCGCTGTAGATCTGGGTGAACTCGCCCCAGGACACGCTTTCGGTGGTGTTTGTCGGCGCCAGGGTCTCGACCGACGGCCGGGCCATGGTCTTGGCCGCGCCCAGTCGCAGGCGCAGCTCTTCGGTGAAGCGGTAGTTGAGGTTCAGCGACGGCAGGACGTAGGTGTATTCGTTCTCCTGCGTGATCGACGTCGGATCGTCGTAGACGGCCGTATAGTTGAAGGCGCCGTTCTCGATGATCTGCAGGATCTTGGCGTCCCAGGCCTGGGCGTTGGTCGTCGTCTGCACGATGCGCACGCCGACATTGCCGCTCCAGCGCTCGGCCTCCAGATTGGCCTGGACGAAGCCGGCCCAGGATTCCTCGCCCACCCGGTAGCTTTGCAGCGGGTTCCAGGTCGGGGCCGCGGCGGAATAGTCATAGACCCCGCCGCCCGGGCGCGGCGTACCGTCATACGCCCGCAGCGCCGCCTGATAGGTGGCGATGTCGAAGGCGAGGAAGGTGCGCGGGAACTGGGCGTCCACCTCGCTCATGAAGTTCGGCAGGTTGAAGCTGTTCGAGATCACGCCGCCGCCGAGGTCGCCGACGTTGATCGCATAGTCGCCGGAATAGTAGTCAGCCCCGCCGGTCAGCGAGTTGTTGACCAGGTCGCGCGACTTGGTGCGGTCGGTGTAGGTCACGCCGAACTCGACATTGGCCAGCCAGCCGCGTTCGACGGCCCACTGCCCGGTGAACGAGGCGCCCGTGATCTCGTCGTCGATATTGTCGCCCGCGAGCGAGAAATAGTGGGTGTTGAAGTCGGCGTCGCCGAACTGGCCATTGGCCAGACCACTGGACAGATCGCGGCCGTCGGCGAAATTCACCGTGACGTTCGGCACGCGAGCGCCGCTCAGCTCGACGCTCGCCGTGTTGGGCTGGTTCATGCGCAGCACGACATAGCTGTCCTGCCCGCCGGAGCTGCGGCTGGAGGTCGAGCGGTAGATATCGCCGGTCAGGGTCAGGGTGTCCGACACATTCCATTCGGCGTTGACGCCATAAAGCTGGGTCTCGACGACGCGATAGGAGGTCTGGTTCAGCAGCTCCGGATTGAGGCGCAGCTCCGGATCGGGATTCGTCATGTCGAAGCTGGTGACGATGCCGTCGTTGATCTGCATGTTGGACCAGCGGCCCGGCGCATACAGGGTGTAGAACGACTGCTGGTAACCGACCTGCGGGGAGTCGAGCTTGGTCGACAGCCCGTCGACGACAACGCGGAAATTGTCGGACGGCCGCCATTCCAGCTTGGCCGTATAGGCGTTGCGCTTCTTCTCCTCCAGGATCGAGCCGACACGGAACTGGCCAGGACCGATCAGGCCGTACTCCTCCGGATCCAGCACGCCGTTGTCGTTCGGATCGATCGCGCCGCCCCAGGTGTTGCCCCAGAGCCAGCTCTCGTCGGTCGGGTCGGCGTTGCGCGACCAGCCGCCGTCATTGCCAGCGACGTCGGTGCGGTCGTCGCGCTCCTCGACCACCACGCCGACCAGAAGACCGAGCGTGCCGTCGAGGAAGGTGTTGCTGTACACAGCCGACAGCTTGCGGCCGTCCAGTTCGGACATCCCGTTGCGGTCGCCCTCGACGCGGATGATGCCCTGCTGGCCGGGGGAGTCGAACGGGCTGGCCGAGCGCAGGTTGATCAGGCCGCCGATGGCGCCTTCGGTATTGGCCGCCTCGGCGCCCTTGATCACATCGGCGCCGCTGATGACGTCGGACGGCAGAACGTCATAGGCGAAGTCGCGTCCCGCGCCGTCGGTGGCGAGGATGCGGCCGTTGAAGGTCGACAGCGTATATTCGGGACCGAGGCCCCGGACGCTGACCGACTGGCCCTCGCCGCCCGCGGTCCGGGAAATCGAAACCCCGGTGATGTGGCTGAGCGAGTCGGCGACGTTGTCGTCGGGGAACATGCCCAGTTCGAGGGCGCTGATCGAATCCTGGACCGTGGCGGCGTCCCGCTTCAGCCGGACGGCGCGGGCGACGCTGCCGCGCACGCCCATGACGATGATCTCGTCGAGGGCCTGGGCCTCCTCGGCGGTCGTCTCGGGATCGGCGACGGGCGGGACGGTCTGCGCCTGGGCCACGCCCGCGGACAGTAGTGCGGCAATGCCGGCGCCGGCCATAATGGCGCTGCGGTAAGTTGAACGACGTGACATAGCGAACCCCCTGTTTCTCGCATGATCGACGATAGTAACCCGGCCGCAGCCGACATTTCGGTTCGACGCCGGAATGTGATATAAAAAGTAACTACTGTTTCGTGAAACTGTCAAATAGCTACTTAACGAAAGTTCGTCCGAGGGTGATGTTCGTTGCGAAAATGTCGAAAAGGTCCGCGGCCGCCCCCAGCCGCAGGTGCGCTTTGGCAAGACGGGCCGTCAGGCGTCGACCGTCAGCTTGAGGCTGTGCCCGGTGAGGCGAGCCGCATGGATGACCGCGCCGATCGCCGGGCTATGGCGCGGCGTCACGAGGCGATAGTCGGGCGACCAGGCTGAGAGCTGTCGCCGGAAGGGTTCCAGGATCAGGTCGCCGCTGGCGAACACCCCGCCGGAATACGACAGCTTGACCGGCTCGCCGGGCGGGTATTGCAGCCGCCGCCGGATGGCGTCGACGACCGCCGCCAGCTCCTCGCCGGCCTCGGCGAAGATGCGCCGCGCCGCCTCGTCGCCCTGCGTCGCCGCCACGGCGACCAGACGCGACAGGGCGGCGATGCGATCCCGCTGGGCCGTCGTGCGGGAATAGACATAGGCGCACAGGTCGAGCTCGGTCTTGAGCTCGAGCTCGCGCATCAGCAGGTCGTACAACGGTCCGCGCGGCTGACGACCGTCGGCCATGCGCGAGAACAGGTTGAGCCCCTGAACGGCGATCCAATAGGCCGAGCCTTCGTCGGAGAAGACCTCGCCCCACCCGCCGCCGCGCGCCGACAGACCCTGTCGCTCGCCATAGCCGATCGAGCCGGTGCCGGCGACGATGTTGATGCCGTCCTCGCCGGCCAGCGATCCGGCCCAGCCGCAGATCATGTCATTGCCGCAGGCATAGCGTCGATGGCCCAGCAGGGCCTCGGGGATCACATCCAGAAACGGCTGGATCTGCGAATCCTCCCCATGGGCGGGCAGGCCGAAGAAGGCGAAGATGATGTCGTCGGGCGAGGCCCCCGCCTGACCCAGCACCGCCTCGACGCCTTCCTGCAGCAGGGTGTGCAAAGCCTCGACGCCGATCTGGATGTAGTAGCTGGACCCGCCTTCGTACCGGGCCAGCTCGCGCCCGCCGCGGTCGGTCAGGATAAAGGCGGTCTTGGTGCCGCCGCCGTCGACGCCCAGAAAGCACCCGTCGGACCGGCCCGTCTTCCCGTCCCCCGTCATCAACCCAGCTCGTGGATGCGCACGCCCTGCACGACCCGGTTGACCGTGCCCGAGGTGTTGGGCTTGTCCGGCGTCAGCCCAAGGCGCAGCGACTCGAAGAAGGCCAGAATTTGCGGCGCGACGATGAAGGGCACCAGCAGGTCGGCGTCGTCCGCTGTCTCAAGTCCGGGAATGCTGATCTCGTCCCCCTTGGGCAGGCCGACGCCGTCCTGGGCCGTTATGGCGATGACCCGGGCCGCGGCGTTGTCGCGTCGCAGCTCGTCGAGAAGATCGACGTCATAGCTGCGCGTATAGGCGTTGTTGGAGAAGAAGACGACGATCAGCGTCCGGGCGTTGACGATGGTTTTCGGCCCATGGCGGAAGCCGAGCGGTGAGTCGAACATGGTCACCAGGGCGCCGTTGGTCAGTTCGAGAAGCTTGAGCCCCGACTCGCGCGCCAGCCCCTTGAAGATGTGGCTGCCGAGATAGACCACGCGCTCATAGTCCTCCGCCGCGACCGCCTGCATGACGGACGTATAGTCGGTGATGACGGTCTGGGTCGCCCGCGCGATGGCGTCGACGCGCTCGTCCATGACCGCGATGCCGCTGAGCACCGCCAGGGCGGCGTAGGTCATGCTGGTGAAACTGGACGTCATGGCGAAGCTGCGGTCATGCGTCGGTTCTGGCAGCTGTACGGTCAGGCCGCGCGCGCCCTGTCCGTACGCCGCCAGCGCGCCGTCGGCGTTGCAGGTGATGACGAGATGGCTCAGCGTCTTGACCAGTCGGTCGGCCAGCTCGATGGCCGCCACGCTTTCGGGGCTGTTGCCGGACCGCCCGAAGGAGACCAGCAGGGTCGGGGTGTCCGCCTCGAGATACAGGTGCGGAGCCGAGACGATATCCGTGGTCGGGACGGCCTCGACACGGCGGCCCAGACGCGTCGACAGGACCGGCGCCAAGCACTCGCCGGCGAAGGCGGAGGTGCCCGCTCCCGTCAGGATGATGCGCAGGTCGCGCGCGGCCAGAAGCGGGGCGAGAAAGGCCTCGATCTCGGCGCGTCGGGCCATGAGCAGCTTCTGCGTCTCGCGCAGCATGGCCGGCTGCTGGGCGATCTCCCGCGCCGTCCACAGGGCGCCGAGGCGCTCCAGTTCGGACTCGTCGAGGCCAAGGTGGGTGATGTCAGACATCGACATACTCCGGCTCAGGGGTGCAGGCCGCGCGATAGGCTTCCAGCGTCGCGCCGACATGGGCGATCGCCAGAGCGGCCGGATCGGGGCTCAGGGCGCGGTCGCGCAGGGCGGCGTTGGCTCCCGGCAGATACTGGCTGACCAGCGGCAGGGGCGGCGGATTGTCGGCGAGGTTGGCGAACATCCTCTCCTGGGCGGCGGCGATCTGCGGGTCCGGCCAATAGTAGCGGATCCGGTCCGAGAAGCTGTACTGGAGGTCGAACTCCAGCTCCGCGCCGGCCGCGTGGTAATATTTGGCCCAGTTGCGCGGATCGGCCTTCATCCGTTCGATGGCGATGCGGCGGAAGCCGGAGGCGCGGTCCTCGCCGACCCATTCGCGTTCGATGGCGTCCAGCGCCCACAGGGCCTCGCGCAGGGCGAAGGTGACGCCCGGCCCGACCTTGAGGATGGCGAAATGGTCCTCGACCAGCGCCTTCAGCGCCCCGGGGGTCTGGTAGTCGGTCGAATGGGCCTCGAAGACGATGTGCGGCTGGTCGTCGAGCGCGGCGCTCAGTTGAACCGCCCTGGCGCGATCATAGTCGATGACCTTGTGGTGGTCGAACTCGACGCCGGGCTGGACGACGACGGCGATGACGCGCGGCCAGGCTTCGGACAACCCCTCCTCCGCGAAGATGGCGCGGTGGGCCTCGATGGTCGCGATCGCCGCGTCGGGCGTCGTCACTTCAAGCTCGGGCAGGTCCTCGGCCGCGCCGCCGGGCACGGGCACCTCGGTGCCGATGACGTAGACGCACGGCTCGCCGCCGGCCCTCTGTTGCGTCGCCTCGGCGACCTTGATCAGGCGCGCGGCGCGGCGGGCGATCGCATCCTCCGGCAGCGGGACCGGATCGTCGGCGCACGACATGGAACAGTCGGCGTGGATCTTGCGGAATCCGGCCGCCACATACTGTTCGATCAGCACCTCAGCCTTCGCCATGGCGTCTTCGGCGGCGAGGCCGGTCCACGGATTGGGGCCCAGATGGTCGCCGCCCAGCAGGACGCGTTCGTCCGACAGGCCGACCTTGCGGGCGATGGCGTGGACGAAGTCGCGGAACATCTCCGGCGTCATGCCGGTGTAGCCGCCGTCCTGATTGACCTGGTTGCAGGTCGCCTCGATCAGGACCACGTCGACGCCGGCGTCCAGGGCATGGACGAAGGCCGCCTCGATCACCAGCGGATGGGCCGAGCAGACCGAATAGACGCCGCAGGCCTGACCGGACTTGTGCCGGGCGACCAGGTCGAGCATCGCCTTCATGAGAATTTCCTTCGGTGACGGACTGCTCCCTCGGTCAATATACGGTCAACCGCAATCAAAACAAGGAAACCGAAACCTCGGTTCAAAAAATACATCGGTCGGCGACCCCCCGGGCGGCCCGGATGGCGACCGGGCGACGGCCTCCGTCGAAGAACGCCGAACGGCGGATCAGGGGGCCGTGGCCAGAAGCGCCGAGGCGATGACGGCCAGGGCCAGGCCGACCATCTTCAGGTCGCCGGGCACGACGCCGATGATCAGCAGCGAGATGACCGCGGTGGCCAGCGGCCCGCCGGCGTTGGTGAGCGGCGCGACCACGATCGCCTTGCCGTAGCGGAAGGCGTAGACGAGCGAGAGGGCGCCGAGGGCGTTGAGCATCTGGATCCCCGCGGCCAGCCACGGCCCGTCCCAGCCCCAGTTGATCGGCCTCGAAAAGTCCGTCATCGCGATGGCCACGGGCACCAGCAGCAGGCCGCTCAGCATCATGTAGAAGAAGATGCTTTCGGCGCGCATGTGGGTGTTGGCCAGTTTCATGAAATAGGCCTGGACGCCCCAGCAGGCCATGATGATCAGGGCCAGCGGGAACCAGGTCGAGCCCTGGGCGAACGAAAACCCCTGCGGCGAGAAGTCGAACAGCGGCAGGGCGACCAGCGCCAGCACCACCCCGACGGCCCCCAGCCGCGAGGTGCGCTCCTTCAGCAGGAGGAACGACAGCAGGATAGTGATCAGCGGCGACAGGGAGATGATCGGGAAGACGAGATAGGCCGGGCCCGTCGTCACCGCATAGAACAGGATCATCTGGCCGCCGGCCCCTGTCAGACCGATCAGCAGGCCGTAGAAGATCGACTTGGGGTCGCGATCGAGCTTCCATTTCTCGCGCTGCATGACGATGACCGCCGGCAGGATCATGGTCACCGCCCAGACGCAGTAGACCAGCGTCTCGGGGAAGCCGCGCTGGGCGGAAATGCCGGCGAACGCGCCCCATACCCCCCACAGGGCGACGGTCAGGAAGGCGAAGACCAGCCAGCGCCGGGACGCGACGGCGGGCGCGGGCGGCGGGGCTGCGGGGGCCGCGGATGTATCGGTCATGCACGGCCGCCTTGGACGGGGATGGCTTCGATCAGCAGGGATTGTTCGAACCGCGCGGGGATGCGGGCGGTCGGCCCTGTCACCGCGCCCAGGTCCACGCCGTTGACGTAGTCGGTCAGGCGATAGCCGCCCGCGCCGAGACCGCGCAGCTCGACCGGCCCGTCCCACTGCGGGGCGTAGAAGGCGTAGTAGAGCCGGCCGTCCTTCTCGATCGCATGCGCCTCGGGCTTGTCGAAGCCGATGTCATACAGTTCGCCGAGGTACTGGCCCTTGGGCAGCATCCGCGCATTGTAGAGGTCGGCCCATTTGCGCCACACCGCCTCGCGCTCGGGCGTCAGGCGGAAGTCGGCGTCCTTGCCCCGCCCCTCGTTCGGCCAGGTGAATTTGGTCGAGATGACCGCGCCGATGCCGACCGACGAGGCGAAATCGTCGCCGCCGTCGCTCAGTTCGACATGGTCGCCGGCATAGGCGGCGTCCCGCCCCATCAGCGCCTTCAGCGACTTGCCTTTCAGGCGGATCTGCCACGACGACAGCGGGTCCGACGCCGGGACCTGGTTGGTGTAGGGCAGGTTGTGGAAGGCGTAGGAGGTGCCGCAGGGGCAGAATTCGACGACGGCCTCGGGATTGGCCTCCCGCGCCGTGTCGTAGACCATCTTCCAGAAGTCCTGCAGCTTCTCGACCGACTCCTCCGGACGGGCATGGTTGTGCGCCGGATTGTGGCAGGGGGCGACGCCGTTCATGTGCTGGCCGTCCAGCTTCAGCCCCTCATAGCCCCACTCGCCGATGATCTTGCGGATCAGCTTCTGGGTGTAGTCGCGCGTCGGCTGATAGGCCGGGCACAGGTAGAAGGCGTTCCACCAGGTCACGTCCTGCACCGCGCCGTTCTCGTCCAGCAGCAGCATGTCGGTGTGATCGTGCAGCAGGTCCGAACCCGGATCGACCGCCAGCGGCGCCAGCCAGAGTTTGGGCTTGAGGCCGGCGGCGCGGATCGCCGTGACGAAGGAGACGATGTCCGCCTCGGTGCGGAATTTGCGCGGGTCCAGATCCCAGTCGCCCTCATTGGTCTGCCAGCCGTCGTCGAGGACGGCCCATTTGAAGCCCAACTCCTTGACCTTGGCGTAGGTGCCCTCGACCTCGGCGACGGTGAAGTTGCGGTCATAGCCCCATGCGCACCAGACCGCCTCATACGAGCCTTCCGGCGCCTTGGGCGCCGCCAGACCGCGGTCGGCCATGACGCGGCGATACGCGTCCAGCGTCGCATAGTAGTCGCGCCGGTGCACGGCGACGAAGGCGTCCAGCGAACTGAGGCTGTCGCCGGCGGCCAGGGTCACCGCCCTCGCCTCCTGCAGCGCCACCGAGGCGCCGACCGGCGAGGCGATGATCGGCAGGGAGATCAGTTTCGGCGTCAGCTCGACATGGCCGACGGCTATGCCGATGTCCGGCCGCCAGACATCGGCGACCGGCGTGCCCGACCCATAGTCCGAGGCGTTCATGCCCATGAAATTGGCCTGCTCGAAGCCCTCGCCCACCGGCTGCACCCAGTCGCGGCGATCGGCATGGGTCGAACCGGACCAGGACCAGAAGCCTGCGCCCGATGACTTCAGCGTATGCCCCCCGACGCGATAACCTTCGATGGCGAGCGTTTCGCCGCGCGTGTGACGCCAGGTGACGTTCAGCAGCGGAAAGCCCGGATAGCGGTCGTAGAAGGTCAGGTGGACGGTCTTTTCCAGTCCCTCGGCGGAGGCGCCGCGCACCGTGTGGCGGACCCCCGGGCCGTGGCGGTCGCTGACCGGCTCCTGGCTGTGTCCGGTGAAGAAGAAGCTGTCGACGACCCGCCCGCCCTCGAGCGTCACCGTTTCGGAAGCGTCGAAATCGGTCAGGGGCGCGCCCTGCCCTTCCGGCCCGGAAATCAGCCGGCTCTTCAGGGCGGAATCGAATTCGATCGTCAGGGCGCCGTCACCCACCCGCACCACGGCCGGGGCGGCCCAGACCCGGCCGCCGCCGAGCGCGCCCGTGGCCAGTACGCTCCCGCCGCCGAGGGCCAGAAGGCCGCGCCTGCTCACAAGGTGTCCCGTGATCATCGCCCCACCCTTTTGTTACCTGTGTCTGGAAATGATCTTGCATAAGCCGATTTCCAAAGGCAAACAAAAAGACGCACACCGAAACGTTCAGCTTCGTTTTCGTTGCGTAGAGATATGTTCCCGGGGAATATGGAGGCGGCCATGAGGATCAACCGGCGCTTGCTACGCACTCTTGTAGCGCCCTTCGCATTACTGGCCTGCGCACTGTCGGCTTGCAGCACACCGGACGCGGCGACCTACAGCCTGGCCGACTTCGCCACGGTGCGGAAATTCGACTCCCACGTCCACGTCAATGTCGCCGACAGCGCCTTCCTCGAACAGGCGGCGGCCGACAATTTCGAAATCCTGTCGATCAACGTCGACTATCCGGCCTTCCCCTCGGTCAGCGATCAGGCCGCCGTCGCCCATCATTTCGCCGGGGTCGACCCGCAGCGCTTTCACTACGCCGCCACCTTCTCGATGAAGGGGTTCGGCGACGCCGGCTGGGTCCCGGCGGCCAAGGCCTATCTCGACTCCGAATTCCGCCAGGGCGCCCTGGCGGTGAAGGTGTGGAAGAACATCGGCATGGTCGAGCGGGACGTCGGGGGGCAGCTGATCTTCATCAACGACGCGGGCCTGGACCCGATCTTCGACCACTTGGCGGCGCTGAACATCCCGCTGATCGCGCACCAGGGCGAGCCGCGCAACTGCTGGCTGCCGCTGGATCAGATGACGACCGAGAACGACCGGCTCTATTTCAGCAACCACCCCGAATACCACATGTATCTCCACCCCGAGATGCCGAGCTACGAGAGCCTGATGGCCAAGCGGGACGCCATGGTCGCCGCCCATCCGGAGTTGCGCGTCGTCGGGGCGCACATGGCCAGTCTGGAATGGAGCGTCGACGAGGCGGCCAAATTCCTCGACGCCCATCCGAACGCCGTCGTCGAACTGGCCGCCCGCATGGCCCAGATCCAGTATCAGTCGGTCCGCGACCACGCCAAGGTCCGCGACTTCTTCATCCGCTATCAGGACCGCATCCTCTACGGCACCGATCTGACGCTCAACCCGGGCGAGGACGCCGAGGGCTTCCGCAAGGTGGCCCACGACTACTGGCTGGCGGACTGGACCTATCTGGCGACGACGGAAAGCCAGCGTGTCGACGACATCGACGCCGACGCCATGGGACTGGCCCTGCCCCGGTCGGTGATCGACAAGATCTACTACAGCAATGCGAAGCGCCAGTTCTTCGCCGGCCGCAACTCCTGACAGATAGGTGTTCCATGACCGTTCGGTCCCTGCTGACGTCCGCGGCGCTGTGCTGCGTTCTCGCCCTGTCGACGCCCGCACTGGCGCAAATCGACCCGCTGGCGGCCACCGGCGAATGGTCGATCCCGGAGCGGTCGCAGGCGCGGACTCCGCCGATGGGCTGGAACTCGTGGAACGCGTTTCGCACCGAGGTCGATGAGGCCAAGGTCCTCGGCTCGGCCAAGGCGATGGTCGACAGCGGTCTGGCCCGCCTCGGCTACACCTATGTCAACATCGACGACGGCTGGTGGCTGAAGCGCCGGCAGTCGGACGGGCGGCTGGAGATCCGCACGGGGCTGTTCCCGTCGGCGGCGGTCGAGGGCGGGGACACCAGCTTCCGCCCCTATACCGACACCCTGCACGCCATGGGCCTGAAGGCCGGCATCTACACCGACATCGGCCGCAACGCCTGTTCCCAGGCCTATGACCTGCATTCTCCCAATCTGCCCGAGGGCACGACGGCCGAGCGCGAGGTCGGGCTGCAGGGCCACGTCGATCAGGACATCGGCGTCTATTTCCGCGAATGGGGCTTCGACTACATCAAGGTCGACGCCTGCGGCATCAATGTCTACGGCCCGGACACCGAAGTGGTGCGCGAGTACGCCTATACCCCCGTGCCGCCGCTGATCGACCAGGCGGCGATCAACCGCACCGACGTGGAAGCGGTCAAAGCCCTCTACAGCCAGGTGGCCGAAGCCCTGAACCGGCACAATCCGGACGGCGACTACATCCTGGCGATCTGCAACTGGGGCTCGGCCGACGTCCGGTCCTGGGGCAAGGACGTCGGCCATATGTGGCGCACCAGCGGCGACATCACCCCGACCTGGACGCGGATGCTGCACAATTTCGACAGCGCCTCGACCCGCGCCCTCTACGCCAAGCCGGGCGCCTGGAACGACCCGGACATCCTGTTCATCGGCCACGGCGAATTCGATCAGGACCACCTGACCGAGGCCCGGTCGCATTTCTCGCTGTGGGCCATGATCAACGCCCCGCTGCTGATCAGCTATGACCTGCGCCAGGCGCCGCAAAGCCTGATGGACATCTGGGGCAATGCCGACATCGTCGGCCTGAACCAGGATCCCGGCGGGCATCAGGGAGTCATCACCTATGCCTCGGATGACGTGCAGATCATCGTCAAGACCCTGTCGACCGGCAAGAAGGCCGTGGCCCTGTTCAACCGCGGCCTCGGCGGGACCGAGGTGACCCTGACGGCGGCGCATATGAAGTTCGCCGGCGACGCGCCGGTGCAACTGCGCGACCTGTGGGAGCCGGGCGCGGCCTCGACCTTCACCGGCGAGACGAGCTTCACCCTCGAGCCGCGCCAGACCCTCGTCTTCGAGGCGTCCGGCGCGCGACAGTTGGACGACGGCGTCTATCTGTCCGAGATTCCCGGGGATGTGAATGTGGCGGTCGACGGTGTCATCGCGCCCGAGCCGGATCCGGTCGTTCACCGCATGCGCAACGCGTGGGGCCCGACGCGCGGCTCGGGCGAGCGTCCGACCTATACCGGCTGGGGCGGCGCCCGGTCCGACGCGACGCCCTACGACCAGGCGCTGCGCATCGGCGGCGAGACCTTCGAGACCGGCATCGGGGTGCTGACGAATTCCCGCCTCGAGGTGCGCAACAGCGAACACACGCGTTTCGAAGCCCGGGTCGGCGTCGACGATTCCACACGCAACACCCGGGACGCCGTGCGCTTCGCCATCTATGGCGACGGCGCGCTGCTGGCCGAAACCGGGCCGATGCGCTTTGGCGAGGCGCCGCAAACTCTGGCCGCCGACATCGACGGCGTCCGCCTGGTCGAAATCGTCGCCCGGTCCGAGAACCTGAGCAGCGACCTGCCGCTGGTCGTCGCCTGGGGCGACGCGGCCCTGCGCCGCTGACGGACTCAGGCCTTGTACAGGCCGAAGCCGAGACGATCCGCCGCTTCGTCGATATAGGACGGGGCGCCGGTATCGGTGACGAGGACGTCGAGATCGCCCACACCGATGATGCGGTGCAGGCAGACCTTGCCGAATTTGGAGGCGTCGGTGACGGCGATGACCTCGCGCGCGGTTTCGACCATCCGGCGGTTCAGCTGGGCTTCCGCGTCGTGATGCGTGGTGATGCCGCGCTCGATGTCCAGTCCGTCCACACCGAGAAACAGCTTGTCCAGCAGCAGATCGTCCAGCGCCGCCACCGTCTGCGCGCCGTAGAAGGCCATGTTCTTGCGGCGCAGTTCGCCGCCCAGCATGACGATCTTGATCTTCCGCTTCTGGTTGAGAACGCCGAGGACATCGAAGTCATTGGTGACGACGGTGATGTCCTCCTCGTCGGGCAGGAAGCGGGCGATCTGCAGGGTGGTGGTGCCGGAGTCGAGCATGATCGACTCGCCGGGATTGACCATGCCCGCGGCCAGCTTGCCGATCCGCTCCTTTGCTTCGGTATGGATGACGCGTTTGGTCTCGATCGCCGGTTCGACCTGGGCGTTGACCACCTCCGAGCTGATGGCGCCGCCATAGGCGCGCGTCGCCACGCCGTGATCCTCGAGGTAGTGCAGATCCTTGCGGATGGTCTGCATCGACACGCCGAACAGTTCGGACAGGGCGGCGACCTGGACGCTGCCGCGCGTCCGGATCATGGTCGTGATTTCACGCCGCCGCTCGGACGTATCGCGCGTCACCACACGGGAACCATCCGCCATCGACCGCATCTCCCTGACCGAAGCGCGGCTCCGCGGCCGCGCTTTCGGTATGTGTTCCGACCGTTAGCCGCTGATCTTTACAACCGTCAATAACGGAGCAAAGCCTCGCGAGGCATTGTCAGAGGACAGATTACAACGTCCCGGGTTTCAATTTCACTACAAAACGAAAGCCGCCCACAGCCCCCGGGCCACGCCCGCCACAGCCGAACCGCGAGCGCCTACTGCTCGCTGCCGGACCGCCACAGATTGTTGGTCAGGGGCTCAAGCAGATAGGCCAGCGCCGTCCGCTTCCTCAGCAGGATGATCACCTGGACCGGCGCGCCCGGGCGCAGGGAGGTCGCCGCCCGTCCCAGGGTCTCCAGTTCCGAGGCCGGGACCACGATCTCCGCCCGGTAGTAGGTCTCCCCCGTCTGGTCCGAGGTGAAACTGTCCGCCGAGATCCGGGTGACACGTCCGTGGATCGTCGGCGGATTGCGCTCGCGCAGGCCGGGGAACTGCACCTCTGTCGACAGCCCGACCCGCAGGTTGTCGATGTCGGTGGGTTTGACCTGGGCGACGATGACCTGCGACGCGTCGCGGGGGACGACCTCCATTAGCGTCTGCCCCGGCTGGATCACCCCGCCCTGGGTGAAGATGGTCAGCCCGACGACCTCCCCCGAGGCCGGCGCCCGGACCTCGGTGCGGGCGATCTGGGCCCTCAGCTCCGTCATCCGCGGCCGCAGTTCGTTCAGTTGCACGTCGATCTGGCGCAGCTGGTCGGCCACATCCTCATTCAGCTCGGTCGAGACGCCGGACATCTGCAACCGGGTCTCGCCGATGGCCTCGCGCGACCGGGCGACCTGCGACCGCAGCGAACCCATCTCGCCGTCCAGCTGGGCCGCCGTGCGCTCCAGCGCCCGGACGCGGGTCAGGGGGGCGTAGCCCTGATCGGCCAGGCTGCGCATCCCGGCCAGTTCCTCCTGGATCAGCCGCTGCTGTTCCAGATTGGCGTCGATCTGGCGCTGGTAGCCGGCGATCTGTTCGTTCAACTGGGCCACCCGCTGGCTCAGCACGCCCGTCTCGGTCGAGCGGCCGCTGCGCCGGGCCCCGAACTGCAGCTGCTGGATGCGCAGGGACTCCCGCGCGAGGGCGAGGTCGTCAGCGGGCAGGTCGGCGAATTCGGGCGGGGTCGGAATGGCGCGCAGCTGGTCGCGTTCGGCGGTCAGTCGGGCGCGCTGGGCGATCAGGGCATAGACCTGGCTGGTCACGCCGCGCTCGGTCGCCCGCAACTCGCCTGACGACAGCTGCAACAGGATCTGGCCGCGGCGGACCGTGTCCCCCTCGGCGACATGCAGGGCGCTGACCACCCCGCCCTCGCGGTGCTGCACGGCCTGGCGGTTGCCCGAAACCGCGATCTGCCCCTCGGCATAGGCGCCGGCGTCCAGCGGCGCCAGAGCCGCCCAGCCCAGGAATATGCCGAAGAACAGCACGATGATGGCCCCGCCGATCACCAGTTCGCGGCGGGGGTTGTCCGGCTCCGGCGCCGGTTCAGCGGCGGGACGGTGCGGCGTAGCGGCGTCGGTCATCGGGCCCGTCTCGTGGTCGATGCGACCCGCTGAGGAGCCTGACCCGGCTCCGGCGCCGCCGTCGGCGCGCCGGGCCGTCCGGAGGTCGCGCGCATCTTCTCCAGCACCGCGTCGCGCGGCCCTTCCAGCCGGATGGCGCCGTCCTGCATCATCAGCAGGCGATCGACCCGGGCCAGCACCCCGGCCCGGTGGGCGATGACGACCACCGCGGCGCCGCGCGCGGCGGCGCCGACGATGGCCTGCATCAGGGCGGCCTCGCCTTCCTGATCGAGGTGGGAATTCGGCTCGTCCAGCACCAGCAGGACCGGATCGTTGTACAGCGCCCGCGCCAGGGCGACGCGCTGGGCCTGACCCGCCGACAGGCCCTGGCCAAACGGCCCCAGCACCGTATCGTAGCCCTGCGGCAGCCGCAGGATCATCTCATGCGCCCCGGCCGCTACGGCGGCCGCCACGGCGGTCCGGTCGGCCGTCTCCTGATCGACGCCGGCGGCGGTCGAGAAGCGCGAGATATTCTCCTTGATCGAGCCGGCGAACAGGCTGGGAACCTGCGGCAGATAGCCGATCCAGCGCGCCAGCTCGTCGCCCTCGCGGGCCTTGTACTCGGCCCCGTCCAGCCGGACCGCCCCAGCCTGGGGGGTCAGGGCGCCGGCGATTACCCGGGCCAGGGTGGTCTTGCCCGAACCGCTGGGGCCGACCACGCCGAGCGTCTGCCCGGGCGTCAGGGAGAAGCTGACGCCGCGCAGCTGGGGCTGTTCGGTGTCCGGAAACCGGACCGTGACGGCCTCGACCTGAAGCCGGCCGGCCGGGTCCGGCAGGCGGGTCCGTTCGCGCTCGACGGCGGCGGTGCTGGCGAACAGCTCGGTCAGGGTGTTCCAGCTGGTGACGCCCTGCACCAGACCGGGCCAGACGCCGACCAGCATTTCGATCGGCGCCACGGCCCGGCTGAGCAGGACCGAGGAGGCGATGATCGCGCCCACCGAGATCTCGTTGTTCACCGCCAGCCAGGCGGCCAGACCAAGCGCGGCCGACTGAAGCACCAGGCGCAGGAATTTGATCGCGCCGCTATAGCGCCCCCCGGCCAGCTGGGCGTCGGCCTGGGCCGCGGTGGCCCGACCGCGCTGTTCCAGCTGACGGGCGATCGAGGACTGGCGCATGCCCAGGGCGCGGACGACCTCGGCCTGGCCGGCCACGGCCTCCTGCGCGGCATAGGCCGAGTTCTGCGACTGCATGGCCTGCTTCAGGCGCGGGCGGGTGTCGCGCTCGTTCAGCCAGGCCAGACCGAACAGCACCCCGGCGCCGACCAGGGTCAGCAGGCCGATGGCCGGGTGCAGCAGGAAGCAGCACAGCAGATAGATCGGCGTCCACGGCGCGTCGAACAGCGCCAGCATGCCCTGACCGCTGATGGCCCCGCGGACGTGGTCGAACTCGCGCAGAGCCTGGGTGTTCGGCAACCGCGCCTGCAGGTCGACGACCCGGCCCAGCACCTTGCCCGAGAGCATCCGGTCCAGTCGCAGACCGGCCCGCAGCATCAACCGGCCGCGCAGCCAGTCCAGCGCCGCCAGCGCCGCCAGGGCGAAGACGGCGACCACCGTGACCAGCACCAGCGTCATCAGGCCGCCGGTCGGCACGACGCGGTCATACACCTGCAGCATGTACAGGGTCGGGGTCAGGTACAGCAGGTTGACGAAGGCCGAGAACACCGCCGCCCACACAAAGTGCGGGCGGCAGGCCCTCAGCGCTTCGGCCAGAGGCTCGGTCCCCGGCTTGCCGGGCAGCAGGTGTTTCAACAGGGCCTCGGTCTCAGATGGTCTTGGTGCGTCACCCGGGAGCGGGCGACGACAGGTCCGCGGCCGACCCTACAGGTAGAAATCGCTGGAGCGCAGGGCCGCGTTGGTCTCGACGAGGAATTGGAAGTCCGCGATCCCGTCGCCGTTCAGATCGCCGGAGACGTACTGGCCGTCCTCGCCGAACTCGAACCTCAACTCGCCGGCCCGGCCGCTGAAGTCCCGGTCGCCGATGAAGCGGAACGACTGGTTGCCGGACCGGCCGAGGTCGGCGTCCAGATCGCTCAGGTCGATCCGGTCGCGTTCACGGCGATCGAAGTCGGTGATGACGTCCAGCGAGGTTCCGGTTCCGAAATCACCCAGCGAGGCGAAGACGAAGGTGTCGCGACCGGACCCGCCGGTCAGGGTGTCGCCACCCGCGCCGCCCAGCAGGAAGTCGTCGCCCGACCCGCCGTCCAGCACGTCCGCTCCGCCGCCGCCCATCAGGGTGTCGTCGCCGGAGCCGCCGCTGAGCACATTGGCGGCCGCATTGCCGGTGATGACGTTGTCATAGCGGTTGCCGGTTCCGTTCAGCGCGTCCTCGCCGGTCAGCACCAGATCCTCGAGGCCCGACCCCAGCTCATAGGAGATGCTCGCCTGGACCGTGTCGGTTCCGAACAGCCCGTTTTCGATCACCAGGTCGCCGGCGTCGTCGACCACATAGGTGTCGCCGCCCCAACCACCGTCCATGGTGTCGGCCCCGGCCCCACCGTCGAGGAGATCCTCGCCGAGGCCCCCGTCCAGATGGTCGGCGCCGGCGCCGCCGAACAGGCTGTCATCGCCCAGCAAGCCGAACAGGACGTTCGCGCCGCCGTTGCCCTCGATTCTGTTGTCCTCAAGGTTGCCCGTGCCGTTCAGGTCGGCGTCGCCGGTCAGGACCAGGTTCTCCAGCTCCGCGCCGAGCACATAGGAGATCGAGGCCAGGACCGTGTCGTTGCCGCTCTTGCGCGAGCCGAACAGCCACCAGAGCACGTCCTTGAGCCCGCGGTGTCCACCGCCGGTCTCGCTGACGCGATCCCCGGCGTTGTCGACAACATAGGTGTCGTCGCCCGAGCCGCCGGACATGAAGTCGGCGCCGGCGCCGCCGTCCAGATAGTCGTCGCCGTCGCCGCCCTCCAGCGTGTCATCGCCGGTCCCGGCCCGGATGACGTTGTCGGCGCTGTTGCCGGTGAGGCGTTGGCCGGTCGAGGCCGTCCCGACGAGGTTCTCGAAGTTTTGCTGGAGCGTGTAGGAGGCGAGCGAGGTGCGGACCTCATCCGTGCCGGCTCCGGCGCCTTCGACGACCTGGTCCGCGACCTCATCCACGACATAGATGTCGTCGCCGGCCCCGCCGGTCATCAGATCGACGCCGACCCCGCCATCCAGCGAGTCATTGCCGTCGCCGCCATTCAGCGTGTCGTTGCCCTCGCGCCCAAGCAGGACGTCGTCGCCCGCGTTGCCGGTCAGGATGTTGTCGACGGCGTTGCCGATGATCGCGTCCGCGCCGGAGCCGCCGACGGCGTTCTCGATGGTCGTGCCGTAGGCGATGCCGACATTGTCCGTGAGACGCCCGACGACCGGGTTGGCGGTCAGCGCCGCGATGTTGGCGTTGTAGGTGGCGAGCGGCACGGGGGCGAGGCCGACGGCGGCGCGGTTGGCGTTGGTCTCCTCGAACGTCGGGGCCGAGGCCGCGGTGACCCCGCCGATGCTGCTCAGGGCGCCGGGGGTGAGATCGATCAGCTGGGTGGTGTCATAGCCGGAGGCGTCGAGGGTATCGATGCCGCCCGCATCATAGATGGCCATGACCGGGGCCGGCGTCACGGTGAAGTCGAAAGAGTCGCGCCCGGCGTTGCTGTTGAAGCCGTAGGTCGTATCTCCGACCCGCGTCGTGGGATCGGCGCCGTAGATCGCCTGGATGGTGGCGATGTCATGGATCAGCGGGGTCGCGGCATAGACGGTGGTCGAGATGTTGAAGTCGAAATGCCGCGCGCCCAGCGACGACGCGTTGAAATAGGACATCACGCTGTAGGCGCGGGTGTCCTGGGCGTATTCCGCGTTGGCGGCATAGGTGATGCTGAGGCCCGGCGCCGCATTGTAGGCGCCCGGGTGGCTCAGGCCGAGGGCGTGGCCGGCTTCGTGGACCAGGGTGTGGATGCCGTACTGGCCTTCGTCGAGCTGGAAATTGCTGGCCTGGGCGGTGCTGATCCAGACGTCTCCACCGATCCTGACGACCTGCTCATTCAGAGCCGGGTCCGCCGTGAGGGTTCCCGCCGGGAGCCGGGCATAGGCCTGGGTGTTCGGCGCATTCAGCAGGTTGCCGAAATTCATGTCCCCTTCGTCCGCCGAGGTCTCGACGAAGGTCGTCGCGATCAGGTCGTCCCAGGCCGTGATGGCCTCACGGGTCGCGTCGCGCTGCTCGGCGGTGAAGGCGGCGAAGTTGAAATACTCGCTGAAGGCGTAGAGCTGACCGCCGGACTCATAGACGTATCCGTTGTCGAACAGCTCGTCCTGGTTCTCGAAGAAGGCGAAATTGATGACCGCGGCGCTGCCGCTGGTGGGCACGGCGTTGTTGGGGCCCGGGGTCCATGAAATCCCGGTCCGGTTCAGGTTGGCGGTGACCTGCTCGAGGGTCCAGACGGGCTTGCCGGCGACCGTGCCGCCCGTGCCGTCGATGTTGGCGTCGAGGGGGGAGGTGGACATGTCCGGGCCCGGATCCGGGTTCTGGACGCAGCCCGGGCAGCCGCAACCCGCTTCGCCGGTGTGAGGCAGGATGTTCTGGAAGGTCTCCAGATTGAACGTCGACCCGGAGTCGATCGAGACCTGGCCCGCGGCGCTTTGAATCGTCTTCATGATCGTGTCCTGTTCAAGCTATCGTTCAATGAGGGGCTGGGGTCCCGACGACGCCTCGTCAGCGCGCCAGGGAAGGGTTTCGGAAAGCGCGGCGTCGATGGCGGCGTCGAGCGCGGCGTCCCCAACGCCGTCCGCGCCAAGGGTCGCGGCGCGGGGCGGAGCGCTGAAGAGCTGCGCCGTCTGTTCCGCGGTGGCGCGGAAGGGCCGGATCGAAAAGGCGACCAGCGGCGTGCTCTGCGGACCGGCCTGGACGGAGGCGTGAACCAGCAGGGCGACCGTGTCCGAGGCGATCACCTGCGGGTCGCCATGGGCGATTTCGGTCACCGGAAGCGGCGCATTCAGCCCGGCGTTGGCGACCACCCGGCGGCAGAGGTCGGACTGAAGGTCCCGGTAGTCCAGAAGTCGCGTCGGCGCGACGAGACAGAGCACGGCGACCTTTTTGGCGTCACGCCAGAGGAGTGTCGGCGTCGACGCGGTCACCGGCCCGCAGCCCAGAAGTAGGGCGGCGGCGGCGATGAATGTCGCGCGCAGTCTGGCCATGAACTCCTCCGCACGAACTACTCCCGACGCGAAGCCGATAACTCTGCCCGGCCCCGCGTGAACAACCGGTCCGTTGGGGTACTGGAGGTTGCTGCCGGGCCTTCGTCAAGCGCGATGCGCGAATGATGACGAAATTATGTGTGAATGCGCCGCTTGCGTCCGATGATCGTTGTTCAGGTATCCGGCGCCGACGATCGGCGCCGCGCGACGCCGTCGGACTACAGACTCCAGCGCAGACCGAGGCTGAAGCCGCGGCCGGCGCGGCCCAGTTGCAGCAGGCGGCTGCGATCGCCCTCCCAGGCGAGGTCGGTGGTGTCGGTCAGATTGGTCGCGGCGAGGACCAGCTGCGCCGAGGGCCCGACCTCCCAGGTCGCCTGGGCGTCCAGATAGCCGGCCGGGGCGACGACGAAGGAGGCGATCCCACCCCCCTGCATGTCGGCCTCGGAGACGAAGGCCGAACGCCACGACCAGGACAGGTTCAGGCCCAGCCGACCGCGTTCGAAATAGGGGTTCAGCGACCAGGCGACATCCGACACCCCGGCCAGGTCGCGCCGCTCGCCGGTGGTCCGGTCGGTCGCCCCGGCATCGGTCAGGGTGGCGCTGGCCCACAGGCCGAGGCCGGACGGCAGGCGATGGTTGAACCCCAGCTCCAGCCCCGTGGTGCGGGCCTCGCCGACATTGCGCGGCCGCGACATCATCACCCGGGCGGCGACCGGCCCGCCGTCCCGGGTCTCGAACACCAGTTGCTCGGGCGCCTCGACGGTCAGGATGAAGTCGTCGATCGACTTGTGGAACAGCGCCACGCTCAGCGCGCCGCGCGGGAAGCTCCACTCCCACGACAGGTCGTAGTTGGTCGACAGATAGGGCCTGAGCGTCGGGTTTCCGCCGACCCCGGTGAAGATCGTGCCCGGCTCGGGGTCGTCGATCGCGGCCTGGCCGTGATCGAAGATGGACCGCACCAGGGTGCTGGCCGGCACCGTGGCCGAGCGCAGGTCGGCGAGCGAGGGCCGGGTGATCGAGCGTGACACCGCCAGGCGCAGCAGCCGGTCCTCGTCCAGCTCGATCGCCACATTGGCGCTGGGCAACCAGACCCTGTGCGAACCCGAATAGGTTTCCGGGCGGACCTCCACGGCCCCCGCCGGGTCGACGCCGAGAATGGAGCCGTCGACCTCGGTCCAGGTCTCGACCCGGCGGACGCCGAAATTGCCGAACACCGGCCGGCCGGCGAGAGCCCGGGCGATGTCGAGGCGGACATAGGCGGCCGCGACCCGCTCGCCCACGCCGTACGAGTTCTGCAGGTCGGCGCCGGTCGGGGTCAGGTCGCGCGGGCGCGGCGAGATCCCGTCGAAGGCGCCGGGAATGTCGAAGGCGGCGTCGAACCAGCGGGGGTCCGCGGCGATCCACGGGCCGGGGGGCGTGGACAGCAGATCGGCGAACACGTCGTCGGGCGTGGTCAGGGCGTAGGCGGCGACGTCCATCGCTCGTCCGGGCCGCAGCAAGGCCTCGCGATCACGCCGCTGATAGTCGCGGCTGCGGTCGCTGAACTGGACGCCGAACTGCACCGCCGACAGGCCGCGGTTTCCGTCCAGCAAGCGCCGCGCATCGACCCTGGCCGTGATGTCGTCGTCGCGGGACTCGACCGCCCGAACATGAAGTCGCGGCAGCCCGAGCAACGACGGGTCCAGCAGGTCAAAGGCGGTGGACAACGAAGCCGCCCGGCGGCTGTCGGCGGCGTCGCCGAGGTCGAAGGCGTAGGCGACGCCGTCCGGCGACGAGGCCGAAATGCGCTGCAACGGCCGGTCCAGCACCGACCGCGCCAGCGAGGCGCTGAGCCGCGGGGTGATCCGCCACCGGCCCGGACGCCACACGGCGCCGGCCGAGACGGCCAGATTCAGGTGCGACTGATCGGAAAACTCGGTGTTGTTGTCGATCTCGCCGTCCGTGACCTGTCCGCCTGTGGCTACGCCGTCGCTTACGGTCATCGCCGAGCCGGCCGCCGGCAACTGTTCGCCGAGACCGAACACCAACCGGTCCTCGCGGATGGCGTTGTCGAAGGTCGAGACCAGGGCGTCGAGATCGAGCGACAGACCGGGGGCCAGGCGCCAGTCGGTGCCAAGGAAGGCGCTGCGCCGCCGGCGATCCTCGCGCTCGAGCGTGGTCCGTACGTCGTTCGGCACGGCCACCGTCTGGCCGTCGACGACGACGTCGCGATAGCGCTGGATCTGGAACCGGTCGTACATCACCGACCGCTCTTCCTGGGCCACGCCGGCGACCACGCCGCGATCGCCGTCGGCGGAGATGAGCCGGCCGGCGAGCGACAGATCGGGACTGATGCGGCCGGTCCGTTGTTCGAGGCCGGCCCCGGCCCGCAGGGTCAGGAAGGGAGCGTCGTCGAGGCCGCCGACGGTCTCGATGTCGATATTGGCGCCGATGCCGCCGTCGATCAGGTCCGGCGTCGACGACTTGGTCAGCCGGGCCCCGGCCAGCAGGTCGGCCGACAGGGCCCGGAAGCGGAACTGGCGGCCGCTCTGGGTCGAGTTGCGGATGTTCTCGTTGAACGCCACCGGGGCGCCGTTCAGGGTCACGGACTGGAACAGCGGTCCCAGACCGCGGACGCTGACGAACTGGCCCTCGCCAACCTCGCGCTCGATGGCGACGCCGGGCACGCGCTGCAGGGCCTCGGCCAGGTTGGCGGCGGGCAGCTCGCCGATCCGGGCGGCCGAGACCCCGTCCGAGATGACATCGGCCTCGCGTTTGCGGCGGACCGACTCGTCGATCTGGTCGGACAGCCGGCCCAGCACGACCACCGGCTCCAGCTCGGTCGGCGTCGTCTCCGGCATGGGCGAGCGGGCGGCGGGCCGCGTCCGGGTCTCGGCCCAGACCCGCACCCCGCGCGCGCCCACGAACCTGTGCCGCAAGCCCGCGCCCCCGAGCATCCGCCGCACCGCCGTGCGCCACGACATCCGTCCCCGAACCGCCTGCGTGCGCTGTTCGGGTCGGGGGCCGATGAACACCAGTTCGCAGTCGGCGACGAGGCACAGCTCGACCAGGGCGGCCGAGGCCTCCTGCGCCGGAATGTCGAGGTCGCGCACCTGGGCGTCCTGCGCCGACGCCGGCGAAGCGGCCAGCGCGAGGCTGAGCGCCGCCGCCACGCCGACCGGCAGCGATGGTGCAAGCGGTTTCAAGCGACGATACCCAGTCGAGAGAGAGAGGCAGGGAAGAACCCCACGCCCTTAGCGTCCGGGCGTGACAGGTCTGCGATGGCCTCTATTCGGCGCGGATCAGGGTCCGCCCGTCCGGCGTGTCCTCGACCGAGATCGGCAGCAGCTCGTCCATCCGTTGAACCAGCGTCCCCGCCCCCGCCAAAGGCAGGACCGCGGTGACGCGGGACCGGCTCAGACGGGCGTCGGCGACCACCAGCGGACGGTCGGCGTAGCGGCTGGCGGCGGCCACGACCTCGGACAGGGGGACGTCGCGGAACACCAGCCGGCGTTTGCGCCACGCCGTCGTCGTCTCGAGATCGGCCTGTTCGGGGCGGCCCGGGCCGTTCGCGGTCAGTTTAAGTCGCTGGCCCGGCAGCAGGGCGACGGCGCCGGCCATGGCGTCCCTGTCCGCGGCGTCCCGCGCCCCGACCGAGACCCGGCCTTCCAGCAGCGAGACCTCGCCGCCGACGTCCGTCAGCGCGGTGACGAACCGGGTGCCGGTGACGATCACCCGCTGGTCCGCCACCGTCACCTGGAATGGCAGGTCCTCGGCGTGCGCCACGTCGAAATAGGCCGCCCCACGCTCCAGCTCGACCCGGCGTACGTCGTCGGCCAGGGCGACGCGGATGGCCGAGTCGGCGTCCAGGGTTACGGTGGAGCCGTCGGCCAGAACGACGTCGAGCACCTCGGTCGGCGGGCTCTGAAACAGCTGTCCCCGGGCCGGCGACGCCGGTCCCAGCAGGACAGCGGCGACGAAGGCGGCCGCGAGGGTCGCCAGCCCGCCGGCCATGACCGGCCACGCCGGCCGGCCCGCGGCGCTGCGGGCG
>JAHJNW010000035.1 GCA_018820665.1 Alphaproteobacteria bacterium | reverse complement strand
CGTGATCGACGATGCCGGCGTTGAGGAACAGCGCCGCCTTGAAGGTCGCGTGATTGATGATGTGGAACACCCCGACCAGCGCCGCCATCGGCGTGCCGATGCCGAACAGCATGGTCAGGAAGCCGAGGTGGCTGATCGTCGAATAGGCCAGCAGCCCCTTCAGATCGTCCTTGAACAGCGCCACCCAGGCCGCGAACACCATGGTTACAAGCCCGGTCGTCGCCACGATCAGGAACCAGGGCTCGGTCCCCGCCAGCACCGGCCACAGCCGCGCCAGCATGAAGACCCCGGCCTTCACCATGGTCGCCGAATGCAGATAGGCGCTGACCGGCGTCGGCGCGGCCATAGCGTGCGGCAGCCAGAAGTGGAACGGGAACTGCGCCGACTTGGTGAAACAGCCGCCGAGGATCAGCAGCAGGGCCGGCAGATACAGCGGCGACGCCTGGATCGCCTCGCGCTGCTGCAGGATCACGGTCAGGTCGTAGGAACCGGCGATGTTTCCGAGGATCAGCAGGCCCCCGATCAGCGCCAGACCGCCGCCGCCGGTGACGAACAGCGCCATCCGCGCCCCCTGACGGGCCTCGGCCGAATGGCGCCAGAAGCCGATCAGCAGGAAGGACGACAGGCTGGTCAGCTCCCAGAAGATCAGCAGCAGCAGCACATTGTCCGACAGGACGATGCCCAGCATCGCCCCCTGGAACAGCAGCAGATAGGTGAAGAACCGCCCCATCGGATCGGCCGCCGCCAGATAGAAGCGGGCGTAGATGATGACCAGCAGGCCGATGCCGAGGATCATCCCCGCGAACATCAACCCCAGCGGATCGAGGAACAGGCTGGCGTTGAGCCCCAGCGCCGGGATCCACGGCACGCTGGCCCGGATCGTTTCGCCCGCCATCACCGCCGGGGCCAGGCTTCCCAGCACGATCAGGGCGGCGAGGGTCACGCTCCCCGCCGCCAGCGCCGACGCGTTGCGCCCCAGCCGGATGGCGAGCGCCGGCGCCAGGGCCCCGATCAGCGGGAGGAGGGCGAGCAGAAACAGCAACTATCGGCCTCTGGAAGGTCGGTCGGATGGGAGGGTGGCCGGCCTTGATAGAGGCTGCCGCGGCGGATTTCTCCCCCCGGCGGGGATTTTATCCGCCGGCGTGGCGCCGTACCCTGGCGGCGCCCCTCCCGTCTTCGCCAAACAGCCCTCTTCGCAAGAGGAACGATTTCGCCCGCCATCCGGCCCGATACTGGCGGATCGGGGGCGAATATTGACCTAGCGTCATCAGTTTCTGTCGCTTTTGCGTCACAGTTCCGCTCGCCACGGGCTGGAAATTGCGCCGCCCCACAGGCGGAAGCTTGTGGCGGACTCCGGCTTGGATTACCCCGGATGCTGGATTTCCGCGCTTCGCAAAGAAGAGCGCGGGTCAGGGATCAGGAAACGCCGCGGCCCCCGCTCAATGCGGGACCCCGGCCATTTGTCGGGGAGCCGTCTATGCGCCTTACCAACCTTCTTCGCACCACGGCCTCGGCCGCCGTCGTCGGCGCCGTCGCCTTCGGTTTCGCCGGCGCAGCCTCGGCCCAGGACGGCCAGGCCACCAGCATCGATGACATCATCGTCACCGCCCAGAAGCGCGAGCAGAACCTCCAGGACGTGCCGATCGTGGTCACGACCCTGTCGCAGGAGACGCTGGAAGGCGCCGGCGTGCGCGACATCAAGGATCTGCAGATCCTGACGCCGGGCCTGATCGTCACCTCGACCACCAATGAATCGGTCACCACCGCCCGTATCCGCGGCGTCGGCACCGTGGCCGACAACCCCGGCATCGAAAGCTCGGTCGGCGTCGTCATCGACGGCGTCTATCGCTCGCGCAACGGCGTCGGCTTCGGCGACCTCGGCGAACTGTCCCGCGTTGAGGTCCTGAAGGGCCCGCAGGGCACCCTGTTCGGCAAGAACACCTCGGCCGGCGTCATCAACATCGTCTCCGAGGCCCCGTCGTTCACGCCCGGCTTCGAGGGCGAGGTTTCCGGCGGCAACTACGGCGCCTTCGGCGCCAACATGTCGGTGACCGGCCCCATCAGCGACCAGGTCGCCGGCCGCCTCTACATCGGCCAGCGCGAGCGCGACGGCTTCTACAACGTCACCATCCCGACGGGCGGCCCGCGCATCGAGACCGACGACCAGAACCAGAATTTCTGGACCGCCCGCGGCCAACTGCTGATCCTGCCCAGCGACGCGGCCTCGATCCGTCTGATCGCCGACTACAGCAAGCGTGACGAATACTGCTGCGTCGCCACCCAGGTCGTGACCGGCCCGACTGGCGCCATCATCAACGCACTGACCCCGGGCGGAACCGGCATCCGCGGCCCGATCTCGCCGAACTATGCGGCCTCGACGCCCCTGCCGTACTCGCGCGACGTCTACGCCAACCGCGGCACCGAACAATATATCGAGGACATGGGTCTGTCGGCCGAGGCCAACATCGACCTGACGTCCATGAACGCCACCCTGACCTCGATCACCGCCTGGCGGGACTGGGAATCGGTCAACGGATCGGACGTCGACTTCTCCGGCGCCGACCTGTTCTACCGCGATGACGACGGCGCGTTCAGCTTCGCCCTCGAGCAGCTCAGCCAGGAAATCCGTCTGGCCGGCTCGACCGACAAATTCGACTGGCTGATCGGCGGCCTGTACGCCAACGAGGATCTGCAGCGCAACGACAGCTTCCTGTTCGGCGCCGGCGCCAACGCCTATTTCTCGAGCCTGTTCGCCAGCGCCGCCGGCGTCCCGGCCCGCGCTGGCACCTTCCTGAGCTGCATCACCGCGCCGTCGACGATCATCCCCGTTCCCGGCGTGGGTCCGGTTCCGGCCAACCTGCTGTGCGCCGGTCAGGGCTTCGTCGCGCCGGTCGTTCCCGGCAGCCTGACCATTGCGCCCGGGTCCGGCTATGAGGACCGCTACGCCCAGAACTCCGACTCTTTCGCCGTGTTCACCAACAACACCTGGCGCGTGACGGAGCAGTTCGAACTGACTCTTGGCCTTCGTTACACGAAGGAAACCAAGGAGATGACGACCTTCCAGGAAAACATCGGCGGCAATGGCGCTATCTGCACGCGGACGCGGGCCAATCCGCTGTTCGCCCCGGGCGGTCCGCTGAACGCCTTCCTCGGCGCCGGCCTCTGCATCAACCAGACCAACCCGGACTTCGACGGCCGCGCCTACACGCAGCAGTTCGAGGACGACGACGTCTCGGGCAAGTTCGCTGCCCAGTACCGCTTCAACCCGTCGCTGATGGTCTATGGCTCCTACGCCCGCGGCTTCAAGGCGGGCGGCTTCAACCTCGAGCGCTCCTCGGCCCCCACGGTCGCCAACAACAGCAACCCGTCGCCGGTCGACGACACCTCCTTCGCCTCGGAGACCGTCGACAGCTTTGAACTCGGCTTCAAGAGCACCCTGCTCGACCGTTCGCTGCTGTTGAACGCCACGGCCTACCAGCAGAATTTCGAGAATTTCCAGCTCAATACCTTCGTCAGCCCCAACTTCATCGTTGAGGCCATCCCCGAGCTGGAGACCCGCGGCGTCGACCTCGACTTCTTCTGGTTCACGCCGGTCGACGGCCTGTCCTTCTCCGGCGGTGCGACCTGGACCGACAGTCAGTACGGCGAGTTCACCGCCGCCGACCTGCAGGTGCCGTCGCGCTTCCCGTCGCTCAGCCTGCTGCCGGGCAACACCGTCTCCTTCGCGCCGGAATACACCGCCTCGGCGGCGATGAGCTTCGACCGTTCTATCGGCATGGGTCTGCGCCTCGGCCTGAACCTCTCGGCCAAATACACGACCGAGTACAACACCGGCTCCGACCTGCTCCCGGCCAAGATGCAGGACGCTTTCACCCTCGTGAACGGCCGAATCTCCATCGGCTCGGAGAACGATCGCTGGGCGCTTGACCTCTGGGCCCAGAACCTGACGGACGAGGAATACTACCAGGTCGTCTTCAACGGCCCGCTTCAGGGCTCGGCCTTCTCGACCCTCCAGCCGGACGGCACCTATTACAACCCGGCTGCCGACACGACGACCTATGACGCCTTCCTCGGCCAGCCGCGCACCTACGGCGTGACCCTGCGCGTCAAATACTAGACCGCCTCGCCGCAAGGCGGGTCGAACCAGCCGGCCGGGGGACACCCCGGCCGGTTTTGTTTTGGGCGCTTTTACCCGCCCTCGTTCCGCTATACGGACCCGGTCATGAGCATTGTCGCCGCCTGGCTTTACCAGCAGGGCCGCCGGGTCCGCCCGGTGACCATCGACGAGCAGGTCGACTGCCCCGAGGACAAGTCGCAGTTCGTCTGGATCGGCCTCGTCGATCCGACGCCCGAAGAGCTCGGCGCCCTGCAACAGAGCTACGGCCTCCACCCGCTGGCGGTCGAGGACGCCCTCAAGGGCGAGCAACTGCCCAAGCTCGACATCTTCGGCGATCAGTTGTTCGTCGTCGCGCGCACGGCCTGGCTGGAGGACGGGGATATCCGCTACGGCGAGACGGCGATCTTCGTCGGCCACAGCCACCTGATCAGCGTCCGCCGCACCTCCGGCCGCGGCCACGCCGCCCTGCGCGCCCAGCTGGAGGCCTCCCCGGGCCTGCTCAGCCACGGCGTCGACTATGTCCTGCACGCCATCCTCGACTTCATCGTCGACGGCTATCTGCCGCTCGGCGAGGCGCTCGAGGACGAGGTTCTGGCGATGGAGCGCCGGGCCGTCGACAGCTTCCTCGCCCGCGGCGAGATCAACCGCATCTTCGAGATCCGCCGCCAGCTGATCCGTTTCCAGCGTGTCTTGGCCCCGACCTCGGATGTGGTGGCCAAATTCACCCGGCTGGAGCTCCCCGGCATCGACCCCGAGACGCGACCCTATTTCAGCGATGTGCTCGACCACGTGCGGCGCGTCCAGACCATGGTCGACGGCCTGCGCGACGTGCTCAGCTCGGTGTTCGAGTTCAGCAATCTGCTGGAGCAGCAGCGCACCGGCGCCATCACCCGCCAGCTCGCCGCCTGGGCCGCCATCCTCGCCGTGCCGACGGCGATCGCCGGCATCTACGGGATGAATTTCGCCCACATGCCCGAGCTCGATAGCCCGTGGGGCTATCCGGTCGTGATGGCGGTGATCGTCGGCGCCTGCGCCGCCCTCTACGTCCGCTTCAAGCGGGCCCGCTGGCTCTAGGCCCCGGCCCGAAGGCCGGGGCCCGTCTCAGAGGTCCGCCGCCGGGGTCGCCGGGACCCGGGACCCCTCGGTCCGCCGCGCCGCGAAGCCGCCGCCGAAGCGCCGCCCCACCCAGCCCGAGATGTCGTCGACGATGGTGAAGATCGCCGGGATATACAGCAGCGACAGGAAGGTCGACGAGATCAGCCCGCCCAGCACGGCGATGGCCATCGGCGAGCGGAACTCGACGTCGGCGCCCCAGCCGATGGCGATCGGCACCATGCCGGCCCCCATGGCGAAGGTGGTCATCAGAATGGGCCGCGCCCGCTTGTGGGCGGCGTCCATGATGGCGTCATAGCGGCTCATCCCGCCCTGTTCGGCGATGATCACATAGTCGACCAGCAGGATCGAGTTCTTGGCCGCGATCCCCATCAGCATCAGCACCCCGATCAGGGCCGACAGGCTGAAGTTGGTGCTCGAGATGACCAGGCCGATGATCGCCCCGCCGACCGCCAGCGGCAGGGCCGCCATGATGGTGACCGGATAGGCGAAGCTTTTGAACAGCAGCACCAGCACGGCGTACATCAGCAGGATGCCGGAGATGAAGGCCACGGCGAAGCCCATGATCATCTCCTGGATGAACTCGGCGTCGCCGGCCGGCACCTGACGCACGCCTTCGGGCAGGTTCTCGACCGAGGGCAGGGCCTGCACCGCCTGGCCGGCGGCGCCGGTGGCGATGCCGTCCAGCTCGGCCGTGATCGAGGCCACGCGCGAACGGTCCTGACGGCTGACCGTCGCCGGGCCGCCGCCGAAGGCGATGTCGGCGACGGCGCTGAGCGGCACCGAGCCGCCGGTCGAGGTCGGCACCTGCAGGGTCTGCAGCACCGACAGATCCTCGCGCGCCTCGGCGGTCAGCTGCAGCCGGATCGGCACCTGACGGTCGCCCAGATTGTATTTGGGCAGGTTCTGTTCGATGTCGCCGATGGTGGCGACCCGCACCGCCTGGGAGATGGCGCCGGTCGAGACGCCGGCCAGAGCGGCTTCGTCGGTCCGCGGCGTGACCAGCAGTTCGGGACGGGCGATAGCCGCCGAGTTGACCACATTGGCCAGCCCCGGAACGGCGCGCATCTCCTGCTCGACCGCGCGGGCGGCGGCCGTCAGGGTGTCGGGGTCGTCGCCGAGGATGGAGAAGGTGTAGCTGGTGCCGTCGCCGGGCCCGCCGCCCTGCTGGGCGATGCCGGCGCGGATGCGGATGCCCGGGATGGCCTTCAGCTCGTCGACCATGGTGCGGGCGAAGGCCTGCTGGCTCAGGTCGCGGTCGCCCTTGGGCACCATGTCGGCGTAGATATTGGCCTGGTTGACGTCCTGCCCGCCGACGGCGGCGTAGACCGAGGTCACCTCCGGCCGGTTCTCCAGCACCGTGGTGATGCGCTGGACCATGTCGTCGGTCTGCCGCAGCGTCGATCCGGGCGGCAGCTCGACCTGGAACGACGCGCGCGACTCGTCGCCGGCCGACATGAATTCGAACGACAGCGAGGTGGCGACGGCCAGCACGATCGACAGCACCAGGAAGCCGAAACCGCTGACGAACACCTTCCACCGGTTGGCCAACGACCAGCGCAGGGCCTTCAGATAGTTGTTCATCCACGGCGGATCGCGATCCTCGTGATCGCTGTGTTTCAGCATATAGGCCGCCATCAGCGGCGTCAGCGTCCGCGCCACGACCAGCGAGAAGGCCACCGAGACGCAGGCCGCCAGGGCGAAGGCCTTGAAGAACTGGCCGATGATTCCGGGCATGAAGCCGACCGGGGCGAACACGGCGATGATGGTCGAGGTCGTGGCCACCACGGCCAGGCCGATCTCGTCGGCCGCCTCCATCGAGGCGGCGTAGGGCGACTTGCCGTCGCGCATATGCCGGACGATGTTCTCGATCTCGACGATGGCGTCATCGACCAGAATGCCGATGGTCAGCGACAGGGCCAGCAGTGTCACCACGTTCAGCGACTGGTCCATCGGCCCCAGGATGGCGAAGGTCGGGATCAACGACATCGGCATGGCCACCGCCGCGATCACCGTCGCCCGCCAGTCGCGCAGGAAGATGAACACCACGACCACGGCGAGGAAGGCGCCCAGCGCCAGCGCCTCCAGCGAGGCCAGATAGCTCTCCTCGATATACTGCACGCTGGAGGTGACCTGCGAGATGGTCAGCTCCGGATGGGCCTCGTCGATGCGGGCGACTTCCTCGCGCACCTTCTCCGCCACCGTGACCTCGCTGGCCTCGCGCGAGCGCAGGAAGTTGAAGGTCACCGCCTCCTGGCCGTTGTAGCGGGCCAGACGGCGCGGCTCGGTCCATTTGTCCTCGACCGTGCCCAGATCGCCCAGCCGCACGGTGCGGCCGTCGCCCAGCGGGATCAGGGTCTGGCGCAGCTGTTCGATCGAATTGGCGGCGCCCAGCGTCCGGATGGCCCGCTCCGAGCCGGCCACCGTGACCCGCCCGCCGGGCAGGTCGCTGTTCACATTGGTCAGAGCCTGGCTGACCGCCGCCGCCGTGACGCCGAACGAGGCCAGTCGGTCCGGATCCAGCTCGACGCGGATCTCGCGATCGACCCCGCCCGAGCGATTGACCTCGCCGACCCCGCCCAGGGCCAGCAGCGACCGGCTCATCTCATTGTCGATGAACCAGCTGATCTGCTCCGGCGTCATGGTCTGCGAGCGGACGACCCAGGTGATCAGGGCGTCGCCGGTGATGTCGATGCGCTGCACCGACGGCTCCTGCATGTCCTGCGGCAGCGAGCCGCGCACGCCGCTCATGGCGTTGCGCACGTCGTTGGTGGCGCGTTCGGTGTCGGTGCCCAGCTCGAACTCGATCGTCGTCAGGGAGACGCCGTCGTTGATGTTCGAATAGATATGACGGACGCCGGACAGGCCCGAGATCGAATCCTCGATCAGCCGGGTGACCTGCACCTCCATCTCGGCCGGGGCCGCGCCGGGCCGCGCCGCCGTCACCGCCACCAGCGGGAAGTCGATGTCAGGGTTGTTGTTGATCCGCATGCCCGAGAAGCCGACGACCCCGGCGAGGGTCAGCAGGGCGAACAGCAGCAGGATCGGAATGGGATTCCGGATCGACCAGGAGGAGATGTTGCGCATCGGTCGGGCCTATCGGCTCGTCTTGGCGGCGGCGGGAGCTGCCGCAGCCGGAGCCGGGGCCGCGCGCGGCGCGACGATCCGCACCGTGTCCCCGTCGCCGAGGAAGCCGGCCCCCTCGACCACGACGCGCGAACGGGCCGGCAGGCCTTCGACGGCCGTGCGCGTATCGGTGCGCGACAGCACCGTGACCGGCTGGAAGCGCACGGTTGCGCCTGTCGCCATGACGAACACCCCGGCCTTGTTGTCGCGATACAGCAGGGCGGCGGTCGGCACCGTCATCGCCGGCTGGTCGCCGACCTCGATGCTGGCCCGGGCGAACATGCCGGGCCTCAGATCGCCGGGGGCGGTCAGGGCGATGCGGGCCACGCCAAGGCGGGTCTGGGCGTCGACCTCGGGGGTGACGATGCGGACCCGGCCGGCCGTCTGGCCCGCCTGGTCCGAGGTGACGACCGCGGTCTGTCCGGCGCGGACCAGACCCAGCTCGGTCTCGGGAATGCGCGCGTCCAGCTCCAGCCGGCCGTCGCGGACGATGCGGAACAGCTCGGTCCCGGCGGTGATGATCTGGCCGCGGGTGACGCTGCGGCTGATCACCAGACCCGACACCGGGGCCTTGATGGTCGCCTGCGACAGGCGGGTGCGGGTCTCGGACAGCGAGGCGCGGGCCGAGGCCAGATTGGCCTGGGCCGAGCGCTCATTGGCCAGGGCCGTGTCCAGCGAGGCCTGACTGAGGAAGCCGCGTTCCTTCAGCTCCTGGGCCCGGCCCAGCGCAGCCTCGTCGCGGGCGACATTGGCCTCGGCCGTCTGCACCGCCGCCTGCTGCTGGCGCAGCTGGGCCTGCAGCAGGGCGTCGTTCATCTGCACCAGCGGCTGGCCCTGCCGCACATAGCTGCCCTCGTCGACATAGACGGCGGTCGCCGTCAGCCCGCCGGCCTCGGCCCCGACCGGCACCTCTTCCCACGCCGACACCGTGCCCGAGGCGGACACCGTCCGCGCCAGGTTCTCGGTCAGGGCCGGCTCGACCGTGACCGCCTGGCCCCCGGCCGGCGCCTCTTCCTTCTTGTTCGCCGTGCTGTGATCGCAGGCGGCCAGCAACAGGCTCACGGCCATCAGGACGGAGAGGCCGCCGGCGCGGGTCTTGTCGAGAGTGATCGTCACGTCTGATCCCCTTGGGCTGCGCGGAAGGGGAGCCGCGGGCCGGGTGTTCGGGTCGCCCGTCCTGGGCGCCCCTGTCATCAGCCGTTGAATAGCCGGTTCGGGACCGCTTCTCAAACGCCAATACAGGCCGTTACAACGAAGTAATCCGTGCCGGAGACAGTGGCTGACCGCCGCGCGACGCTGTCCGCGTTGGCGATCGGGCCCCGCCGTGCTACCGGCGCGGCCATGACGACCCCTCCCATCGAACGCATCCGCAACTTTTCCGTGGTCGCCCACATCGACCACGGCAAGTCGACCCTGTCCGACCGCCTGATCCAGTTCACCGGCGGCCTCACCGCGCGTGAAATGTCGGCCCAGGTGCTCGACAACATGGACATCGAGAAGGAGCGCGGCATCACCATCAAGGCGCAGACCGTGCGCCTGAACTACAAGGCCAAGGACGGCCTCGACTACGTCCTCAACCTGATGGACACCCCCGGCCACGTCGACTTCGCCTATGAGGTCAGCCGCTCGCTGGCCGCCTGCGAGGGCTCCCTGCTGGTCGTCGACGCCTCCCAGGGGGTCGAGGCCCAGACCCTCGCCAACGTCTATCAGGCGATCGACAACAACCACGAGATCGTCCCCGTCCTCAACAAGATCGACCTGCCCGCCGCCGAGCCCGAGCGGGTGCGCGAGCAGATCGAGGACGTCATCGGCATCGACGCCTCCGAGGCCGTGCTGTGCAGCGCCAAGTCCGGCATCGGCATCGAGGCGGTGCTGGAGGCCATCGTCACCCGCCTGCCGGCCCCCAAGGGCGACCCCGAGGCCCCGCTCAAGGCCATGCTGGTCGACGCCTGGTACGATCCCTATCTCGGCGTCGTCCTGCTGGTCCGCGTCTTCGACGGCGTGCTGAAGGCGGGTCAGCGCATCAAGATGATGCAGCACGGCTCGACCCATCTGATCGATCGCGTCGGCGTCTTCCTGCCCAAGAACACTCCGGTCGACCAGCT
>JAHJNW010000034.1 GCA_018820665.1 Alphaproteobacteria bacterium | reverse complement strand
GGCCGGGGCGGCGGGCGGCGCCGCCGGCGCGGGCTCCGGGTCGGGCGCGCCACAGGCGGCCAGCATCAGAACGGCGGACGTCAGCAATAGAGGACGGATCATGGAGAACTCCCTGGTTCGGAGCATCAACGCATGAAAACGGCGCGCGGATAACCGCGCGCCGTTAAACTTTCACGACAGGCCGTGGAAAGACCTAGTCTTCCTTGGGCGTCAGAACCTGACGGCCGCGATAGGTGCCGGTCTTCAGGTCGATGTGGTGCGAGCGACGCAGCTCGCCCGTGTCCTTGTCCTCGGTGTGGGGATTGGTCCCCAGCGAGTCGTGGGCGCGGCGCATGTTGCGACGCGAGGGCGATACTTTGCGCTTCGGAACAGCCATGTCCGTCTCAATCTTCTGGGTCGGGCGCTTGGGAAAGCGCGAAAACAACTGCGGCGGCCCTCGAGAGAGCCGCCACGTGAGGGCGGGCTTATGCCTGAACCCGCCGGGGAGTTCAAGCCCGCAGCCGCGCGGCCCGATCCGCCCGTGAGAGCCCGTAATACAGGCTGTCCTTCCACTCGCCGGCGATCTCCCATGTGCGCTCGGCGAAGCCGGTGCGGACGAAGCCGAGCCGCTCGAGCAGGCGAATCGATGCGGCGTTTTCGGGATCGACGTCGGCTATCAGGTCAGCGAGGTCGCGCGTGGCGAACACATGGTCGACCGCAGCCGCCACCGCCTCGCCGGCGAACCCCTGTCCCCAATGATCGGGATGCAGGATGTAGCCGACCTCGGGCAACCGGAAGAAGCCCGCCTTGCCGATGACGACGCCGTCGCGCTCGATGACGAAGTCGGGATGGTCGGGGCCGTTGGCGATCATGCCGCGCAGCCAGATCCGCGTCTGCTCCACGGTCTGGTGCGGCGGGGTCGACCACCAGCGCGTGGCGCGCGGGTCGGACAGGACGCTGTGCATCGCCGCCAGATCGTCCGGACGCGCGGACCGCAGGGTCAGCCGGGGCGTGAGGATCTCCATCCCCGGCCAGTGCCGCGCGATGCCGGAACGGTCAAGCCAGGGCGCGTTCCATGACGATGAAGGACAGGTCGTCCCGGAGCGGCAGGCCAAAGCGCGGCTCGCCGTACGGAAACGGGAGGGTCTCGCCGGTCGGGGCGTAGCCGAGCCGCCGGTACCAGGCGATCAGGGTCTCGCGCTGCGGCAGGACGGAGATGCGCACCCGGCGGACGCCGAAGCGCTCACGGAGGGCCGCATGGGCGGCCTCGACCAGCCGCCGGCCCAGACCCCCGACCTGCAGGGTCGGTTTGACCGAGAGCATGCCGAAATAGCCGACGCCCGCGCCGCGGTCGGCGATCAGCACGCAGCCGACCAGTTCGTCGCCGGCGAAGACGGCCAGCATGACCTGGGCGGGGTCGGCGAGGAGCTCCGCCAGGTCGTCGGGGTCGGTCCGCTGGCCGTCGAGCAGATCCGCCTCGGTCGTCCAGCCGGCGCGGGAGGCCTCGCCGCGATAGGCGCTCTCGATCAGCCGGTGCAGGGCGGGGATGTCGGCGGGGCCGGCGTCGCGGATGCGGATGTCAGTCATGGTCCAGCAGGTCGGCGACGGCCTCGCCGATGGCCAGAGAGCTGGTCAGGCCCGGGCTTTCGATGCCGAACAGGGCGACAAGGCCAGGGATGCCGTGGTCGTCACGTCCGCGCAGCTGGAAGTCGGGCTGGGTCTCGCCGGGCCCGTGCAGCTTGGGCCGGATGCCGGCGTAGTCGGGGGTCAGCGCGCCGTCCGGCAGGCCGGGCCAGAAGCGGCGGATGTAGCGTTCGAACTCGGCGGCTCTCGCCGGGTCGACGGAATAGTCCTCGGTCTCGACATAGACGAGGTCGGGGCCGAACACCGCCTGGCCGCCGAGGTCCTTGCGATAGTGGGTGCCGAGCGCGCCCGGGATGGGGGGCGGATAGATCAGCCGCTCGAACGGGGCCTTGCCGGTCAGCCGGAAATAGACGCCCTTGCCGAAATGGCCGGAGGGGATGCGGTCGGCGGGATAGCCTTCGATGCGGGCGGCCACGTCCTGCGCGCCGAGACCGGGGGCCGTGACGAGCAGGCGGGTCGTCAGGACCGCCCCACCCTCCCCGCCCGCGGTGATCGTGAAGCCGCCGCCGGGCAGAGGCTCGGCGCGTTCGAACGGCGTCGAGACCACGACTGAGCCGCCGGCGTCCTCGATCTCGCCCTGCAGGGCCAGCATATAGCCGTGGCTGTCGAACACGCCGCTTTCGGGCGACAGGATGGCGGCATGGGCGTTCAGGCCCGGTTCGAGGGCGCGGGCCTGGGGGCCCGTCAGGTGTTCGAGGTTCTCGACCTCGTTGGCCGTCGCCAGGTCGAAGATGGTCTCGATGCGCGCGACCTCGGCCTCGTCCGTCGCCACCACCAGCTTGCCGCAGCGGCGGTAATCGACCTTGTGGCTGTCGAGGAAGGCGTACAGCAGCCGGCGGCCGGCGACGCAGTAGCGCGCCTTGAGCGAGCCGGTCGGATAGTAGAGGCCGCCGTGGATGACCTCGGAATTGCGCGAGGACACGCCCTGGCCGATGTGGGGCTCCCGCTCCAGCACCAGCACCGACAGGCCGCGCTTCGCCAGCGCCCGGCCGCAGGCGAGACCAACCGCGCCGGCGCCCACGACCGTCGCGTCGAAGTCGAAGCTCATGCCTTCGGGCCGTAGAGATGCGCCGCGCGGGCCTCGAAACAGTGCATCAGCTTGCCGACGGCGCGGTCGAAATTGGCGTGCAGGACGCCGTCCAGCAGCCGAGACTTGAAGGCGAAGTCGATGAAGAACTCGACGCGCGTCCCAGCCGGATCGGGGAAGAATTCCCAGCGGTTGTTCAGGTGTTTGAACGGTCCGCGCAGCAGGCCGACCTCGACCATGTTCCGGTTGGCGTCATGCCGCACCCAGGTCGAGAACCGCTCCTTGAGGAAGGAGAAGCCGACCGCCGCCTCGGCGTCGAGGACCGAGACGCCGGGCGCTTCCTCGCGCGAGCTCCACGTCCGCATGGCGGTGACCCAGGGCACGAAATCGGGATAGGCGCGCACGTCGGCGACCAGCGCGGCCAGTTGGGCGGGCGTGTAGGGCAGGATGCGGGTGACGCGGTGGACGGCCAAACGCGGCTCAGCGCCCCGTTTGGGCCAGGCGCGCGGCCCTGAGGCGCGCGAAGTCGTCGCCGGCGTGGTGCGAACTGCGGGTCAGGGGCGAGGACGACACCATCAGGAAGCCCTTGGCGCGGGCGATCGCCTCATAGGCCTTGAACTCGTCGGGGGTGACGAAGCGGTCGATGGCTGCGTGTTTGCGGGTCGGCTGGAGATACTGGCCGATGGTGATGAAGTCGACGCCGGCGGAACGCATGTCGTCCATCACCTGCATGACCTCTTCGCGGGTCTCGCCCAGACCGACCATGATGCCGGACTTGGTGAACTGGTTGGGGTCGCGCTCCTTGACCATCTGCAGCAGGCGCAGGGAGTGGAAGTAGCGGGCCCCGGGCCGGATCTTCAGATACAGCCGCGGCACGGTCTCGAGGTTGTGGTTGAAGACGTCGGGCGTGGCGTCGATCATCACCTCGGCGGCCCCGTCCTTGCGCAGGAAGTCGGGGGTCAGGATCTCGATGGTGGTGTTCGGGGCCTGCAGGCGGATCTGGCGCACCACCTCGGCGAAATGGGCGGCCCCGCCGTCGGCGACGTCGTCGCGATCGACGCTGGTGATGACGACGTGGTTCAGGCCCAGCTGGGCCACGGCCAGGCCGACCTTGCCGGGCTCTTCGGGATCCAGCGGCTGGGGCAGACCCGTCTTGACGTTGCAGAAGGCGCAGGCCCGCGTGCAGGTGTCGCCCATGATCATCAGGGTGGCGTGCTTCTGGCTCCAGCATTCGCCGATGTTGGGGCAGGCCGCCTCCTCGCAGACCGTGACCAGACCCTTGTCCTTCACGATCGCCTTGGTGGCGTTGTACTGGCCAGAACCGGGCGCCTTGACGCGCAGCCAGTCGGGCTTCTTCAGCACCGCGGTTTCCGGACGGTTCTGCTTTTCCGGGTGACGCAGCTCGGCCGGTGTCTTCCTCAGGGTGTCAATCAGCGTGACCAAGGCGTCGCGGGCTCCGGGCTGTGCGAGACCGCTATGTCGTCCTTCCGGGCGGCGAAGGCAAGGCGAGGCCGGGGCTCACGCAAGGTAACGTATCTTTTCAACGCCCTCCCCGCCCTCTAGTTTGCCGGCTCAGACCAAGGCGCGGCCGACGCGCCACGGAGGATGTCTTTGCGCGTACCCCTGGACCCCACGGTCGTCGAAGAGACGGTCTTCGACGCCCTGATCGCGGCCCGCGACACCTATGGCGACAAGGAAATCCTGGAGGACCAGGACCGCAAGCCGCTGACCTATACCGGGCTGATCCGCGCCGCCTTCGTGCTGGGCCGCAAGATCGCCGCCATGACCCAACCGGGCGAGCGGGTCGGCATCCTGCTGCCGGCCAGCATGGGGGTTGTGGTGACCTTCTACGGCCTGCACGCCCACGGCCGGGTGCCGGTGATGATCAACTTCACCTCGGGCGAGCTGAATGTGAAGGCGGCGATCAAGGCCGCCGGGGTCGACAAGGTGCTGACCGCGCGCCGCTTCATCGACCAGGCCAAGCTGGACGATCTGATCGGCCATATCGAATCGGTCGCCGAGGTCGTGTGGCTGGACGACGTGCGCAAGTCGATCGGCCTGCCGGACAAGCTGTACGGCCTGATGGCCGGGCTGATGCCGAAGCGGTTCAGGGTTCCCACCGAGCCCTCCTCGCCGGGCGTGGTGCTGTTCACCTCGGGCAGCTTCGGCGCGCCCAAGGGCGTGGTGCTGAGCCAGTGGAACCTGGTCGCCAACTGCCGGCAGGTGGCGCAGCACATCGCCCTCGACCCGGCCTGGGTGATGTTCAACCCGCTGCCGACCTTCCACTGTTTCGGCCTGACCGGCGGAGTGCTGCTGCCGCTGCTGCAGGGCCTGAAGGCCTTCCAGTACCCATCGCCGCTGCACGCCAAACAGATCGTCGAGCTGCTGCCCGATGTGAAGGCGTCGGTGCTGTTCGCGACCGATACCTTCCTGAACCAGTACGCCCGCGTCGCCGGGCCGGACGACTTCTCGACCGTCCAGTTCGTCGTCGCCGGGGCCGAACGGGTGCGGGACGAGACCCACCACCTGTTCAACACCCGCTTCCATGGCCTGAAGCTGCTGGAGGGTTACGGCGCCACCGAGGCGGCGCCCGTGGTCGCGGTCAACCATCCTGACCGGAACCGGCCCGGGACGGTCGGACAGATCATGCCGGGCATGGAATGGCGACTGGATCCGGTCGACGGCATCGACGAGGGCGGCCGGCTGTATCTGCGCGGGCCCAATGTGATGAAGGGCTATCTGTCGCCCGACGATCCCGATGTCATCGAACCGCTCGTGGGCGGCTGGCATGACACGGGCGACATCGTCGCGGTCGACGACGAGGGCTATATCTGCATCCTCGGGCGGGTGAAGCGGTTCGCCAAGATCGGCGGCGAGATGGTGTCGCTGGCGGCGGTCGAGGGCCTGGCCAGCGCCGTCTGGCCCGACGCCCGCCACGCGGTCGTCTCCATCCCGGACACCCGCAAGGGCGAGAAGCTGGTGCTGGTCACCGACCGCAAGGACGCCGACGTCGCCCGGCTCGCCGAATGGGCGCGCAGCCATGGCGCGCCGGAGCTGGCGGTGCCGAAGAAGATCCTGCGTGTCGACGAGCTGCCGGTGCTGGGCACGGGCAAGACCGACTATGTGGCGATCCAGCAGCTGGTCGAGGTCGAAAAGGCCGCCTGACGACGCTTTGAGAGAACGACGATTCGGGTTCACAGTCCCTGCCTGACAAAGGGAGGGTTCCATGTTCAGCCAGTTCTCATCGTACCAGCCGCAGCTGCTCAGCCTGCTGCGCATCGTCGCCGGACTTCTTTTCGTCACGCATGGCACGGCCAAGGTGCTGGGCTTCCCCGCGCTCGAAGGGTTGCCGCCGCCCGGGCTCAGCCTCGCCGGCCTGTCGGGACCGCTGGAGCTGCTGTTCGGGACGTTGCTGGTCCTCGGCCTGTTCACCCGGCCGGTCGCCTTCCTCGCCGCCGGCTTCAGCGCCGTCGGCTATTGGGCGGTCCACGCCGGCCAGGGGGCTATTCCGCTCGCCAACGGCGGCGAGCTGATCGCCCTGTACTGCTTCGTCTGGCTGTATTTCGTCGCCGCCGGGCCGGGGCCGTGGTCGGTCGACGCCGCGATGAAGCGGACCTGATCAGCCGATTCGGACGCCCGTCATCGAGATCGATCCGCCTTCGATGACGTCGTTAAAGAAGCTGACGTCGTCGCCCGGCTGGCGCTGGGCGGCGACGTACAGCAGGGGCAGGAAATGCTCGTCGGTCGGGACGCTCATCTGTGCGTCCTCGGCGAGATCGACCCAGGCGGTTAGCGCCGCGTCGTCGCCCCGGACCAGCGCCGCCTTGACCGCATCGTTGAACCGGGTGGCCCAGGCATAGGGCTCGCCGCCGGCCCGCTTCCAGGTCCGCAGATTGTGCACGAAGTCGCCGGATCCGGCGATCACCACGCCTTCGTCGCGCAGCGGCGCCAGCCGCTGCGCGAGAGCGAAATGACCTTGGGCGTCCAGTCTCCGATCCAGCGAGAGCTGGACGACCGGCACATCCGCCTTTGGCCAGACATGGGTCAGCACCGACCAGGTCCCATGATCCAGACCCCAGGTGTCGGTCGGCGCGGCGCCAGTCAGGTCCGACACCCGCTCCGCCAGCCCGGGCGACCCCGGAGCGGGGTATTGCATCGCATGGAGTTCGTCCGGGAAGGCGCCGAAATCATGGATGGTTTCGGGACGGGACTGCGCCGTGACCTGCGGTCCTGCGGTCTCCCAGTGGGCCGAGACAATGACCACGCCGGTCGGCTTGCCCATGGCTTCTCCGACCGCGCGCCAGCCGGAGGCATAGGGGCCGCCCAGTGCGTTCATCGGCGAACCGTGTCCAAAGAAGACGGCCGGCTGGCGCACTAGCCGACCAGCTTCTTCGCCGTTTCAGCGACATAGCGGCCCTGCCAGCGGGCGCCTTCTAGCTCGTTCTCACTGGGCCAGCGCGAGCCGTCGCCGCCGGTGATGGTCGTGGCGCCGTAGGGCGAGCCGCCGGTGATCTCGTCGATGCGCGACTGGCCGGCCCAGGCGTAGGGCAGGCCGGCGATCAGCATGCCGTGGTGCAGCAGGGTCTGGATCATGCCGATCAGGGTCGTCTCCTGACCGCCGTGCTGGGTCGCGGTCGAAGTGAAGGCGGACCCGACCTTGCCGACCAGGGCGCCCTTGGCCCAGAGGCCGCCGGTCTGGTCGAGGAAGTTGCGCATCTGCGACGCTGCCGTACCGTAGCGGGTGCCCGCCCCGACGATGAGGGCGTCATAGTCGGCGAGCTGACCGACCTCCGCAATCGGCGCGGCCTGGTCCAGTTTGTAGCCGCTCTTGCGGGCCAGTTCCTCGGGCACCAGTTCGGGAACCCGCTTGATGTCGACGGTAGCGCCCTCGACCTCCCGCGCGCCTGCGGCGACGGCCTCCGCCATCGCTTCGACGTGGCCGTAGGTGGAATGATACAGGACCAGGATCTTGGGCATCAGTCTCTCCGCTGGTGAGGGATTGGAATAGCAACCGGTACTGTCACCAATATAGGCCCGGCGCTCCAGGGACAACTCCCGGGGTCAGCTTCCGATCCGGGGCCCCAACGGGCAGACGCGGTCATAGAACTCGACCGGCGCGGGAACCTCGCTGCCGCGCAGCAGCCGGAACCGATGCTCGACCACCATGGCCTGTTGTTCGATGTTGAGCCCGGCCCAGCTGCAGTCCATGCCAGTCGGATAGGCGTAGGAGGCGGGCCGGTCCCCTGCCCGCAGCTTGCCGGTCAGGAGGTTGACCCCCTGCTGGGCCTGCCAGACGTGGGTCAGTTCGTGGATCAGCAGCGCCTGGAGGCCCAACGGCGCCGCGGCGATGTCCGGCGGGAGGGACCGCACGGGCCAGACGATCCACTCGCGCCCGAACCAGCGGCCGGGCACGAAGGCGCGATTGAATGGCCAGGGCGCGGCCAGAAGCCGGACCGTGTCGCTGCGCAGGTCGTCGCCGAAGGCCTCATGCGCGAGGGCCCTTTCACCGGTCGTCAGCGGCCGTATCACGGCGCCGCGGCCGCGGCATAGCCGCCGGTCGGGCTGACCCATTCCCAGTGCCAGGGCTCATAGACATAGGGGACGAAGCCGAAGCGGTGGGCGTTGGCCACCAGCCAGCGGTAGGTCGGGGTGCGGCTCATGTGCAGGCGGCTGGCCGGCGAGGTGTTGTCGACGCCGAGGCCGGCGAGCTGGCCGACATAGAGGTCGACCGCTGTGCCGGTGCGGTGCGGTGAACAGACGGCGCGGCGCAGGCCGTCGCAATTGCCCTGGGCGGCGCAGCGGGCGGCGTCGGCCTCGGGATCGCGGAATCCGGAGAAGATCTGCAGCAGCTCGCGGTCGGCAGCGACCTCGGGAACCTCCTCGCGCGCCGCCGCCACCATCAGCCGGTAGGCGGCCAGCACGTCGCGCCGCAGCAGGCGCGTCAACCGGTCGGCGTGCTCCTCGGACTCGACGAGGTAGCCGAGCTGGTACAGCGGCGGCGGGTCGGGGCACGGCTGCTGGCGGACGCGCTCCATGATGAACGGCCGGCGCTCCTGCCACAGGCCGCGGAAGACCTGGAAGGTCGCCGGATCGAACCAGCCGGTCGCCGGCAGGCCGCGGGCGTACTGAAAGTCGGCCAGCGCCCGGGCGAAGCGCGGCGAGCCCGGGGCGCAGCCGGTGCCCAGCTCTTGCTGGATCAGCGGCAGATAGGTCTCCCAGCCCCATTCCGTCGGGCCGAACGGGGCCCACTGCAGTGAGCCATGCGACAGGGCGTTGGCCAGCGCCGGCGCGCTCCACTCGATCTCGTCGCCGTCGCAGATCTCAGCGCCGCGGGTCTGGGCGACGGCCCGCTCCGGGACCGCGAGCACCGCCGCCGACAGGACGGCCAGACTCAGGAGGATGCGGGTCAGGGCCATGACGGGAAGCAAGCCCGAGGCGGCGGCCAAGGGCAAGAGGCGGCGTACGAAAGCCGTCTTTGCAGCCGGGACAAATGGCCGCCGGGAATGGCATGGTGACGCTGCGGCCGACTCAGGGCCGACCCCCCCGGACGTCCGCATGACTGACGCAGCCCCGCCCGCTCCGCGCCGCAGCAACGGCGTTCTGGCCGCCTTTTCGGCCGCCTGCCTGCCCTATGCCGCGCTCGGCCTGCCGGTCTATGTCACCCTGCCCGAGTTCTACGCCAGCCATGTCGGCGTCGACCTGGCCGTGGTCGGGCTGGTGTTCCTGATCATCCGCATGGCCGACATCGTCATCGATCCGGCGCTGGGCATGGTCATAGACCGGACGAACAGCCGCTTCGGACGCTATCGCCTGTGGATGGGGCTGGCGGCGCCGGTGCTGATGCTGGCGGTCGGCATGCTGTTCATGGCCAGGCCGGGTGCGGGACCCGCCTATCTGACCGTCTGGCTGGTGGTGCTGTCGCTGGGCTTTTCGGTCAGCCTGCTGTCGCAGGTCAGCTGGGCCTCGGCCCTCTCGTCCGACTACAACCAGCGCTCGCGCATCTATGGCTGGTGGCAGACGGCCAATATCGTCGGCGTGCTGGCGGTGCTGATGGTGCCGGTGCTGGTCCAGAACATGGGCTGGGGCGACTACGCCCGGGCGGTGCAGTGGCAGGGGTGGTTCATCATCGTCGCCCTGCCGGTTTCGCTGGCCATCACCTTCTCCTTCACGCCGGAGCCGCCGCCGGGACCCGCGACAGCAGCCGAGACCCGGTTCGGCTATCTGGCCCTGTTCAAGCGGCCGGTGATCCAGCGGCTGTTGGGGGCCGACCTGGCCCTCGGCGTCGCGCGCGGCGTGGTCGGGGCCCTGTTCTTCTATTTCTTCGAGGCCGCGCGCGGGTTCGAGCGGGCCGAGACCTCGATCCTGCTGCTGGTCTATTTCGTCTTCGGCCTGTTCGGCGCCCCGGCGTGGAGCTGGCTGGCGGTGCGGCTGGGCAAGCACCGGGCGCTGATCTGGGCCTGCGTCTATTTCGCCGTCACCCTGATGTTCGCCGCCTTCCTCGCCCCCGTGCTGGTCGGGCCGGCCCAGGCCGGGCTGGAGGCGCTGACCGGCCAGCCGGCCCCCTACGCCGACCTTCTGATGGCCGGGGCCATGGTGGCCCTGGTCGGGCTGGCCTTCGCCTCGGGCGACCTGCTGTTGCGGGCGATGATGGCCGACGTCAGCGATCAGGTGCGGCTGGACGACGGCGCCGACCGCACCGGCCTGCTGTTCTCGATCCTCACGGCGACCTCGAAGCTCGGCTATGCGGTGTCGGTGCTGACTTTCGCCGGGCTGCAGATGGCCGGGTTTGACCCGGGGCTGGGGGCCGAGAACTCCGGCGCCGCGCTGTTGTGGCTGCAGATCATGTTCGCGGGGCTGCCGGCGCTGTGCCTGCTGTTGGCGGCCGTAGCCCTGCACCGCTATCCGCTGGATCAGGCGCGGCACGCCGACATCCGCGCGGCCCTTGAGGCGCGCGCTGCTACGGCGCAGGCCGGATCATGAGCGACGCGTCGCCACGCCCGATCGACCGTCTGATCGGCATCATGGCCCGGCTGCGCGACCCCGAAGGCGGCTGTCCGTGGGATGTCGAGCAGACCTTCGCGACCATCGCTCCCTATACGATCGAGGAGGCCTATGAGGTCGCCGACGCCATTGAGCGCGGCGACATGGACGAGCTCAAGTCCGAGCTGGGCGACCTGTTGTTCCAGACCGTCTTCCACGCCCGCATGGCCGAGGAACAGGGGCTGTTCGTATTCGACGACGTGGCGACCGCCATGGCCGACAAGCTGGAGCGCCGCCATCCGCATGTGTTCGGCGACGAGGCGGCCAAGGTCGATGGCGTGGCCCAGAAGGCGCGGTGGGAAGACATCAAGGCCGGGGAACGCAAGGCGAAGGCCCAGCACGGGGCGCTGGACGACGTTCCGGTCGGCCTGCCGGCGCTGGCGCGGGCGGCGAAACTGACGAAGCGGGCGGCCCGCGTCGGTTTCGACTGGCCCTCGACCGACGAGGTGTTCGACAAGCTGGACGAGGAGGTCGCCGAACTGCGCGTCGAGATCGCCGCCGGGGATCTGGACAAGGCGCGCGACGAGGTCGGCGACCTGCTGTTCGTGGTCGCCAATCTGGCGCGGAAACTGGGCGTCGAGCCGGAGGACGCCCTGCGCGGGGCGAACGCCAAATTCGTGCGGCGGTTCGGCTTTATCGAGGCTGAGTTGGCGAAAGACGGGCGGGGGCCGGAACAGTCGGACCTGGCCGAGATGGACGGGCTGTGGGACGCGGCCAAGGCGGCGGAGCGGGGCTGACGCCCCCTACTGCGCCACCTTGTCCTTGTTCATCCGCAGCCGGACCACCAGGCCCTGTGGCGCCCAGTCCTTTTCGATGGCGCCGTCCAACTGGCGGGCCATGGCGCGCTCGACCATCTGGCTGCCGTAGCCGCCCGGTCCCTCGGGCGGGCTGACCGGCGGTCCGCCCTGTTCGGTCCAGGCGATCACCAACTCATCGTCATGAGCCGAGCAGGAGACGTCCAGGGTCCCGGTTTCGGCCGACAACGCCCCGTATTTGAGCGAATTGGTCGCCAGCTCATGGACGATCAGGGCCAGGGCGTTGGCCGCCTGTTCGCCCACGCCCATGCGCGGCACCGAGACCCGGATGCGGCCGCTGAAGGCGCCGAGGTCGTCATAGGGCGCGAGCAGGACCGACAGGAGATCGCCCAGCAGAGCGGCCTTGCCTTCCTCACCCGGCAGCGGGCGGACCAGATCGTGCGCGCGACCAAGGGCGGTCAGACGCTGGGTCAGTTCGCGGGCCATGTCGCCCGCCGAGTCCACCGACCGGGAGGTGATCGCTGTCAGGCCCGAGGCGATGGCCAGCAGGTTCTTGACCCGGTGGCTCATTTCGCCGGCGAGCAGTTCATGACCTTCCTCGGCTTGCTTGCGGCCGGTGACATCGATGAAGATGCCGAACATCTTGCGGCTGACCATGCCGAGATCGTCGCCCTGGCCGCGGGCGGAAACCCAGCGGACGTCGTCATCCACCAGAATGCGGAAGTCGATCTCATAGGGCCCGACAACCGCACGGGTGGCGGCGAAGGCGGCGCGCACCCGGTCGCGATCCGCCGGGTGGATGTGGGCGGAAAGATCTTCGAAGGTGACGCTCGGCCGGACGGGCATGCCCCAGAGTCCGAACGCGGCGTCGTCCATGGCGAAGCTGTCGTTGTCGACGTTCCATGACCACAGGGCGACGCCAGCGGCCGTGAGCCCCCCGTTGCAGGTCGGCGACGTCCCAATCGGAAGTCGGGATTTCCTTGTTCGGCATTCAGGGGTCCAGGCTTGACCGGGTCGCGCGGCGACGCGCGATCAAGGGTCTAGCCTGCTCTTGTAGCACAGGGCGAGGGCGAAGCACCCATCTGTCTAGTTGGCTGAAAACTGTCGTTCGAACCGCCCGAGGGCCGCCGGATGCAGCCGGACGACCAGATGGGTCCGGCCCGCGTCGTCGGTTTCGCGTCCGGTGACCCGACCGTTCTCGTAGAGCCAGGCCAGGGCCTCGCCCTGCGACGGGTCCAGCACCAGCGCCGTCTCCGGGTCGTCGTCGATCAGGGCGGCGATGGCTTCGCGCAGGGGCTCGATCCCCTCCCCGGTCCAGGCCGACACCGCCACCGCCTTGCCCTCGCGGGACAGGCGTTCGGCCTGACCCAGCACGGCCTCGCGCGCGTCGGCGTCCAGCAGGTCGGTCTTGTTCCAGACCTCCAGCACGCGGCGGGTCTTGCCCTCGGGCGTCTCGATCTGTTTCAGCACCGCCTCGACGTCCTTCGCCTGGGCCGCGCTGTCGGGGCTGGCGATGTCGCGGACGTGCAGGATCAGATCGGCCTCGCCCACCTCTTCCAGCGTCGCGCGGAAACTCTCGACCAGTTCGTGCGGCAGGTCGGAGATGAAGCCGACGGTGTCGGCGACGATCGCCGGCCGGCCCTGCGGCAGGCGGATGGTGCGCTGGGTGGTGTCGAGGGTGGCGAACAGCAGGTCCTTGGCCACCACGTCCGAACCGGTCAGCCGGTTGAACAGGGTCGACTTGCCGGCGTTGGTGTAGCCGACCAGGGCCACGGTCGGAAACGGCACCTTCTGGCGCTGTTTGCGGTGCAGGCCGCGGGTGCGGCGCACCTCTTCCAGCTCGGCCTTGAGCTTGACGATGCGGTCGGCGATCAGGCGGCGGTCGAGCTCGATCTGGGTCTCGCCGGGACCGCCGGTATTGCCGGTGCCGCCCCGCTGCCGCTCGAGGTGGGTCCAGGTGCGGACGAGGCGGGACTTCTCATAGTCCAGCCGGGCCAGTTCGACCTGCAGCCGGCCTTCCTTGGTCCGCGCGCGGCGGCCGAAGATCTCGAGGATCAGGCCGGTGCGGTCGATGACCTTGCAGTCCCAGGCCTTTTCCAGATTGCGCTGCTGCACCGGCGACAGGTCGTCGTCGACGACCACGGCCTCGGCTTCGGCGGCGCGGACCAGGGCGGCGAGCTCCTCGACCTTGCCCGAGCCGAACAGGGTCGCCGGGGTGACCTTGCGGATGCGCACGATCTCCTCGCCGCGGACGTCGAGGTCCAGGGCGCGGGCGAGGCCGACGGCCTCCTCAAGGCGCTCGACCGACTGGCGCGAGCTGTCGCTGGCGCCGGAGTCGGAGCGTTCGGGGTGGATGACGACGGCCCGGATCAGGGGGACGGCGTGGTCGATCAGTTGGCTGGCCAAGTCTCGGGGGTTCGCTTTCGTGTACGGGAAAGGGCTGACTGACGATCAACCGTCAGGCTCGCCGAACGATCCGGCCTCAACCGGATCGTTGCAGAGATAGTGCGTCGCCGCCCGAATTGAAGCGCCTCAGTCCTCGTCGGCGTCGGGCTCGTACAACTGCACCGGGGCCGACGGCATGATGGTCGAGATGGCGTGTTTGTAGACCAGCTGCGACTGGCCATCGCGGCGCAGCAGCACACAGAAGTTGTCGAACCAGGTCACGATGCCCTGCAGCTTGACGCCATTGACCAGGAAGATGGTGAGCGGCGTCTTGGTTTTGCGGACGCTGTTGAGGAAGGTGTCCTGAAGGTTCTTGGACTTGTCTTGCGACATGGCAGGTTCAGCCTGTTCTTGCTTGTTCTCCGGCCGAGGGAGCGGCGCGGGGCTGGATCGGATGTCCGGCCCCCTCACCTTAGCCGCCGCCCGCGCGGAGGCAACGCCTAGATGGCGTCGCGGCGCGCCTGATCCAGATACAGGGTGCGCAGACGGGTGGTGATCGGCCCCGGCTTGCCGTCGCCGATCGTCACGCCGTCGATCGACACCGCCGGCATGACGAAGGCCCCGGCGGCCGTGAAGAAGGCCTCTTTCGCCCGCTTGGCCTCGTCGACGCTGAAGGGCCGCTCGTCCAGTTCGACGCCCTCCTCCTCGATCAGGCTCATGATCGCGGTGCGGGTTATGCCCTTGAGGATGTTGGCCTGGGCATCCCGCGTCCGCAGCTTGCCGTTCTCGTCGACGATCCAGGCGTTGGTCGACGAGCCCTCGGTGACCAGGCCCATCTCATCGACCATCCAGGCCTCATAGGCGCCGCGCTCGCGCGCCTGCTGCTTGGCCAGGACGTTGGGCAGCAGGCCGACGGTCTTGATGTCGCATCGGCCCCAGCGGATGTCGGGCACGGTGACGACGGCGACGCCCTTTTTCGCGGTGGCCTCGCTGCGGTCGGCGCTGATCGACTTCGCCGTGACGACGACGCTGGGCGGCGTGCCCTCGGCCGGGAACGGATGGTCGCGCCGGGCCGTGCCGCGCGTGATCTGCAGATAGACGATGCCGTTGCGGACCCGGTTGCGGCGGATCGTCTCGTGAAGCACCCGGGTCAGGGACTCGCGGCTCATCGGAATGTCGATGCGCAGCTCGTTGAGGCTGCGATGCAGCCGCGTCATATGGCCGTCGAAATCGGCCATCCGGCCGTCGAACACCGACCAGACCTCATAGACGCCGTCGGCGAACTGGAAGCCGCGATCCTCGACATGGATCACGGCCTGGCCGTGCGGCTGGTACTGGCCGTTGACATAGGCGACCCGGCTCATCCCTCGATCACTCCCTCTTCCTCGTCGTCGACGACGCCGCGCGCCGGCGACACGCCAAGCGACTTCAGTTTGCGGTGCAGGGCCGACCGCTCCATGCCGATGAAGGCCGCCGTGCGCGAAATATTGCCGCCGAAACGCATGATCTGGGCCGCCAGATACTCGCGTTCGAACACCTCGCGCGCCTCGCGCAGCGGCAGGGCGATGATGCGTTCGGCGCCGAGCGACCCGCTGGCGCCGGCGTTGGTCGCCTCCTGCGGCAGGGCGTCGGCCCCGATCGGCTCGTTGACGTCGCCGGTGGCGAGGATCAGCAGCCGTTCGACATTGTTGCGCAGCTGGCGAACATTGCCCGGCCAGGGATGGACCTGCAGCACGGCCACGGCGTCGTCGCCGAGCCGGCGTCGCGGCAGGCCCTGTGAGACCGCCAAGGTTTCGATGAAATAGTCGACCAGTTCCTGGATGTCCTCGCGGCGTTCCGACAGGGCCGGAACCCGGATCGGCACCACGTTCAGGCGGTGGAACAGGTCCTCGCGGAAGCGGCCCTCGGCGATCTCCTGCTTCAGGTCCCGCGAGGTCGAGGTGATGACCCGGACATCGACCTGGACATCCTGCTCGCCGCCGACCCGCCGGAACCGCTGTTCGACCAGCACGCGCAGGATGCGGCTCTGGCTCTCGCGCGGCATGTCGCCGACGTCGTCCAGATAGAGGGTGCCGTTGTGGGCCCGTTCGAACACGCCGATCTTGCTGGGACGGCCGTCCTGGCCCTCCTCGCCGAACAGTTCGAGGTCGAGGCGCTCGGGCGTCATGCCCGCCGCCGCGATGGCGACGAACTCGCCGCGCGCCCGGGCCGAGGCCTCGTGGATCTGGCGCGCCACCAGTTCCTTGCCGCTGCCCGGGGGGCCCGAGATCAGCACCCGGCTGTTGGCCGGGGCGACCTTGGCGATGGTGCTGCGCAGGGTCTGGGCCGCCGCCGACCGGCCGATGAAGCCGGTCGGGGCGGCGACCTGGGCCCGCAGGCGGCGGTTCTCGCGCTTGAGCGAGGTCGCCTCCAGCGCGCGTTGCACCACAACGACCAGCCGGTCGGACTTGAACGGCTTTTCGATGAAGTCATAGGCGCCGCGCTGCAGGGCCGTCACCGCCGTCTCGATGTTGCCGTGGCCGGAGATCATCACCACGGGCAGGTCGGGATCCAGTTCCTTGATCACATCCAGCAGCTCCAGCCCGTCGAGGCCGCCGCCCTGCATCCAGATGTCGAGCAGGGCCAGTGACGGCTTGCGCGCGCGGATCGCGGCCAGGGCCTCGTCGGAGTTGGAGGCCGTGCGAACGGCGTGGCCTTCGTCCTCGAGCAGGCCGGAGACCAGCTCGCGGATGTCCGCCTCGTCGTCGACGACCAGAATGTCGGCTCCCGTGGATCGCATGTCGCCTCGCTATTCGCCGGCCGGGACGGTGGAGGACCGGGCCGCCTTGGCGACCTTGCCTCCGGCCGCGCCGGCCGTTTCAGTTGGAGATTTCAGGGGGAAGATCAAACACACCCGCGCGCCGGACATCGGCTCGGCGTCGGCCAGCTTCAGCTCGCCGCCGTGGTCCTCGCAGATGCGTTTGACGATGGCGAGCCCGAGGCCCGTGCCCTTTTCGCGGGTGGTGACATAGGGCTCCGTCAGCCGGTCCCGGTCCTTGTCCGGCAGGCCGATCCCGTCGTCCTCGATGATGAAGGTGGCGACGTCGTCGGCGACCTCCAGGCGGGCCGAGATGCCGGGCAGGCTGTCGTCGCCGGACCTGGGCGCCAGCGCCCGACGGGCCGCTACAGCCTCGCCGGCGTTCTTGAGGATATTGGCCAGGGCCTGTCCGACCATGCGGCCGTCGGCGTGAAGGGTCACCGTGGGCAGGGGCTCTTCAAGGTCCACGCCGATGTCGGGGACCGCCACGCGCTGGGCGAAGACCGCTTCCCGCAGCAGTTCGGCCGGGTCCTCGGCAGTGAAGCGCGGCGCGGGCATGCGGGCGAAGGACGAGAATTCGTCGACCATCCGGCCGATGTCGCCGACCTGACGGATGATGGTCTCGGTGCAGCGGTCGAACACCTCGACGTCGTCGCCGACCTGGCCGCGATAGCGCCGCCGCAACCGTTCGGCCGAAAGCTGGATCGGTGTCAGCGGGTTCTTGATTTCATGGGCGATGCGGCGGGCGACGTCGCGCCAGGCGGCGTTGCGCTGGGCCGTCACCAATCGGGTGATGTCGTCGAAGGTCAGCACCATCTCGCCGCCGACGCCGCCCTCGATCCGCACGCGCAGCCGCCGCGTCTCACCGCCGCGGCTGACGTCGATCTCCTCTTCGATATGGGCCTCGGCCCGGCCGGCGAGTTCGCTCAGCTCGGGGGCGGCCTCGCCCAGCGGCCGGCCGATGATCTCGGCCCCCGCCTTCAGCCCCAGAAGCTCCACCGCGCTGTCGTTGATCGCGGACACCCGCCGTTGTTTGTCCACGCCGATCACGCCGGCCGACACACCCGACAGCACCGTCTCGATGAACAGGGTCCGCCCCGTGGCCTCCTCGCTCGCGGCCCTCAGCGCCGCCTGCTGCGCCTGGAGATCCTCGGTCATGCGATTGAAGGCGGCGGTCAGGGTCTTGATCTCGCCGGGACCCTCGTCGCCCTCGACCCGCGCGGTCAGGTCGCCGCCGGCGACCCGATCGGCGGCTTCGACCAGCCGGCCGATCGGCGCGGATATGGCGGTGGCGGCGGACATGCCCAGCCAGACGGCGCCGACCAGCACCAGCAGCGCGGTCTCGACATAGCTGAGCGCGAAGGCCGCCTGGATGCGTTCACGGCTCTCCTGGGCTTCGCGATAGGCGACGATCGCCGCCTCGCCATTGCGCATCTGGGCGATCAGCCCGGGCTGTAACGGGCGCACCAGATACAGATAGGCCTCTCCATAGGTCGGCAGGGCCATCAGCGACCGGACGGCGTCGGGCGCTTCGGTGATCTGCTGCGGCGGCTGTGCGTCGTCGGCGGCGGCCTCCAGCATCTCGCGCGGCGGCGCCAGATACGGCGGCGCGCTGGCGCCCTCGCCGCTGGCCAGAACCTCCCCCTCGGCGCCGAGGATGTAGATGGCCGGATAGCCGAACAGGTCGGCGATCTGGACGAGGGCGTCGGAGAACTGGATGCGGTTTTTAAACAGCGGCTGGGCTCCGGCCAGCTGTTCCGAAATGACGATCAGATCCGAATCCATCTCGGTGGAGACGTCTTCCACATAGGCCCGGCCGATGGTGGCGCCATTCTCCACGGCCGCCTGGACGTTGCCGCTGAACCACTGATCGACGCCGCGATTGACCAGAACGCCAAACACCAGGGCGATCAGCACCGCCGGGACCAGGGCCACCAGCGAGAACAGGGTCACGAAGCGAAGGTGCAGCCGCGTCCCGGCGTGGGTCCGACGCTGGAACAGCGAGAAGACCCGACGACCGACCACCAGCGCCAGGCCGCCGATCAGCAGCAGGTTGACAGCCAGGATGACCAGCACGGCCTGGCTGGCCACGGCCCGCGCGCCCTCGCCGCTCGCGCCGGGCGCGACCGCGACCAGCCAGATGGCGGCCACGGTGATCAGGAAGGCGACACTGTAGGCGATCAGGAAGGCGTTGCGCCGTCGGTCCTCGGACCAGCCGGCGAACCAGCGCGCCGGGCCGCGGGGCGGGATGGCCTCGATTTCGGCTGGCGTGGAGGGCGTGTCCGTCATCGGGCTCCAGCTTCGGCGAACTGTGGCCGAATATCAACAGGTGAGTTGCCCGAAAACGTCACCGAACCCCACAGTTCGGCCAGCGCCGACTCGGCCGCCTCCGGCGTCTCCAGGCGGCAGAGGCGGGCCTTGGCCGCGCGGCGGTCCAGCGGATCGGCGGGCCACGGCGCCTGTTCGATGTACCAGCCCAGATGTTTGCGGAACATCTTCAGTCCCAGCGGCAGGCCATAGAAGGCGACCGAGGCGCGCAGATGCTCGATGACGATGGCCAGCCGCGCCGTCGCGTCCGGCTCCTGCATCACCGTCCCGTCGGCCAGCGCCCGTTCCAGATGGGCCGCCAGCCAGGGACGGCCGTAGATGCCACGTCCCAGCATCAAGGCGTCGGCGCCCGACGCCGCCAGAGCGGCCCGGGCGTCCTCGACGGTGAGGATGTCGCCATTGACGATCACGGGGACGCTGACCGCCGCCTTGACTTCGCCGACCGCGTTCCAGTCGGCGACGCCGGCATAGAACTGCTGGCGTGTGCGGCCGTGCACCGTGATGGCCTGAACCCCGAGCGCCTCGGCGCGCCGCGCCAGCTGGGGGGCGTTGCGGCTGGCGTCGTCCCAGCCGAGCCGCATCTTGACGGTGACCGGGCGGCTGGTGGCGTTCACCGCCGCCTCGATCAGGCGACAGGCGAGATCCGGCGTCCGCATCAGGGCCGAGCCGCAGGCCGCGCCGGTGACTTCCTTGGCCGGACAGCCGAAATTGAGGTCGACGATGTCGGCGCCGGCGCGCTCGGCCATGCGCGCGCCTTCGGCCATGGCGTCTGGATCGCGGCCGACCAGCTGGATCACCGTCAGCGGCAGGCCTTCACCCACAGCCGCGCGGCGCACGACGTCCGGTCGGGCGCGGGCCAGTTCGGCGGCGGCGACCATTTCGGTGGCGACATAGGCCGCGCCCAGCCGGCTGGCCAGCCGCCGGAATGGCAGGTCGGTGATGCCGGTCATGGGGGCGGTCAGCACCCGGCCGGGCACCCATACGTCGCCGATTTGCACGCCTGTCGTCATCGGCTCCTTACCGCCGTTCATGTCGCCCTCGTCAAGCACGACGGCGGCGATTAGAAGGCCGGGATGAAATCGCCCCTCCCCGCCTTTTCCGCCATCGTGGTCGCCGCCGGTTCCGGTTCCCGCGCCGGCGGGGGCAAGCAATGGCGGTCGCTGGGCGGCAAGCCGGTGATCCGCTGGTCGGTCGAGGCCCTGCTGGCGGCCGGGGCTGAGGACCTTGTCGTGGTGATCCCGGCGGGGGCTGAGGCCGAGTCGGGCGAGGCGCTGGCGGGGCTGACCGGCTGGCGCGTCGCCCCGGGCGGCGCCGCCCG
>JAHJNW010000033.1 GCA_018820665.1 Alphaproteobacteria bacterium | reverse complement strand
GACGCGAAGAAGTTCGCCGAGGCGATCCAGAAGAAGCATCCGGGCAAGCTGATGGCCTACAACTGCTCGCCGTCCTTCAACTGGAAGGCCAAGCTGGACGACGCCACCATCGCCAAATTCCAGCGTGAGCTGGGGGCCATGGGCTATAAATTCCAGTTCGTGACCCTGGCCGGCTTCCACGCCCTCAACAACTCGATGTTCGAACTGGCCGACGGCTACCGTGACCGCGGCATGGCGGCCTATTCCGAACTGCAGCAGCGCGAGTTCGCCAATGAGGCGGCCGGCTACACCGCCACCCGCCACCAGCGCGAGGTCGGCACCGGCTATTTCGACCAGGTCGCCACGGTCATCTCGAACGGCCAGTCGTCGACCACGGCGATGAAGGAATCCACCGAAACCGCCCAGTTCGTGGCGGCTGAGTAAGGAGAGAGACCATGCAACCGATCGACAATCCCACGGCCATCATCGACTTCTGCCTCGCGCCGCTGAACCTGGACACCGGTTCGGAGGCCGAGCGCGAGGTGCGCCGCCGGCTCGAGCATGTGATCAAGACCTTCCGCGCCAAGGCGCCTCAGCCGGTCGCGATCGATTTCTCGTCGATGCCGTCGCAGGTCATCAACGAGGCCGCGCACGGCTACGAATAGGGCCCGGTCAGGCGGCGATGGACTTGGCCATCGTCGCCGGCAGGGTGGCCACCAGATTCAGCAGCTCGGCCGCGTCGAACGGCTTGGCCAGGTGCAGGTCGGCGCCTGCGGCCTCGGCCGCCGCGATATGCTCCGCCAGGGCGTTGGCCGTCAGCATGACGATCGGCGTCCGCGCCAGCCCCATCGCCGCCTCATGCAGCCGGATCTCCCGCGTCGCCGTCAGCCCGTCCATCACCGGCATCTGCATATCCATCAGGACCAGGTCAAAATCGGATTCCCGTATCGCCTGAACCGCCTGGGCGCCGTCCTCCACGGAGATGATCGACACGTCGGCCTGGCCGAGGATCATCTCGACCACGCGGCGGTTCACCGGGTGGTCGTCCGCCAGCAGCACCCGCACTTCGGCGCCCTCTGTCGTCTCGTCCTCGACTGCCGCTCCGCTGGCCCTTGCGGGGGCCTCGGCGGTCCTGAACGGCACGGTCAGGATGAAGGCCGAGCCGCCGCCCGGTTCGCTTTCGCAATCGAGGTCGCCGCCCATCATTTCCGCCAGCTGGCGTGAGATCGCCAGGCCAAGGCCGGAGCCGCCGAATTTGCGGGTGATCGCCCCGTCGGCCTGTTCAAAGCGGCTGAACAGGCGCTCACGGGTGTCGCAGTCGAAGCCGATGCCGGTGTCCTCGACCGAGAACCGCAGGGTCGGGGCCCCGTCCCGGTTCGGGCCTGGACCCACGGTCAGACTGACGAAGCCGGCGCTGGTGAATTTGACCGCGTTGGAGACGAGGTTGGTCAGGATCTGCTTCAGCCGGACCACGTCGCCGGCGATCCAGCCGTCCGCCTCGGCGGAGATCTCGACGAAGAACTGAAGCCCCTTTTCCTGCGCCGAGGCCTCGTAGAGCTGCGCCGATTCCCGCACGGCCCGGCCCAGATCGAAGGCCTCTTCCGACAGTTCCAGACGCCCCGATTCGACCCGCGCCAGGTCGAGGATGTCGCTCAGGAGAACCTGGAGCGTCCGGCCCGAAGACTGGATCAGATCCAGCATCTCCGCCTGCTGCATCGACAGCTCGGTGTTGGCGAGGGCCTGGGCCACGCCGATCACGCCGTTCAGCGGCGTGCGGATCTCGTGGCTCATATTGGCGAGGAACTGGCTCTTGGCCGCATTGGCCGCCTGGGCCGCGTCGCGCGCCTCGGCCAGCGCCCGCGCGTCGTTCTTCAGGTCGGTGATGTCGGTGCAGACCGTGACAATGCCGCCGGCCGCCGTGCGTCTGTCGGCGACCCTCAGCCATCGGTCACCCGAAATACGCTGCTCCATGGTGGCGGACAGCGCCCGGCGCGCCGCCATCCGTTCGGCGAGCCAGCTCTCCTCGCGACCCCGGGCCTCCGCGTAGAGCCCCTCGTTCAAACCGATCTGGACGATTTCGCGAAAGGTCATCCCCGCCTGAAGGTTGGATGACAGCTCCGGGTTCACCTCGTCGTAGCGCGTGTTCCACAGCACCAGCCGGTCCTCGGCGTCGAAGAAGGCCAGACCGTCCGGCATGGCGTCGATGGCCTCGCGGATCTGGTTCAGGGCGCCGTTGCGCGCGACATAGCTGAACCATGCGACGGATCCCGCCACGGCGACGACGCCTGTCGCCATGACGGTCAGCACAGCCATCATCGTCGAGGGCGAGAGGCTGGGACCCAGCCCGTCGGCCCCCGCCAGCGTCGAGGCGGCAGGGATGACCGTCACCGCGCTCATGAGCGTGAACTGAAGGACGAGGATCGACAGCGTGCCCGTCAGGGTCGTGGCGATGAAGCGCCACAGTCCCCGGCCGTAGACGAGGCCCCCCGCCAGCAGCGCCAGCAGCAGGGCGGCCGCGACGGCTGTGACCGCGAGGTCGGGATCCCAATCGATCGTCCGACCGGGGGTCTCGAATGCGGAAAAGCCGAGAAAATACATGCCTGCGATCGCGGACAGTCCGATCATTCCGCCCAGTCCGCGGTAAAGACCGCGCTCCTCGACCATGATGACCATGGCGCCCAGCGTCATCCCGGTGACGCCGAGGACCAGCGAGGCTGCGGCAAGGGTCAGGCTGTATCGCACCGGGCCGCCGGCGTCATAGCCCTGCATGGCCATGAAATGGGTCGAGAAGGCCGCGACGCCGCCGACGAAGGCCGCCAGCAGGGCGATCTCCCGCCGACGGGGGTTCTCCAGCCCCGAGGCCTCGACCAGCAGGCGAAAGGCCGTGGCGAGACCGAAAATACACAGGACGGCAGCCGCCAGCATCCAGCGCCAGTCGTGCTCTGTCGTCAGGCTGTACAGGATCCTGTCCACGGTCCCCCCTCTTGGCCGAACACTATGCGGCGAATGGGTGAAGAAACCGTGGCGTGTGCCGTCGTCTCGATAAATGCAACCAGCTGTGAGCGGGATTGCGCCGTGAAATCAGACGCTCGCGTCGAAGTCCGTCTGTTCAGCTTTCAGAGCGACAACGTCGACCTTGATCTCGAACGCCTGTCCCAGCACCGACATCGGATTGACCTGCCGGTCGTTGCGTCTGACCTCGAAATGCAGGTGCGGACCCGTGGAGCGCCCGGTGGAGCCGACCAGGCCGATGCGTTCGCCCTCGCCGAGGCGATCGCCCCGGGCCACATCGACGCGGCTGAGGTGGGCGTAGAGGGTGCTCATGCCGTTCGGATGGCGCACCTCGATGAAGCGGCCATAGCCGCCGCCGTCATAGCCGGTGTTCAACACCTCGCCCTCGCTGGCGACGAAGACGCTGGTGCCGCGCGGCGCCGCGATATCGACGCCCTTGTGGTGGCGCGCGGCGGCTTCGCCGGCAAGGCGACGCAGGCCGTAGCCGGAGTTGACGGCGTAACCCTTCAAGGGGGCCGCAAAGGCGATCAGTCGGGTCATCGGACCGGCCGGCCGGGCGATGGCGGTCACCGGCGGCGCTTCCGGAACGGGCAGTTCGATCTCGATCGTATCGACGGAGGGTTCCGAGCTTGGGGCGAAGGCCATGGCGAGCACGGCGACCGAGGCCAGGGCGGCGGCCTGGCCGGAATGGAAAAGGAACGACCGGGCGGTCGGCAACAGGCGTCGCATGGCGGCGTCGGCTCCGTCTTTCGGCTCAACTGAGCTGTGGAGGCGCCGACGGACCGCGAAACGCGGCGCTCTCGGTCGGCGACCGGGAGGACCGTCTGTCTAGGGGGGCGGCGGGGCGACTTTGCGGCGAAAAGGTTCCGGCGGGGCGACAGGAGGTCGCACCGGAGCCGTAAAATCTCTTGTTAAATCAGTGATCCGTCTCAGAAAAAAAAGGCGCGCCACCCGAAGGCGGCGCGCCTCTTTCTACAGTCGGGACGCGTTACTGCAGCGGCAGGCTGAAGGTCAAAGCGCCGACATGGCTGTCGGCGGCGTCGCCGAAACGCCCACGGTAGCCGACCGAGATCGTACCCGGCCCGACGGCGGCCTCGAGACCGGCAGAGGCGATCAGGGAACCGCCGAACGGATCCTCGATCTCCCGCTCCAGCACCTGGGCCGGATTGCTGGCGATGCCGACCCGCACGCCGTCGCTGCTGTCGCCGAAGCTGTCGCGATAGCCGCCCTCGATCCAGAAGTTCAGCCCCTCGCCGCCGCCCTCGGCGTGCAGCGAGACCTCGCCGCTCGCCGCCTGCACGGTCCGGTCCTCGTACCGGTACTGGGCCGCGACGCCCTGTTCGACGTAGCCGTTCACATCGGTGGAGACGAAGGTCACCGCCGCGCGGGGCGAGAGGGCGATGCCGCCCATGTCGAACCACGTTCCCGCCTGCAGGCGGGCGCCGAGGCTGCCGCCGTCGGTCTGACCGCTATGGACGATCGGCGCCAGGCTCGTGGTCCGGGTGATCTCGTCATACTGGTCGACCGAGCCGCCGACCGCGGCGTTGACGAACATCCCGCCTGAACGCCAGCCGGCGTAGATGTCGAAGGCATAGGTCTCGACATCGAAGGCCATCGGCCCCGCCTCGACCTCGGCTGTCCGGAATGTCCCGGCCACGCCGAACCGCATGCGGTCCGACATGACGTGATCGAGGCCGACCCGGCCGCCCCAGCCGGTGGCCTCGGCCTCGGCGATGACGCCGCGGGCGTCGGTGGTGACGCTGTCATACAGGGCGCCGAAGGTCATGCGGCTGCCGGCTTCCCAGGGCGCGCGGCCGGACAGGCCCTCGCTGGCCATGTCGAGCAGGTCCTCGCGCTGGCGGAAGCCGGTCTCGGCCTGCACCGTCGATTGGGCGCCGATGTCGCCGTAGTAGAGGTAGTCGTTGGCGAGCGCGGCGATCAGCCGATGGCCGGCGGCGGTGGGGTGAACCCCATCCCAGTACAGGTAGCCGTCGGGATTGGCGCAGACTGTGACGCCGTTGAAGCAGGAATCCGTCGCATTGGTCAGTCCGAAGCTGCCCGGGCTGCCGGCGAGCGTGTCGCTGATCTTGTACAGGTCCATGAGGATGATGTTGGAACCCGGGTTTGAACCGGCGACCCCGAACAGCCCGGATAGCAGCGCCGAGTTGAAGGTCGTGCCGGAATAGTCTGCGAGCTGCGAGCCGGCGGGTCCCACGAGAGGGTTGCTCGCCGAGAACTGCGGCGTGATCCCGAGACGCGGCAGGTTGGTCACCAGCACCGTGCCGGCGCCCGCGCCCGCAACCGAGTTGACGATGAAATTGATGTCGGCAGCGGCTGCGGTCGTGACAGCCTGCATCGTCGCCGCAGCTGTTGTGGGGCTCGCCGCCGCGGCTGGAAACGCCTGGAAGATGTTGTTGGCCCCGCCCAGGACGCTGACCAGATCATTGGCGCCGAAGGTCCCGCCGCCGCCGGTATAGGTCAGCAGCTGGTTGCGCATACCGGGCGGGCTCACGGCGTTGTCCGTGCGCGCGCCGCCGAAGGCGTAGTTGACGCTGCCGCTGACCGGCGCGCCCGCCGTGAGGCGCCCGGCGTTGAACCCCAGCAATTCGGTGAACACCGGGCCGTTCGAGAATCGGCCTTGGTAGAAGGGCGGCGATGGAGGGGTGGTCCCGGCGGTGGCGGCGTACAGATTGCCGTTGTCGCTCAGGCTGTCGCCGAACACGACAAGACGGTCGTAGGTTTGGGCGCTGGCGGCGGAGGCGAAGACGCCGACGGCGGCGACGGCCAGCGCGGCGCAGGCTGCGTGGTGCAGGAAACGAGACATGGAAATCCTCCCTCGGTCGTCATGATGCGACCGTTGGATGACACTCTGCGCCGGTTTCAGATGGGCGCAAGATGCCGTCGGGGAAGCTTTCAGTGCAGCATCCGGAACCGCAGTGTTCCGGCCACACTCTTCAAGGCCGTCAGAGAGGCGGGATCGTAATCGCGATCGACGTCGGTGATGACATAGCCGGTCTGCTCGTCGGTCTTCAGATGCTGGCCGAGAATGTTCAGCCCGGCGCTTGCCAGGGCCCGGTTCAACTCGGCGAGGACGCCGGGCTGGTTGCGATGAATATGGAGGATGCGGTGGGCGCCCGACACCTCGGCCAGCTGCACATTCGGCAGGTTGACGCAGAAGGTGGTGTCGCCCCGGTTCAGATAGCCCAGCAGCCGTTCGGCGGCGAACTCGGCGATCGCCTCCTGGGCCTCCTCGGTCGAGCCGCCGATGTGCGGCGTCAGGATCACATTGGGCAGGCCGCGCAGGGGGCTGTCGAAGGGGTCGGCGTTGGTCGCCGGCTCGTCCGGGAAGACGTCCAGCGCGGCGCCGCCGATGCGGCCCGCGCCCAGCGTCTGGGCGAGGGCGCCGATGTCGACCACATGGCCGCGTGACAGGTTCAGCAGCAGGGCCCCGGCCTTCATCCGCGACAACTGGGCGGCGCCGACCAGGGCGGTGTTGTCGGTGCGGCCGTCGACATGCAGGCTGACCACGTCGCTCTCGGCCAGCAGGGCGTCCAGCGACGGCATGCGGCGGGCGTTGCCCAGCGCCAGCCGCTCGGTCAGGTCGTGGAAGATGACCCGCATGCCCAGCGCCTCGGCCAGCACCGACAGCTGTGAGCCGATGGCGCCGTAGCCGACGATGCCGAGGGTCTTGCCGCGCAGTTCGCGCGAACCGGTGGCGGACTTGTTCCATTCCCCGCGGTGCATGGCGGCCGACTTGTCGGTCACGTCGCGCAGCAGGGCGATGGTCAGGCCGACGGCCAGCTCGACCACCGAACGGGTGTTGGAATAGGGGGCGTTGAACACCGCCACGCCGCGGGCGGCGGCGGCGTCGAGGTCGATCTGGTTGGTCCCGATGCAGAAGGCGGCGACCGCCATCAGCCGGTCGGCGGCGTCGAGGACGCGGGCGCTGACCTGGGTCTTGGAGCGGACGCCGAGGACGTGCACGCCCTTGATGCGCTCGATCAGGGCGTCCTCGCCCAGGGCGCCCTTGACCGTCTCGACCTGGTAGCCGGCGTCCTGCAGCCGTTCGACGGCGGCGGGGTGAACGTTCTCCAGCAGCAGCATGCGCATGCGGCTGCGCGGATAGGACCAGCGGCCGGTCAGGCCTTCGAGGTGCAACAGCTCGTCCAGCGAGCGGACCTCGGCGTCGGCGACGGCGACGACGGGGTCGCGGCGGACGATCTCGGTGAAGGCGTAGAATCGGTCGGCGGCGCCGGCCTGTTTGACCTCGGCGTCGGTCCAGCCGTCGCCGACCATGACCACCGGGTGCGGCAGGTTCAGCGCCGCGATGGCCTCGGCCTTGCCGCCGGCGCGGGACAGGGGATTGGCCTCGTCGACGCCCGTGACGCGGCCCTCGGCGTCATAGAGCAGGTCGTTGCACAGCACCCGGTCGGGGGCGACGCCCAGCCGTTCGGCGACCGGGGCGATGATCTCGCGGAAGCCGCCCGAGACGATGACGATCCGGCCCGGCTTGTCGCGGAAGAAGGCGAGGTTCTTGCGCACCGACGGCGTACCCTCGTCGAGAATGCGCGCGGCGAGGGCGGCGACGTGCTCGCGGGTCAGGGGCAGGAGGGCGAGGCGGCGGGTCAGAGCCTCACCGAAGCCGATCTCGCCGGCCATGGCCTGATCGGTCAGCCGCCCGATCTCGGCCCGCACAGACGCCGCCTCGGGCGAGCCGGCCAGGGCGATGTCGGCCAGAACCTCGAGGGTCTCGATGCGGACGAGGGTGGAATCAAAGTCGAAAATGAAGGTCGCGTCAGCCATGGACGGACCTTGGCCCACCTTCGCAGTTGCAGCAACGGAGCGGGCGGCCGTTTTGGTAAAACACGGTCCGAAGCGTCCGAAACGTCCGTTCGACCCCAAACGCCGAACGCCGGCCGCCATTGGGAGCGACCGGCGTTCAGACTATCAGACCCTTACGTCAGAATCGGACGGAGGGGTCAGAAACGGCCAACGCTGCGCAGCTTGCTGTCGGGACGGCGGGCGTCCATGGCGGCCGCGCCGATCGCCGCCGCGATGGTGACCAGCGCCAGCAGGGCGCCGCCCTCTTTCGCGTGATCGCGGGCGTAGTCGCCGGCTTCATGGGCGTAGTGGCGCGCCTTCTTGCCGTGCTTCTTCAGCGCACGGCGCGAGGAATGGCGGGTGTCGTGGAGCAGGCGGCGCGAGCGGTGCCGCGCTTCGTCGCCGAAATCGGTGGCGCGCTCGCCGGCCTCGTTGAGCCCGTGCCGGACGGTTTCCGTGAGATCCTCGAAGCGGCCGCGCAGGCCGCTCGTATCGACCCACTGACGCGGATGAATGCGGCCGCGCAGACCTTCAAGCCGGGTCGGGCCGGTGCGCTGGTTCAGCAGCAGGGTGGCCAGGCCGACGCCCGCCAGAATGGCCACCACGCCGGCGGTGACGCCCGGGTGTTTGCGAACTTCGGCAAGGGCGGAGAACTGTCGAACCATGGGATAATAGACCTCTTCGTCGAGACCGTCGTCGGTCGGGTCATAGAGCCCGTCCGCGTCCGGCTGCCAGGCGGAACGCCTGTCCCGCATCAGTGAAGGAGCGAACCGGGCGAAAAGAGGTTCCGCCAGACCGGGCAGGGAGGCGTAGAAACTGGCGATCAGCCGGCCGCCGCCGCCGACGGTGATCTCGCGGATCGGGTGCGAGGCGCAGTACAGGATGGTGTCGGCCACCACATGGGTCGCATAGACCGGCTGCGGGTTCTGCATCGCCTGACCGGTCAGGTTGCGGGCGTGTTTGCTGTAGGGGCTGTCGATCGCACCCGGTTTGACGAGGCTGACCGTCACCGGCGCCTGGTCCCGCATCAACTCCATGCGCAGGGCGTTGGTGAAGCCCTTCACCGCGTGCTTTGAGGCCGAATAGACGCCCTGGATCGGCATCGGCGCGTCGGACAGGATGGAGCCGACATTGACGATGGCCCCGCCGCCGGGCCGGTCGCGCAGATGCCGCGAGGCGATCAGCGAGCCGTTGACCACGCCCCAGTAGTTGGTCTCGAACAGCCGCCGCTGATCCTCCAGCGTCGTCTCGCGGATGGTCCCGTAGATCGAGACCCCGGCGTTGTTGATCCAGGTGTCGAAGCCGCCGAACAGGCGCACGCATTTGTCGGCCGCCTCGGCCAGGGCGTCGTGATCGGCCACGTCGGCCACGGCGAAGGCCGCCCGCGCCCCGGTGGCCTGCAGCTCTTCGGTCAGGCTCTTCAGATCGCTCTCGCCGCGCGCGATCAGGAAGACGCAGGCCCCCGCCCCGGCCGCCCGCCGGGCCACCGACAGGCCGATGCCCGAGGTCGCGCCGGTGATGACGATGGACTGCTGGTTCAGGGGCTTGAGCGTCGCTTTGGTCATGAAATCGCCGGCTGGACAGGGTCTGTGAGGGCCTTCGGAAACGGGGCCGCGACCCCGCCGGTTCCTGCTCTAGCATGCGGCCCTTACCAATCACGATACGGGCGCCTATCTTGCGGCGCTTCCACACAACGCCACTCGAGGACCGCCGTGACCGATCACGCGCCCGCCGCCGCTGCCTCTGACAACCTCGCCGCCGCCTTCCAGATCGAGGGCTGGCCGGTGCGCGGCCGGCTGGTCCGGCTGGGCGAGACGATCGACGCCATCCTGTCGGCGCACGACTACCCCGAGCCCGTCGCCGCCCTGCTGGGCGAGGCCTGCACCCTGGCCGCCCTGATCGGCTCGGCCCTGAAATTCGAGGGCCGGCTGATCGTCCAGGCCCAGGGCGACGGCCCGGTCCGCTATGTCGTCGCCGACTACGACACCCGCGGCCATCTGCGCGGCTATTGCCGCTTCGACGAGGCGGCCGTGGCCGCCGTCTCGCAAGGGTTCGCCCGCCCCGGCGCCCGCACCCTGCTGGGCGAAGGCCTGTTCGTCATGACTTTGGACCGGGGCGCCGATTTCGAGCGCACCCAGGGCATCACCCCGATCGAGGGCGAGAGCCTGTCGCTGGCCGCCGAACACTATTTCCAGCAGTCCGAGCAGATCCCGACCAAGGTGCGGCTGGCCGTAGGCGCCGTGACGACCGAAGCCGGGACGACGTGGCGGGCCGGCGGGGCGCTGATCCAGCTGATCGCCGGTGACGCCGCCCGCGGCTCGACCGAGGAGGCGTGGGACCGCAGCCGGGCCCTGTTCCAGACCCTCGCCGACGACGAACTGATCGATCCGACCATCACCCCCGAGGTGCTGCTGTTCCGCCTGTTCCACGAGGACGGCGTGCGGCTGGAGGATGCGCGGGCGCTGGAGGCTGTGTGCCGATGCTCGAAGGACCGCATCGGCGCCGTGCTGGCCTCGTTCGCCGTCGAGGAGCGGGCGGAGATGGTCGAGGACGACGGCATGATCCGGGTGACCTGCGAATACTGCGCCACGGTCTATGAGCTGGAGCCGGAGGAGATCGTGGCGGGCTGAGACCGTCCGCCCCGGCGGCGCGCTGATCACGGAACGCCGGCTTGCGAAGCCCAAATCCGTCGGTCATGGCGCCGCCGGATCAGGGAGCAGGAACTCGCATGCCCATGGAATCGTCGACCCAGGTGCAGAGCTTCGACTGGAAGCAGCTGTTCTTCTCGTTCGAGGGCCGGACCCGGCGCTCGCATTTCTGGATCGGCTGGCTGGTCTGCCTCGGCCTCGGCGTCGTCTTCGGCTGGATCCCGTTGCTGGGCCTGATCCTGTCGGTCGCGCTGATCTGGCCCAATCTGGCGATCACCGTGAAGCGGCTCCATGACATGGGACATAGCGGCTGGCTGGCCGCCATCCCCTATGTGATCGGCTTTGCCGGCGGCATCGCCGCCTTTGTCATGATCGGGGCCTCGGCCATCCTCAACGCCTCCGCGCTGGAGCGGGAGGACCCGGTGGCGATCTTCGCCCTGATCGGCCCGGCCTTCGGCCTGTTCGGCCTGATGTTCCTCGTCGGCTTCGGCTTCCTGCTGTGGATCGGCGTCACGGACAGCCAGCGCGGCGACAACCGCTTCGGTCCCAATCCGAAGGGCTTCTAGCCGTCTCCGGCGACGGGCCCTATCCGGGGGTCGAGCGGCCGCGTTGCGCGAACAGCCGGGTCACCTCGGCCATGTTGTCCGTGCCCCATGTACACAGCGGGACCAGCGCCTGCGCCAGGCTGAGACCCAGGGGCGTCAGGCTGTAGTCCACGCGCGGCGGAATTTCCCTGTAGTCCGTCCGTTTCACCAGATCGTCGGCCTCCAGCTCCTTGAGCTGCTGGATCAGCATCTTGTCGCTGACGTCGCGGATCGCGCGCCGCAGTTCGCCGTAGCGGGTCGGCCCCCCTTGGGCGAGGAAGTAGAGGATCAACGGCTTCCACTTGCCGGACACGACTCTCAGGGTCGCGTCGAGGCCACAGGTGAAACCGGGCAGGGGCGGGGCCGCGGGCGGCGGCGGGTTCTGGACGTCGGACATTTTTAGGTACTTACCAAAAGGTGCATACTTGTCGATAGGTGGGTAGCCTATCAGTTCAGTGCAACTCAATGAGAGGAGCACATCATGAGCAGACTACAGGGCAAGACGGCCGTCATCACCGGCGGCGGAACCGGCATCGGCATGGGCGCCGCCAGGCGGTTCATCGAGGAAGGCGCCTTCGTCTACCTCTTCGGGCGTCGGCAGGCGCAACTGGACGCCGCCGTGGCCCGCCGGGCGCCAACGCCCGCGCCGTCAGCGGATCGATCACCGATCCCGCCGATCTCGACCGGCTGTTCGCGACGGTGAAGGCCGAACGCGGCGGGCTGGATATCCTGTTCGCCAACGCCGGAACGGGGGCCTTCGCCAAACTCGGCGAGATCACGCCCGGGCACTACGACCAGATCTTCGACATCAATGTGAAGGGCACGGTCTTCACGGTGCAGAAGGCCCTGCCGCTGATGTCCGATGGCGGGTCGATCATCCTGACCGGATCGAGCACCGGCGTGATGGGCACTCCGGCGTTCAGCATCTACAGCGCGACCAAGGCGGCCATCCGCAACCTCGCCCGCAGCTGGGCGCTCGACCTCAAGGGGAGCGGCATCCGCGTCAACGTCCTGTCGCCAGGACCGATCACGACTGAACTGGCGACCGAGGTCCTTGGCGACGAGGGCATGGCCGCCATGGGCGCCTCGACCGTGCTCGGCCGCATGGGCGACCCGTCCGAGACCGGCGCGGTCGCGGCCTTCCTGGCCTCGTCGGACTCCAGTTTCATGACGGGCGGCGAGGTGTTCGTCGACGGCGGCCTGGCGCAGGTCTGACGGTCAGGCGAGGGCTTCGGCGCCCAGACCGGAGCCCTCGTCGAGACGGGTCGGAGAGCGCCCTGCAGGCGGCGGGTCAGTATGCGGCGTGGACGTTCAGGCGCGGGCCGGGACTTGAACCCGGCGTCTTCAGGGCGAACCTGATGCACTCTCCGCGCCCGTCGCCCAGCGTAGACGCCTGTTGAACGACTGCAATGGGTGGCAAGCAGACGCGGGTTTCGGCATAGCGTTATTGCGACGCTTCTCGGAAGCTGGGGGATACATGAAATACGTCGGCGCTGCTGTTTGCCTACTCGCGGGGATGACGACCTCCGCGCTTGCACAGGAACCGGGTGCGGCCTCTGTGCCTCAGGAAGTGCGGGAGTTGACTGGATGCTGGCAAGGCACGGGATCGGTGATGGGCAAGTCGGTCTCGATCTCTTTGACCGCGAAACCGATCACTGAGGGGGCCTTATTTCTGGTGGAAGTTGACAGCCACGCCTTGGCTGATGCGAAGGATCGGTATGCCGCCCATCTGATTTTCGGTGGAAAAACCGCCGCTGCTGCAAGCTCAGGAGCAACGAACATTTCGAGCTTCTACGCCGACAGTTTCGGCGGCGATTTCACTGCGGTAGGGGCTGGTTCCGCTCATTCAGGCGGCTTCGAAGTCGCCTACGCGTATCCGGATGCCAGCTTTGTCAATCGCTGGACGGTTGGTGCCGCCACGCTTTCTTGGACCATCATTGCAAAGGACAGGGCGGGATCGGAGGAACCGTTCGCTGCCTACGAACTGACCCGGACCGAATGCTCCAAAAGCGGACCTGCCGAACTTCTCTGATGGGTCGAACGCGGAAGTTGCTCCGCCTAAATGAGCCGCCACGTCCGGGTCCTTTTCCCGCCGTCATCCTCGGGCTTGACCCGAGGATCAGACCCTCCGGTGCTCCGTCGAAGATCGCACGGGGGCGGGCGCGGGGCCGTCACCGCCGCACAGCCCGCCTCCCGCCTCTGATCCTCGGATCAAGTCCGAGGATGACGGCGGGACGAGGATGGCGGGCAAGGTGGGACGAGCGATACGGGGACGGTCCGCAACGGGTCGAATGCCGACCGCCTGTTCACCGCTGCGCGGCCGCCGTCGTCGCCAGACCCACCGCCGCCGGCGCCGGCTTGCGCTGCATCCGGAATGTCCCGGACCAACTGCCCGGAATGACCCACTGGCCGCTGATCGTGTTCCCGTCGGGGGCGACGACGCCGGTGTAGTGGATCGGGTCCTGGCGCGGGCTGTCGGGGTATTTGACGAAGCGCAGCTCTCCGCCGGCGTGGCTTCCCTCCAGCGACGCCCGGATCTCCGCCGAGGGCGTCGGCCCGGTCAGGTCGGGCTCGAGCGTGGAGCCGCTGATCGCGCCGGCGTCATCGACCAGCTCGGCCGTGAACGGCGTGGGCGGATAGTTGTCGTTGGCGTTCCAGGGGTTGTCTTCGGGGTAGAAATAGACGCCGATCCAGCGGCCCGTCAGATCCAGGCCGCCTTCGCTCAACCCCCGAGGTCCAGCGAATACCCCGCCGACCTGACCGTGCGGATCGGGTTGACCGTGCCCTCGATGTTCAGCGCCTTGCGCAGGCGGCCGACGTGGACGTCGACGGTGCGGGCCTCGACATAGACGTCCGAGCCCCAGACCGCGTCCAGCAGCTGTTCGCGGCTGAACACCCGGCCCGGGTGCTGCATCAGATGGTCCAGCAGGCGGAATTCGGTCGGGCCGAGGTGAATCTCCGTGCCGGCGCGGCGGACGCGGTGGGCGACGCGGTCGATGACGATGTCGCCATGGGTCAGGCGGTCGTCGGCCAGACCCGGACGGATGCGGCGCAGCACGGCGCGGATGCGGGCGTTCAGCTCGACCATCGAGAAGGGCTTGGTCATATAGTCGTCGGCGCCGGTGTCGAGGCCGCGCACGCGATCGGTCTCCTCGCCGCGGGCGGTCAGCATGATGACCGGCAGGTTGCGCGTCTCGGGCTTGCCGCGGATGCGCCGGCAGACCTCGATGCCCGACAGCTTGGGCAGCATCCAGTCCAGCAGCACCAGATCCGGCAGACGCTCGTCGATCTGCAGCATCCCCTCCTCGCCGTCGGCGGCGATGACCACCCGGTAGCCTTCCTTTTCGAGGTTGTACTGAACGAGGGTCGCCAGGGCGTCCTCGTCTTCCATCACCAGAACATAGGGCTGCACAACGGTTCTCCAGGAACTCAGGCGGTAGTCGGCGGTTCGGGGGCGTCTTCGACGGTGTCGGGGTTCCAGCGCGGACGTTCGCCGCTGAACTCCTGGCCGGTGACCTCGTAATAGATGGTCTCGGCGATGTTGGTGGCGTGGTCGCCGATGCGTTCGAGGTTCTTGGCCATGAACAGCAGATGGGTGCAGGCCCCGATCATGCGCGGATCGCCCATCATGTAGGTGAGCAGTTCGCGGAACAGGCTGTTGTAGTGTTCGTCGACCTCGTCGTCGGTGTGCCAGACGGCGACGGCGCGATCGATCTCGCTGGCGGCGTAGGCGTCCAGCACGTCGCGCAGCCGCATCGACACCAGCTTGCCCATCCGCTCGATCGAGCGGGTCAGCGGCTGCATCGGCTCGCCCTCGGCGAGGATCAGGCCGCGCTTGGCGATGTTCTTGGCCAGATCGCCGGTGCGCTCCAGATCGGTGGCCAGCTTCATCGCCGACAGGGTGCGGCGCAGGTCCGAGGCGACCGGCTGACGCAGGGCGATCAGGCGGATGGCCTTCTTCTCGATCTCGCGGTGCAGGGCGTCCAGCCGGTGGTCGCGCTCGATCACCGCGCGGCCGAGGGCCACGTCGCGGCGGGCGACGGATTCGATGGCGTCGGCGACCTGGGCCTCGGCCAGGCCGCCCATCCGGGCGACCTCGGCGGTCAGCTGGTCCAGTTCGTCGCCATAGGCCTTGACGGTGTGCTGGGTCATGGGCGGATCCCTAGCCGAATCGGCCGGTGATGTAGTCGAGGGTGCGCCGCTCGCGCGGGTTGGTGAAGATGTCCTCGGTGTCCCCCATCTCGACCAGCCGGCCCATGTGGAAGAAGGCGGTGCGCTGGCTGACCCGGGCGGCCTGGGCCATGGAGTGGGTGACGATGACGATGCAGTAGCGCTCGCGCAGCTCGTCGATCAGCTCCTCGATCTTGGCGGTGGCGATCGGGTCCAGGGCCGAGCAGGGCTCGTCCATCAGGATGACCTCGGGCTCGACGGCGATGGCGCGGGCGATGACGAGGCGTTGCTGCTGGCCGCCGGACAGGCCGGTGCCGGGCGAATGCAGGCGATCGGCGACCTCTTCCCACAGGCCGGCGCGCTTCAGCGAGGCCTCGACGATCTCGTCCAGCTCGGCCTTGCCCTGGGCGAGGCCGTGGATGCGCGGGCCGTAGGCGACGTTCTCGTAGATGGTCTTGGGGAAGGGGTTGGGCTTCTGGAACACCATGCCGACGCGGGCGCGCAGCAGGACGGGGTCGACCGAGCGGGCGTTGACGTCGGAGCCGTCGATATCGATCCGGCCGGTCACCCGGGCGCTGGCGATGGTGTCGTTCATGCGGTTCATCGTCCGCAGGAAGGTCGACTTGCCGCAGCCGGACGGGCCGATCAGCGCGGTGACCGTCTTGTCGGCGATGTCCATCGAGACGTCGAACAACGCCTGTTTGTCGCCGTAGAAGACCGACACGTCGCGCGCCGCGATCTTGATCGGCGCGTTCGGATCGGCGCTGTGCAGGACGGGGGGCGGGGTCATCGCCGGCTTGTCGCCGCCGGGACCGCCGGAGACGCCTTCGGGGGCGCGAAACAGATTGAACTTCATCAGACTACCACCGGCGTTCGAAGCGGCGCCGCAGGACGACAGCGGCGGCGTTCATGACGACCATGAAGGAGAGGAGGACAAGGATGGCGGCGGCGGTGCGCTCGTGGAAGGCGCGCTCCGAGGCGTTTTCCCAGATGTAGACCAGCGAGGGCAGGGCGCCGGTCGGCTCGGTCAGGGCGTGCGGGATGCCCGGCACGAAGCTGACCATGCCGATCAGCAGCAGCGGGGCGGTCTCGCCGAGGGCGTGGGCCATCGAGATGATGGCCCCGGTCATCACCCCGGGCATGGCCAGCGGCAGGGTGTGCTGGAACACCGTCTGGGTCTTGGAGGCGCCCATGGCCAGGGCGGCCTCGCGGATCGACGGCGGCACCGCCTTCAGCGACGAGCGGGTGGCGATGATGATGGTCGGCAGGGCCATCAGGGCCAGCACCAGGCCGCCGACCAGCGGGCTGGCGCGCGGCAGGTGCATCCAGTTGATGAACAGGGCCAGACCCAGCAGGCCGTAGATGATCGAAGGCACGGCGGCGAGGTTGTTGATATTGACCTCGATCATGTCGGTGATCCGGCCCTTGGGCGCGAACTCCTCCAGATACAGGGCCGCGCCGACGCCCAGCGGGATGGCGATGAGGGCGGTGACCAGCAGCATCAGGGCCGAGCCGATCACGGCCCCCAGCACTCCGGCCAGCTCCGGCTCGGTTGAATCCCCCTTGGTGAACAGGGCGGTGTTGAAATGGCTCTCGATCCGGCCATTGGCCCGCATCTGCTCCAGCCAGGCGATCTGCTGGTTGGACAGGCGGCGCTGGGTGGCGGGCGTGTCGAGCGAGATCTCGCCCTTGAAATAGAGGTCGGCGTCGTCGGCCAGCGGGGCGTCGATCGAGACCGTCTGGCCGATCAGCTCCGGCTGCGACTGGATCAGTTCAGCGGCGACGAACTTCAGTTCCGACGAGAATAGCCCGCGCATTTCGGTCGCCTGGGCGCCTTCGGCGTCGTCGACCACGCCCAGCCGGGCCATCGCCTGCTCGGCCGCCAGCAGCTCGAAATTGGTGCCCTGCGGATAGGCCGGATCGATCCGGGCCGGGTCCATATAGACCGGCACGGTCATGGTGTGGGCGTAGAAGGCCGTGTGGCCCTGTTCGATCAGCCGTCCCAGCAGCAGCAGCAGGAAGCCGACCGCCACGCCGATGGCCAGCAGGCCGTAAAGCTTGAACCGCCGCTCGCGGGCGTAGCGCCGCTTGAGGCCGGCGCGCAGCCGGTCGATGCGGACGGCGCTCGCCGCGCCGGCGGAAGGGTCCGGGGTGACGGTCGCGTCAGTCATACTGCTGCCGATAGGTCTGGACGATGCGCTGGGCGATGAAGTTGAGCACCAGGGTCACGGTGAACAGGGTCAGGCCGAGGCCGAAGGCGGCCAGGGTCTTGGGACTGTTGAACTCCTGGTCTCCGGTCAGCAGGGTGACGATCTGGACGGTCACGGTGGTGACGGTGTCCAGCGGGTTCAGGGTCAGGCGGGCGGCGAGGCCCGCGGCCATGGTCACGATCATGGTCTCGCCGATGGCCCGCGACATGGCCAGCAGCATGGCCCCGGCGACGCCGGGCAGGGCGGCCGGCAGCAGGACCCGCTTGACCGTCTCCGACTTCGTCGCGCCCATGGCGTAGGAGCCGTCGCGCAGCGACTGGGGCACGGCGTTGATGATGTCGTCGGACAGGGAGCTGACGAAGGGGATCAGCATGATGCCCATCACAGCGCCGGCGACCAGGGCCATCTGGTTCTGCACCAGCATCAGATACTGGCCCAGCCCGTCCAGCGGGCCGCCGACCAGCAGGGCGCCGATGCCGTTGAAGAACTCGCGGAACGCCGGGCCGACGGTCAGGGCGGCGAAGAAGCCGTAGACCACGGTCGGCACGCCGGCGAGGACCTCCAGCACCGGCTTGACCACGGCGCGGAACACCGGTCCGGCGTATTCCGACAGATAGATGGCCGCGAACAGGCCGATCGGCGCGGCCACGGTCATGGCGATGAGCATGATCAGGAAGGTGCCGGCGAACAGCGGCAGGGCCCCGAAGGCGCCGGTCGAGCCGACCTGGTCGGCGCGGATCGCCGTCTGCGGGCTCCACTGGGTGCCGAACAGGAACTCGCCGATCGGCACCGAGGCGAAGAAGCGCAGGGAGTCGAACACCAGGGCGGCGATGATGCCGACGGTGACCAGCACCGCGACCACCGAGGCGGCGAACAGCAGGCCGACGATCCAGGCCTCGACCCGGTTACGCGCCCGCAGCTCGGGCTGGATGCGGCTGAAGGCGAACAGGCCGCCCAGCACCGCGGCCAGGGCGGCGCCGGCCGCCGTCGCCACGGCGCCGAGGGCGGGGGCGAGGACGCCTGCGGCGACGATCACCGCCAGCGCCGGGACCACGGCCCAGATCAGCGCATAGGCGCCGTGCTGGCCCGGACGGGAATGGGCGCGGACGCCCTGCTGCCGTCGACGCGCGATAGCGCGGCCGCCCAGGAAGGCGACGACGGCGACGACGATCAGCAACGGCAGGAAAAGCCAGGTCATGCGGGTCCGGAACCGGGAAAATGAATCGCGCCGGTCCCCCGGTTCGTTCGCGGCGGAACCTGCCTGTGAATGGTCAGCGGATTACGACGGCGACGTGACAGTTCTGTTACGCTGTACGGCCAAGCGTCACCGGCGCCTCGGCGACGGTGGCGGCGCGGGCCGCGGCGGGGAAATAGGCGGTGAAGGCGGCCCCGTCGCCGGGGGCGCTCTCCACCGTCAGTCCGCCGCGGTGGCGGTTGACGATGTGTTTGACGATGGCCAGCCCCAGTCCGGTCCCGGCGCGTTCGCCGCTCTTCTGGCCCTCGACGCGGTAGAACCGTTCGGTCAGCCGCGGCAGGTGCTCACGGGCCAGCCCCGGTCCGTGGTCGCGCACGGTGACGGCGGCGTAGCGCGCCCCGGGCACCCGGTCGGGCGTCAGCAGCGGCAGGCGCGTCGCCCCCTCGCCGCGGCTGCCGCCGGACCATGGCGCGGCGGCCTGGTCCAGCGTCGTGTCCGGATGGATGACGATCTCGATCGTGTCCCCGGCGGCCGAATATTTGATGGCGTTGTCGACCAGGTTCTGCACCACCTGGACGATCTCGTCGCGATCGCCGTGCACCGGCGCGCTGACGGCGCGGTCAGGAACGATGATCCGCACCCCGCGCTCGGCCGACAGCACGCTGACCGCGTCGACCACGTCCGACACCGACCGCGCCAGATCGACCCGGCCCTCGGGCGGAATGTGTTCGTTCAGCTCGATCCGGCTCAGCGACAGCAGGTCGGCGACCAGCCGCCCCATCCGGTCGGCCTGGGCCGCCATGATGTCGAGGAACCGGTCGCGCGCCTTGGGATCGTCGCGCGCATGGCCCTTCAGCGTCTCGATGAAGCCCGACAGCGAGGCCAGCGGCGTGCGCAGCTCATGGCTGGCGTTGGCGAGGAAGTCGACGCGCATCAGCTCCATGCGCCGCACGTCGGTCTCGTCGCGCAGCACGACCAGGGCCAGGGTCCGCCCGTCGTCCGAAGCCAGCGGCCGGGTCAGCGCCCGCCAGTGTCGCGCCTGGGCGCCGACGCCGCCATAGTCGGTGCTGCGCGCCACGCCGCCGAACAGGGCCTCGTCGACCGCCTCCAGCACCGCCGGGTCGCGCAGGGCCGAGACCAGCAAAGCCCCCTCGCGCGGAATCCTCAGCAACTCCCGGGCGGCGGTGTTGGCCAGCACCACCCGCCGGTCGCCGATGTCGTCCGCCTCGCCGCCGGCGACCACCAGCACCGGGTCGGCAAGCGCCTCGAACAGACTGTCCAGCAGGGTGCGGTCGCCCAGCAGCGAGTCCGACTCGCTGGCCGGCGCCGGCCTCGGCGCGCCCGGCGCCGGGCGAACGGTGCGACGGTTGACGGCCCAGCTGGACAGGCCGACCAGAACCGCTCCGGCCAGCAGATACTGGGCGCTCTGCGGCTGCAGGATCGCGAGGCCCAGCATGACGACGATGGCCACGCCAGCGCCGGCGCCGGCGGTCCACAGGCGGGATCCGGCAGGGGGGGCGACAGGCGAGGTCGGGTATTCGTAGGACATTCGGCTTTCCGGTCGGCGCGCCGACTCTATCTTATGAACATGACACCGATTTCATGACAAACGCACGGCAGGGCCAAAGCCGGCGGTTGTCAAACGTCCTTGACACCATTACCAAGGTCGGACCGGTCGATACGGGGGGAGGGCATATGACTGCGGCATTGACGCTTGAAGGGGTCAGCAAGCGCTACGGCGACTTCCAGGCCGTGCGCGATCTGAGCTTCGAAGTCGGGAAGGGCTCGATCTGCGGCTTCCTCGGTCCCAATGGCGCGGGCAAGACCTCGACCCTGCGCATGATCCTGGGCCTGCAGGCGGCGAGCGAAGGCCGCATCACCATCCTCGGCGCCGATGACGGCCGCAAGGTGCGTGACCGCGTCGGCTTCCTCCCCGAAGAGCGCGGCCTCTACAAGAAGATGACGCCGGTCGACGCCATCGCCTTCTTCGGCGCCCTCAAGGGCCTGCCGACCGGCGAAGGCCGCCGCCGCGCCCGCGAGATGCTGGACGCCCAGGGGCTCGGCGCCTCGAAGCGCAAAAAGATGAAGGAGCTGTCCAAGGGCATGTCGCAGAAGGTGCAGCTGATCGCCTCGGTCGTCCACCGGCCCGAGTTCGTGATCCTCGACGAGCCCTTCTCCGGTCTCGATCCGGTCAATCAGCAGGGGCTGGAGGCGATGATCCGCGGCCTCGCCGCCGACGGCGCCACCGTGCTGTTCTCGACCCATGTGATGCAGCACGCCGAGCGGCTGTGCGACAAGGTCGTGCTGCTGGCGCGCGGCCGCAAGGCGTTCGAGGGCACGGTGGCCGAGGCCCGCGCCACCACCCCGCGCTTCCTCGAACTGGAGGGCGTCATCGCTCCCGAACAGGCCGCCGGCCTGCCGGGCGTCAGCGGCGTCGAGGTCGTCTCCGACATCGACGGCGTGCGCGTGCTCAAGGCCGGTCTCGTCGCCGGCGGACGCGGTCAGGACGCGCTGAAGGCCGCCTTCCTCAGCGGCCTTGACGTGCGCCGCTTCGAGCTGCGCGAGCCCAGCCTGCACGACGCCTTCATCGGCCTGACCGGCGACAATCCCGATCAGGACCAGTCCGTCAAAGCCGCGGAGGCCGCCCGATGAAACGCACCCTGCTGATCGCCCGGCGCGAATATGGCGCCTACGCCCGAACGGTCGGATTCTGGTTGTCGCTGCTGGCCTTCCCGATCTTCGGCCTCCTCGGCGGCGCCGTTCCGCTGCTGATGCAGTCCAGCGAGCCGGTTCGCCAGGTGGTTCTGGTGGAGGAGGGGCCCGGGGCCTCCGGTCTCGCCGCCGCCGTCCGGAACGCCCTGCGCGAGGACGAGGCCCGCCGCGCCCAGCGCCGCCAGGCGGCCGAGGCCCAGATCGAGAAGGCCGCCGGCGGCGCGTCGGGCGGCCAGGCGGCCATGGGGGCGCTCGACGGTCTCGACGGACCGAAGCTCGCCTTCGTCGCGCCGCCCGCCGACCTGACGGCCGCCGCGCCGGGCGCGGCCCGCGAACAGATCGTCCGCCACTATCTCGGCGACGAGGCGGCCGAGGGCGAACGGCTGGACGCCGTCGTCCTGCTGGACCGCGCCGACGGGCGGCCGACGGCCCGCGTCTGGAGCCGGCGCGCCACCGACACCTCGGTCGAGCGCTTCGTCAGCACGGCGCTGAAGGACGAATGGCGCCGCGAGGTCTTCCGCGACGCCGGCATCGATGCTGGCGTAGTGTCGACGACCCAGGCCTTCGAACCCGATGTGATCACCCTGTCGCCCAGTTCGGCCAGCGGCGGCGAGGTCTCCTTCCGCGACCAGCTTCCCGGCATCATCGGCCTGGTCTCGGGCTTCATCCTCTGGTCGCTGATCATCACCGGGGCCTCGATCCTGCTGAACAGCGTGATGGAGGAGAAGTCGAACAAGATCCTCGAGGTGCTGCTGTCCTCGGCCTCGGCCACGGAGATCCTGACCGGCAAGGTGCTGGGCGTGGCCCTGCTGACCGTCACCGTCCTGCTGGTCTGGGGCGGCATCGGCGCCATCGGCCTGGTCGCCGGCCTGCCGCAGTACGCCGGCATGGTCGCGGAGGTGCTGCTGGAGGGCGGCCTGATCGGCTATTTCCTCGCCTACGCCGTCGGCGGCTATCTGATGTATGCGGTGCTGTTCGCCGCCATCGGGGCCTTCTGCGAGACGCCGCGCGACGCCCAGACCCTGATGGGGCCGATCATGATGATCCTGGTCGTGCCGCTGCTGGTCATGCAGATGGCCATCGGCACGCCGGACGCGCCGATCATCCGCATCCTGTCCATGGTGCCGTTCTTCACACCGTTCCTGATGCTGGCCCGCATGCATGCCGACCCGCCGATGATCGAGATCATCGGCACCATGGTCGGGATGTTCGCCTTCGCCGCCCTGATGGTCTGGATCGCGGGCCGGGCCTTCCGCGCCGGCGCGCTGTCGGACGTGAAACTGAGCTGGAAGGCGTTCGCCGGGGCGATCGGTCGGGG
>JAHJNW010000032.1 GCA_018820665.1 Alphaproteobacteria bacterium | reverse complement strand
GCTGCGTCCTCGCTGGCGCGCCCGGGGCCGGCCTGCGCCGCCGGTCCCTCGGCGCCCTGCCCGCGGTCCTCGCCCGCACCGTCGGCGAGGACGGCTCCCACGCCTCGCGCAGCCCGGAGGCCGGGCTGGAGCTGCTGCTGGACCTGCTGACGCTGGAAGACGCGCTGTCCCAGCTGTCCGAGGCCCCGCCGCCCGCGGTGCTGACGGCGATCCGGCGCCTGACCGACGCGACCCGCTTCCAGACCCTGCCGGACGGGCGGCTGATGACTTTGCAGGGCGGCGGGCCGTCCAGCGCCGCCCGCATCGCCGCCGCCGTCGCCCATGACGAGGTCGACCGCAGCGAGCCGCCGACGGGAACCGTCGGCGGGGTGGCCCGCATCCGCAGCCCCTTGTTGACGGTCGCCGCCGACGTCGCCGGCCCGGCCCGCGGCGCCTGGTCCGCCGCCGCCTGCGCCCAGCCGCTGGCGCTGGAGATTGTCTGCGGCCGCGACCGTCTTGTCACCGGCTGCGGCTGGACCCCGCGCGCCGCCGACCGCCAGGGCCTGAGGCTGGCCCCCGGCCATTCGACCCTGACGCTCGGCGAGGCCTCGACCGCTTCGCCCCTGGGCGGCTGGAAGGGCGACCTGCTGGGTCATCGTCTGATCGGCCGGCCGCTGCACGTCGAGGTGCATCGCCGGGACGGGGAGGGCGCGGTCTGGCTGGAGGCCGAGCACGACGGCTGGGTCCCCGCCTACGGCCTGCTGCACCAGCGCCGCCTCTATCTGGACCAGCGGCTGGACGAGCTTCGCGCCGAGGAACGGCTGCATCCGGCGCCCGGCCAGAAGGACGTCGTACGCGCCATCGCCGCCCCCTACGCCATTCGCTTCCAGCTGGAGCCGGGCATCCAGGCCTCGCTGGCCCGCGATCGCCGCTCCATCCTGCTGCGCGGCCATTCCGGGCGCGGCTGGTGGTTCCGCACGGACGGCCCCGACGTGGCCATCGAGCCCTCGGTGCATATCGACGACGGCCTGACCCGCCGGTCGCTGCAGATCGTCGTGCGCGGCTCGGCCCGCACCGATTCCGAAACCAAGATCCGCTGGAAGCTGAGCCCCGCCGGGGCGGGCGGCGATCCGACCTGACCCCGCGCCGGCCCTTGAGACCTGAGGTCGCCGCGACCATCTGCCGACTGCCGCGTTACGCTGTTTCCGACCACAGGATCGACCGATGAGCCTCGCCGACCCCACCGCCCTGCCAGACGACCTGATCAAGGAGGGCTCCGACGCCGGCTTCATGGCCGACGTGATCGAGCAGTCGAAGACCCAGCCGGTGCTGGTCGACTTCTGGGCGACCTGGTGCGGGCCGTGCCGGACCCTGACGCCGATGATCGAAAAGGCCGTCCGCGCCGTCGGCGGGGCGGTCAAACTGGTCAAGATCGACGTCGACAAGAACCCGGCCTACGCCGGCCAGCTGCGCGTCCAGTCGATCCCCACGGTCTACGCCTTCGTCAACGGCCAGCCGGTCGACGGCTTCCAGGGCGCGGTGCCCGAAAGTCAGCTCAAGGCCTTCATCGACAAGCTGACCGGCGGCGAAAGCGCCAACTCCGACATCGAACAGCTGATGTCGATGGGCGAGGAATCGCTGTCGCTGAACGATCTCGGCGGCGCCGCCCAGGCCTTCGCCCAGGTGATGACGCTGGAGCCGGGGCACGAGGGCGCCATCGCCGGCATGGCCCGGGTCTATCTCGCCGACGGCGATCCCGACCAGGCGCGCCAGACCCTCGCCATGGCTCCGGCCGACTCGAAGAACACCCAGATCCAGTCGATCCGGGCGCAACTGGCCCTCGCCTCCGCCGCCCCCGCCGGCGCCGCGACCGAGCTGGAGGCTCGCGTCGCCGCCGACCCGACCGATCATCAGGCCCGCTACGACCTGTCGCTGGCCCAGGCCGCCGCCGGCGATCTGCAGGGCGCGGTGAACAGTCTGCTGGCCATCGTCGCCTCCGATCGCGAATGGAACGACCAGGCCGCCCGCAAACAGCTGCTGGTCGTGTTCGAGGCCGCCGGGCCGTCGTCGGAAATCGCCCGCGACGGCCGCCGCCGTCTCTCCTCCATCCTGTTCGCCTAGGGGATGAGCATGGCGCAGGGCTATGTCAGGGCCGCCGACCTGCCGCAGGTCATCCCGGTCTTTCCGCTGCCCGGCGCCATCCTGCTGCCGCGCGGCCAGCTGCCGCTCAACGTCTTCGAGCCGCGCTATCTGAACATGATCGACGACGCCATGGCCGGCGACCGCATCATCGGCATGGTCCAGCCCCAGCCCGGTTCGGACAGCCTGCCCGGCCTGTCGCCGATCGGCTGCGCCGGCCGCATCACCAGCTTCGCCGAGACCTCGGACGGCCGCTATCTGATCACCCTGACCGGCTGCGCCCGCTTCCGCATCGGCAGCGAACTGCCGACCCGGACGCCCTACCGCCAGATCCGCGCCGATTTCGCCCCGTTCGAGGCCGATCTCGCCGACCCGCCGGTCGATGACGTCGGCCTCGACCGCGACGGCCTGCTGGACGCCCTGCGCGCCTATCTGGAAACCCGCGGACTCGATATCGACTGGGACACGGCCGAGACGGCGCCGCCGGAGGCCCTGGTCAACAGCCTGTCCATGGCCCTGCCGTTCGAGCCGCCGGAGAAACAGGCCTTGCTGGAAGCCGACAGCCTGACCGACCGCTCCGCCGTCCTGACCGCCCTGCTGACCATCGACGCGGCGGATTCAGGCGACGGGGATGCGCCGTCGATGCAGTGAGGGATGAGGGATGAGGGCGATGCGCGCCATACAGCCCTCGGCCCCCTGCGGCGTCCTCATCCCTAGTCCCTCATCCCTCTTCCCTGTAACCTCCCCGCATGTCCGACGCCTTCCACACCCCCGCCTCCGTCGACCCCCGCCTGCTTGAGGTGCTGGTGTGTCCCATCACCCGCGGCCGCCTGACCTGGGACCGCGAACGGCAGGAACTGGTTTCCAAGGGCGCCAAGCTCGCCTTCCCGATCCGGGACGGCGTGCCGATCATGCTGGCCGAGGAAGCGCGCAAGCTCGACTAGAGCGCCTCACCCCGCAGCAACCGCGGCAGATCGCCCGTCGCGCCGCCCGCCTCGTGCATGAAGGCGCGGCGCAGGGGGGCGATGCGGTTGACCACGGCGATGCCGAGGTCGCGCGCCAGCCGCACCGGGGCCAAGTCGTTGGAGAACAGCCGCACGAAGCCGTCGAATCCCGCTGTCAGGGCCGCATTGTCGAACCGCCGCCAGCGGGCGTAGCGATCCAGCACTGTCTCCGCGCCGATGTCCTCGCCCAGCCGCATGGCGTCGACCAGCACCTCGGCGAGGGCCGCCGCGTCCTTCAGCCCCATGTTCAGCCCCTGGCCGGCCACCGGGTGCACGCCATGGGCGGCGTCGCCGATCAGGGCGATGCGCGGCGCGACCAGTTCCTCGGCCAGCTGCAGCGACAGGGGATAGACGAAGCGCGGCCCCGTCACCGAGACATCCTCGAGAAAATCGCCGAACCGCCGCATCAGATGGGCGTGGAAGGCCTCGTCCGACGCCGCCTTCAGCGCCTCAGCCCGACGGGTGGTCTCGGTCCACACCAGGCTGGCGCGCTGCTCGGTCAGCGGCAGGATGGCGAACGGTCCCGAGGGCAGGAAATACTCATGGGCGACATTGCCGTGGTCGCGGCCCATGGCCACGGTGGCGACGACGCCGCTCTGGCCATAGTCCCAGCCGACCGTGTCGATGCCCGCCTCGCGTCTGACCCGCGAGCCGCGACCCTCGGCCCCGACCACCAGCGGGGCGCGCAGGACGGCGCCGTCCGCCAGCGTCACCGTCGCCAGCCCTGGACCGGCCTCGACCCGATCGACCGAGGCCGGGGCGCGAACCTCGAGTCCCGCCGCCGTCACCGCCTCCGCCAGCGCCACGCGGATGCGCCGGTTCTCGACCATATAGCCGAGCGGCTCGCCGTCGGTTCGGTCGCCGATCTCGTCGGCGTCGAAGCGCAGGAAGGCCGACGAGGCGGCCCGGGACGCCGCCCCCGGCCGGCGGCCGTCAGTGACGAGGATCCGGTCCATGCGGCAGGCGTGCGGCCGCAGACCCTCGCCGACGCCCAAGGCGTCGAGCATGCGGAAGGTCGAAAAGGCGATGGCGGTCGAGCGGCCGTCGAACGACGGGGCCAGCTGGGCCGAAAACGGCTGCGGATCGACCAGCACCACTTTCAGCCCGCCCCGGGCCGCGGCGAGGGCGAAGGTCGCCCCCGCCAGCCCGGCTCCGGCGATGATCACGTCGTATCGATCCGTCTCGGTCATGGCCCGGTTGTCGCGCCGCCGGGCCGCAAGGTCCAGTGCGGCAAAGTGGATGCCGCGCGGCGGCCCGGTAAACAGCCCCTTAACCCTGTCGGGGCGAGACTGAGCGGAGTCCTGTGTCCCCGGAGTCCCCTGCCGCATGTCCGCCGCCCTCGCCCTCGGCCACCGCGCCTTCGAGAGCGCCCGCATCGTTTGGAGCGCGCCCTTCGTGATGCGCTTCCGCGGCGTGCTGCAGGCCCTGCTGGCGGCTCTCCTGCTGGCAGCCTTGATCTCGTGGAATCCGGCCGACCCCAGCCTTAACGCCGCGTCGTCGCTCGCGCCGACCAACTGGCTGGGGCTGAACGGGGCGCTGTTCGCGGATCTGTTCATGCAGTCGCTGGGCCTCGCGGCCTGGCCCGCCGCCCTGCTGTTGATCGCCTTCGGCCTCGCCGGGGCGATCGGCGACGCCGTCCAGCAAAGGCTCAAGCCGACGCCGTTCAAGGCTTTCGCCGCCACCGTCGGCGTGCTGGCCCTGTCCGGCGCCCTGTCGGCCCTGGCCGCCCCGGCGGCGTGGCCGCTGGCGACGGGCCTCGGCGGTTTGTGGGGCGACGCCCTTGTCGGCCTTGTGCGGATGGCCTTCGGCGCCCTGCGCCTGCCCGGCGCGGCGATCGGCGCCGGCGTCCTGTTCCTGCCGCTGGCGCTGTGGAGCCTCGGCTACGCCATCGGCCTGCGCTTCGCCGACCTCGGCGACGGCCTCGACTGGGCCCGGGGCCTGCGCCGGTCCGGCCCGCCGCCCGCCGCCGACATCCGCCGCAAGGCCGTCAAGGCGTCGCCCCGCCCGCGCCCCGCGCTCGAACCGGAGGATGTGGCGCCCCTTTCGCTGGACGCGGACGAAGACCCGCCGTGGCGCGAGCCGGCCCCGACCCCGGCCCGGGGCGCCGCCGAGCCGAAGGTGGCCGCGCCGCGCGCGCCCAGGCCGTCGAAGCGCGAGCTCGACGACAGCCAGGTCGCCTTCGACTTCGCCAAGCCCTCGACCGGCTTCGACCTGCCGCCGCTGGCCATGCTGACCAAGCCGGCCAAGCGCGTCGCCTCGGTCGACGAGGAGGCGCTGAAGCAGAACGCCAAGATGCTGGAGGGCGTGCTGCAGGAGTTCGGCGTGCGCGGCGTGATCGACCAGATCCGCCCCGGCCCGGTGGTCACCCTGTATGAGCTGGTCCCCGCCCCTGGCGTCAAGCACGGCCGGGTCGTGGCCCTGTCGGACGACATCGCCCGCTCGATGAGCGCCCGCGCCTGCCGTATCTCGGTCGTGCCGGGCCGCAACGCCATCGGCATCGAACTGCCCAATGCGAAGCGCGAGACCGTCTATCTGCGCGACCTGCTGGCCTCGGCCGAATACGACAAGCCGGCCCATCTGCTGCCGCTGGCGCTGGGCGAAACCATCGGCGGCGAGCCCTATGTCGCCGACCTGGCGCGCATGCCCCACCTGCTGATCGCCGGCACCACCGGCTCGGGCAAGTCGGTCGGGGTCAACGCCATGATCCTGTCGATCCTGTATCGCCACAGCCCGGCCGAGTGCCGCTTCATCATGATCGACCCCAAGATGCTCGAACTCAGCGTCTACGACGGCATCCCGCACCTCCTCTCCCCCGTCG
>JAHJNW010000031.1 GCA_018820665.1 Alphaproteobacteria bacterium | reverse complement strand
GAAGAACTCGACCTCGCGGCGCACCGACTGGCCGTACAGGGTGTGCAGGATGGCGTGGCCGGTGCGGTCGGCGGCGGCGCAGGTGCGCTGCACCGGGCCCTCGCCGAAGTTGCGGGTCATGCCGCCGAAGGCGCGCTGGTAGATCTTGCCTTCCTCGGTGCGCGAGAAGGGCACGCCCCAGTGCTCGAGCTCATAGACGGCCTTGGGCGCGTTGCGGACGAGGTATTCGATGGCGTCCTGGTCGCCCAGCCAGTCCGACCCCTTGACGGTGTCGTACATGTGCCACTGCCAGCTGTCCTCGCCCATGTTGCCGAGCGAGGCGGAGATGCCGCCCTGGGCCGCGACGGTGTGCGAGCGGGTCGGGAAGACCTTGGTGACGCAGGCGACCTTCAGCCCCTGCTGGGCGGCGCCGAGGGCGGCGCGAAGGCCGGAGCCGCCGGCCCCGACGACGACGACGTCATAGGCATGGTCGACGAATTCATAAGCAGCCACGCGATCAGGCTCCGAAACCGGCCGGCAGCGGAGCGGAGCCCAGCGCCAGTCGCACGATGAAGAAGACGCCCGCCGCGGCGAGCACGAGGCACAGCAGGCCGATGCCGCCGACCAGGGTGTTCCGCGAAGCCGGACGGTGGATGTAGTCGTCGATGATGACCTTGGCGCCCATGTTCATGTGCCACAGGCTGATCAGCAGGGTCAGGGCCAGCAGGACGGCGTTGACCGGCGAGCGGAACCACTCGAGCGCCCCGTCATAGCCGGCGCCCGACAGGGCCCAGCCGCTCCACAGACCCCAGAGGGTCAGCGGGATGAGGATCAGGGAGGATATCCGCTCCTGCAGCCATTCGCCGGCGCCGTGGCGCTCGGAGACCTTGACCCCGTTGCGGTAGCTCTTGGTCCGGAGGCTCAAAGGACGACCCTCCCGGTCAGGAACAGCGCGCCCCAGAAGACGGCGACGATGAGAACGGCGGCGACCATGCTGACGATCGTGAGATTGGTCGCGGTCTTCGGCGTCAGGCCCTCGCCGGCGTCCCAGGTCATGTGCCGGATGCCGGCGGTCAGGTGATAGGCCCCGGCCAGGCTGAGGCCGAACCAGACCAGCAGGCCGACCGGCGACCCCATGACCGCGGTGAAGCCGGCGTAGGCGTCGGGGCCGAGGGCGGCCGCAGCCAGCCAGCCGACCACGAACAGGGCGCCGAACGACAGGGCGCCGGCGGCGACCCGGTTCAGGATCGAGCCCAGCATGGTCAGGTGGAAGCGCCAGACCTGCAGGTGCGGCGACAGGGGGCGGACGCGGCCGTTGGGCTGGAGCACGAAACGGCCGGACTGGTCGTCGGCCGGATCGTTCGAAGCATCGCCCGGCAAGGGGGAAGTCGACATATGCGAATGGTTCTCAGAAACCTGAGCGAAATCAGCCGCTCGAAATCGGTGATCAGGCTTTAGTCCAGCGGCGCGGCAAGGGTCAACGCGCACGACCCGCCTGCGGCGATCCGATCACGAATTCGCGGGTTTCGGGTCTCCGCTTTGCCAGATCGGACCGAAAACGGCACAGTGGGGGCATGTCGGGGATTCTGATCGCCGCGCTGGCCGGGTGGCTGACGCCACAGGCCGCGCCTCATCCGTCGACGCTGACGCCCTATACGGCGCCGGTGATCCGGCCGTTCGAGCCGGGCTCGGACTTCGGTCGCGAGGTCGCGCAGGGGGACGGCGCCAATACGGCGCACCGTCGGCCGCTCACCGCGCCGGTCACGGTCGAGGCCTATGTCGGCTCCTATGAGGTGACGCCGACCGATATCGAGACCGCCTATGAGCAGGGGGTCGCCTCGGCCGAGATCCGCGCCGACCAGATGGCCGGGCCGCTGGACGGGGCCTGGCGGGTCGTCGATGCGGCGGGCGCGACCCTGTACGATCTGGTGCTGATGGATGCCGGTTTCGGACCCGTCGAGGGCGGCTGGCGCGAACCGGGCGGCCCGGGGGTGCGCCGATCGGGCGCGGCCCTGTCCGATGGACGCAGCCTGACGCTGGAGGGCGGGGGCGTGATCACGCTGGAGCGGAGCGGCGGCGGCTGGACCGGCCGGCTGACCCTGGACGGCCAGACCCGGCCGGTGACTCTCAGCCGGCCTGACTGAGCCTTATCCGCGACGCCATCGCCTGCAGGGCCGCGGCGCCATGCGGTACGGCGCCGGGCCGGCCCCAGACCGGATCGGGCCACAGGCCGTCGTCATGGCGGCGTCCGACGACATGCACATGCAGCTGGGCGGTGACATTGCCGAGGGCGGCGACGTTGAGCTTCTGCACCGGTCGCTGGGCCGCCTCGCCCAGCATGCGCACGATCTCGCCGGCGCGGACGATCTCGTCCATCAGCGCCGCCCGGTCGGCTGCGGCCAGATCCTCCAGTTCGTGCAGCCCGTCGCCCCGCGGGATCAGGATCAGCCACGGGAAGCGGCTGTCGTCCTGCAGCCGAACCTGACACAGCGGCCAGTCGCAGACGGGGACCGAGCCGGAGTCGAAGGCGGGGTCGGCTTTGAACGGGAGCGTCATACGCTTCGGTCGCCCGGCCCGAGAGCCGCGTCAAGCGGACAGGGCTCCACGGCGGAGGCGGGCCCCGGCGCCATCCCGAGCCTATGGAGGACATAAGAATAATCTATCAAAGTTGCAGGGCTGCAATCATTGACATTGTGCAACGCAAACCCCAATTCGCGGTTGCGGCGCCGCTCCCCCGGCGCTCCAGAGATTCCCTCTTTCAGAACCAACAGGAGAACAGCGCATGCTGGGCGTCGGTCAAAAACTGCCGGACTTCAAGATCACGGGCGTGAAGCCTGGCTTCAACAGCCACGAAGAGAACGGCGTCTCGGCCTTCGAGCCGCTCAACCAGGACAGCTTCGAAGGCAAGTGGAAGGTCATCTTCTTCTATCCGAAGGACTTCACCTTCGTCTGCCCGACCGAAATCGCCGAGTTCGCCTCGCTGGCGCGTGACTTCGACGACCGCGACACCGTGGTTCTGGGCGGCTCGACCGACAACGAGTTCGTCAAGCTGGCCTGGCGCCGCGACCACGCCGACCTGAGCAAGCTGCCGATCTGGCAGTTCGCCGACAACGGCGGCAAGCTGGCCCGCGCCCTCGGCGTGCTCGACGAGGAAGAGGGCGTCGCCCTGCGCGCCACCTTCGTGGTCGACCCGCACAACATCGTGCAGCACGTCTATGTCACCAACCTGAACGTGGGCCGCGCCCCGGCCGACACCCTGCGCGTCGTCGACGCCCTGCAGACCGACGAGCTGTGCGCCTGCAACCGCCCGGTGGGCGGCGAGACGCTCGCTGCGTAAGGCGGCGTCATGAGTGTTGGGAGGCGGCGGCGTGTGTATCGCCGCCTTCCACGCTCGCTCTCTTTTTTGGGCGCTATGCTCGGCTCACGGAGCCTCGCGACTTGAGCGCCGCCGCGCCCGCCCCCGATGACTTCATGCGGCTCAAGTAGCGAGCGACCGCGTCGCGAGCGGTAGCCGCTTCCCGAAGGGACCCCCACAAAATGTCGATCGACGCCCTGCGCGACCTTATCCCGGCCTATGCCAAGGACATCTCCCTGAACCTCGGCTCGCTGGCCTCGGAGACGGTGCTCAACGACCAGCAGAAATGGGGCGCCTTCCTCGCCTCAGCCCACGCGGTCGGCGTGGCTCCGGTGGTGCGGGCGATCGAGGCCCAGGCCGCGACCGTGCTGACGCCCGAGGCGCTGAACGCGGCCAAGTCGGCCGCCGCCATCATGGGCATGAACAACATCTACTACCGGTCGCTGCACCTGATGAAGAACCAGGAGTACACGACCATTCCGGCGCGGCTGCGGATGAACATCCTCGCCAACCCCGGCGTCGACAAGATGGATTTCGAGCTGTGGTCGACGGCGGTCTCGGCGATCAACGGCTGCGGCGCCTGCCTCGACGCCCATGAAAGCGAACTGCGCAAGCACGGCGTGCCGGCGACCCAGGTCCAGACGGCGCTGCGCATCGGCGCGGTGGTCCACGCCGCCAGCCGGATCATCGCCTCGGAGGCGGCGCTGGCCGGCTGACCGTCAGGCCGGGCGGAAGGTCAGGGGCGCGCCCCAGAACTGGGCGACCAGATCGGACTGCGGCCCGGGCTGGCCCGAGGTCAGGAAGTCGCGCCGGCCGGCGCCGCCCAGCGCATACTCGGGATGCCGGTCGAAATAGCGGTCGAGGGCGTCGGCGACGGCGGTCGGCTGGTGGATCACCGGCGTGCCAGCCGGCAGGGCGGCGGCGAACAGGTCGGCGACGATCTCATAGTGGGTGCAGCCGAGGATGGCCTTGTCCGGATGGCGGCCGATGCGGCGGCGCAGGGTGTCGACGTGGTCGTTGACCACCACGGTCAACTCCTCCGCCGGGGCGCCCAGCTCGATCAGGCCGGCGAGGCCGGGGCAGGGCTCGGAGAAGACGGCGAGGTCCTCGCGCCGCTTGTCGATCTCGATCTCATAGACCCGGCTCATGGCCGTGGCGGCGGTGCAGAAGACGCCGGTGATCTCCAGCGCCTCGATCTTGTCGCCGCGCCGCTCGGCCTCATAGGTCCAGGGCAGGCCGGTGGCGGCCTCGATGGTCGGGACGATGATGCCCAGCACATTGACCGGGCGGCCGTGACGGGCGCGGGCCTCGGGCACCCAGGTCTGCTGCAGCCGGCGCAGGGCGATGGCGCTGGCGGTGTTGCAGGCCAGGACGATGACATTGGCCCCGGCCTCGAACAGCCGTTCGCAGCCGGCCCGGGTCAGGTCGACGATCTCCTCGCCGGCGCGGCCGCCGTAGGGGGCGTTGGCCTGGTCGGCCAGATAGACGAAATCGCGGTCGGGGAACCGCCGCGTCAGTTCGCGGTGGACCGTCAGACCGCCCACGCCGGAGTCGAATACGCCTATGGCCATGCGGGCCTGTTAGCGGTGCGGCCCTTTGTCGTCCACGCCCAAGATTACGGCCCGTTCATGTGACAGTCAGCGCCAACAGGGCCTAGGTAACGGCCAACGCCCAGAAACGACGGAGGCCTGTCCCATGCATCGACGCCAACTTCTCATCGCCGGGGGCAGCCTGTTCGCCCTGTCGGCCTGCGCCTCCAACGGCATGGAGACCGGCGGCGGAGCCTCGGCCTCCGGCCTCGCTGAAGACGCCCGCATCGCCCGCGCCGTGCTGCCGGCGCAAACGCCGCGCGCGGCCCTGCTGCAGCCGTGGACAGGGCCCTATGAGGGCGTGCCGCCGTGGGACAAGGTCTCGGCCGCCGGCCTGCGCGAGGCGATCCTCGAAGGCATCGAACTGCAACGGGCCGAGATTCAGGCCATTGCGAACAATCCCGAGCCGCCGACCTTCGCCAACACCCAGGTGGCGCTGCAGATGGCCGGCGAGCCGCTGGACCGGGCCCTGACCCTGTTCGGGGTGATGACGCAGAACATCGGTTCGGACGACTATCAGGCCGTCGACACCGAGGTGTCGCCGCTGCTGTCGGCCGCCGGCGACGAGATCACCTTCAACGAGAAGCTGTTCGCCCGCATCAAGGCCGTGGCCGACGGCGCCGCGGCGGCCGGACTGAGCGCCGAACAGACCCGTCTGGCCGAGCGCAGCCGCGACGCCTATGTGCGCAGCGGCGCGGCGCTGGACGCGGCGAAGAAGGCCGAGCTGGGCCGGATCAACACCGCCCTGTCCAACGCCTTCACCCGCTTCGGCCAGAAGGTCGTCGCCGACGAGAACACCTTCACCCACATTCCGGCCGAGGCCGGCGTCGCCGGCCTGCCGGCCTCGAACAAGGCGGCGGCCGCCGCCGCGGCGCGCAGCCGCGACCTGGGCGGCTTCGCCATCGTCAACACCCGCTCCAGCGTCGACCCCTTCCTGTCGTTCGCCGACGACCGGGCCCTGCGCGAGCAGGTGTGGCGCAAATTCGTCAATCGCGGCGACAACGGCGACGCCAATGACACCAACGCCACCATCGCCGAGATCGTGAAGCTGCGGGCCGAGCGGGCCCGCCTGCTGGGCTTCGGCAACCACGCCGAATGGCGGATGCAGGACACGATGGCCGGGACGCCGGCCGCGGCCATGGACCTGATGATGCGGGTCTGGGCTCCGGCCACGGCGCGGGTCGCCGAGGAGGTCGCCGACATGCGCGCGATCGCCGGGCACGACATCGAGCCGTGGGACTATCTGTATTTCGCCGAGAAGGTGCGGAAGCAGAAATACGATCTCGATCAGAACGAGCTGAAGCCGTATTTCGAGCTGAGCAACGTCAAGCGCGGCGCCTTCCACATGGCCGAGCGGCTGTACGGCTATCAGTTCACCCCGCTGCCGAAGGGGACGGTTCCGGTCTTCCATCCCGACGTCGAGGTGTTCGAGGTCACCAACAAGGCCGACGGCAGTCACGTCGGCCTGTTCTACTCCGACGACTTCGCCCGCTCGGGCAAGCGGTCGGGGGCGTGGATGACGACCTACCGGTCGTATTCGACCTATGACGGCGTCGACAATGTGCTGGCCTCGAACAACAACAACTTCATCAAGGCCGAGGGCGGCGAACCGATCCTGATCTCGCTGGACGACGCCACCACCCTGTTCCACGAGTTCGGCCACGCCCTGCATTATCTGTCGTACCGCATCACCTATCCGGCGCTGGGCAATACGCCGCGCGACTATGTGGAATATCCGTCGCAGGTGCATGAGCACTGGGTGCTGTCGCGCCCGATCCTCGACGGCTTCATGAAGCATGTGGAGACCGGCCAGCCGATGCCGCAGGCGCTGGTCGACAAGGTCGAGGCCGCCGCCACCTTCAACCAGGGCTATGAGACGGTCAGCTATCTGTCCTCGGCCCTGGTCGACATGGACCTGCACACCCGGGCGACGCCGCCAGCCGACATCGACGCCTTCGAGCGCGAGAGCCTGGAACGCTACGGCATGCCTAAGGAGATCGTGATGCGGCACCGCCTGCCGCAGTTCAATCACCTGTTCACGTCGGACGCCTATTCGGCCGGCTATTACAGCTACCTGTGGTCCGAGGTCATGGACGCCGACACCTGGGCCTATTTCGAGGAGTCGGGCGACGTCTTCAACGCGGACATCGCGGCGCGCTACAAGGCGATCATCCTGTCGGAGGGCAACACCACCGACCGGGCCGAGGCCTATCGCCGCTTCCGCGGCCGCGATCCGGACGTGACGGCCCTGCTGAAGGTGCGGGGTTTCCCGGTTTCCTAGGGGCCCTAACGCCCCTCGGACGGCTTGAGGGCGCCGCGCGGGGCGCGGGTGGTATCTGAGGAGAGGCCGGCGGAGGGTTCCGCCGGCCTTTTTCCGTGGCCTCAGCCGCTGTTGCGCAGGCCGGCGGCGACGCCGTTGAGGCTGAGCAATATGCCCTCGCGGACGCGGGGGTCGTCGTCGCCGGCGCGGCGGCGGCGGATCAGCTCGATCTGCACATGGTTGAGCGGCTCGACATAGGGCATGCGCAGGCGGATCAGCCGGTCCAGCTCGGGCTGGCCGGCCAGCAGGGCGGTCTGGTCGGTGATGGCCAGCACCGCCGCGTGGGTGCGGTCCCATTCAGCCAGGATGGCCCCGTAGATGCGGTCGGCCAGCGCCCGGTCGGGCACCAGGGCGGCGTAGCGGCGGGCGAGGGTCATGTCGGCCTTGGCCATGACCATCTCCATGTTCTGGATCAGGGTGCGGAAGAAGGGCCAGTCGCGGGCCATGGTCCGAAGCTCGTCCATGTCGCTGCCCTCCACCGCCGAGCCGAAGCCGAACCAGCCGGGCAGCATGACGCGCGACTGGCTCCAGCTGAACACCCAGGGGATGGCGCGCAGGTCCTCGATCGCGGTCGAGGCGGTGCGCGAGGCCGGGCGCGAACCGATCTTCAGGTCGGCGATCTCGGCGATCGGGGTGGCGGCGCGGAAATAGTCGACGAAGCCGTCGGTCTCATAGACCAGGGCCCGGTAGGCGGCCATCGAGGCGCGCGACAGGGCGGCGACGGTCGGGCCATGGCGGGCGGTGAAGGTCTCGTCCACCGGCGGCTTGAGCGAGGCCAGCAGCACGCCGCAGGTCAGGGCGTCGAGGTTGCGCCGGGCGACGTCGGGCTCGCCGTATTTGTTGGCGATGACCTCGCCCTGTTCGGTGACGCGGATGCGGCCGGCGACCGTGCCCTGGGGCTGGGCGACGACGGCGGCGAAGCTGGAGCCGCCGCCCCGGCCGACGGCGCCGCCGCGACCGTGGAACAGCTGCAGTCGCAAACCGGCGGCGTCGGTGACCTGCAGCAGGGCGCGCGAGGCCTCGTGCAGCTCCCAGGTCGAGGTCAGGTAGGAGCCGTCCTTGTTGGAGTCGGAATAGCCGATCATCACCTCCTGCACGCCGCGGGCGCGGGCCACGGCGAGGGCCGAGGGCTCCTGCAGCAGCCGCTCCAGCGTCGGGCGCGAGGCGCGCAGGTCGTCGATGGTCTCGAACAGGGGGGCGGCCTGGATCGGACAGGCGGCGGGGTCCTCGGGGCGGTAGAGGCCGACCTCACGCAGCAGCAGATAGACCTCCAGCAGGTCGGAGGCGGCGTCGGTCTTGGAGACGACATGGGTGCGGATCGCCTGCGGCCCGAACAGGCGCAGGGCCTCGGCCGCCGCCTCGAGGATGCGGCGCTCCTTCAGCGTCTCGTCCTGATAGGTCGCATAGGGGCTGAACAGCGGCCGGCCCGAGGCGAGCTCGGACGCCAGCAGGGCCAGCCGCGCCTCCTCGTCCAGCGCCAGATAGTCGGGGCAGACGCCGGCGACCTTCAACAGGTCGGCGACGACCCGCTCGTGCACGTCGGCGTTCTGGCGCAGGTCGAGGGTGGCCATGTGGAAGCCGAACACGTCGACGGCGTTGACCAGCCGCGCCAGCCGGTCGTCGGCGAACACCGCCCCATGGTTGGCGATCAGACTGTCGCGCAGCACCGCCAGATCGGCGCGGAAGGCGTCGGGCCCGGCATAGGGTTCGGTCTCGAAGGAGGCCGCCCGGGGGGCCGGCTGGCCGGTCAGCACCGGATGGGTGGCGGCGAGGCGGGCGTAGATCTCGCTGAGCGCGCGGCGATAGGGCTCGTCGGCGCGGTGCGGCGAACGATCGCCCGAGGCGCCGGCGAGGGCGGCCAGTCCGGGCGAGACATGGCTCATCGAGCCCGACAGGCTGAGCTCTGCGCCGAGCGTATTGACCTCGTCCAGATAATGGCGGAGCGCGGCGCGGGCCTGGGTGCGGAAGGCCGCCGACAGCACGGCGCCGTCGACATTGGGGTTGCCGTCGCGGTCGCCGCCGACCCAGGTGCCGATGCGGATGAAGGGCTCCAGATCGGGCGCGTCCAGTCGTTTGCGCCAGTCCGCCAGCTGGTCGGGGGCGACGCGCAGGAAGACGCGCTCGAGGAAGGAGACGACGGTGTCGATCTCGTCCTGCACCACCAGCCCGGCCTGACGCACCAGCCGGGTGGTCCACAGGATGATGGTCTGCCGCCGCAGACCGGTCATCAGCACCTCGGGCGAACAGGCGAGGTCGTTCTGGTCGCAGGCGTCCAGCAGGTCGGAGACGGCGGCGATGCGGTCGATGACGCTCTTGCGCCGGACCTCGGACGGGTGGGCGGTCAGCACCGGCGAGATCAGGGCCCCGGCCAGCAGGTCGCGCGCGGCGCTATCGGAGACGCCGGCCTCGGACAGGCGCTGCAGGGCGCCCTCGGGCGTGTCGGCGCGGGCCCCGGCGGCGGTCTGCTCGCGCGCGCGGCGCTTGCCGGCCCGGTCCTCGGCGACATTGGCCAGCAGGGAGAAGACGGCGAAGCCGTGGGCGAGGCCGACCGCGTCGTCCAGCGACAGCTCGCCCAGAAGCTGCTCCAGCCGGGCGGCGTCGGCGGGGCCGGCGTCGCGGTGCCAGGCCACAGAGGCCTGACGCACGGCTTCGATGCGGTCGTAGAGGTCCTGTCCGCCCTCGTCGCGGATGACCTCGCCGAGCAGACCGCCCAGCAGGCGCACTTCGTCTCGCAGTCGGTCGTCGGCGGCCTGGATCATGTCGGTTCCCGGGGAGAGCGGAGGGTGAACCATGCCCGTGTCGGTCCGGCTTGGCGAGCGCGGGACAGCGTATCGGGGAGCAAATCCGGTTTCAGCGGGTTGGACTTCGTGAAAGGAGAACCGTCATGGAAGCATTCCCCTGGGGCATCGTCGGCGGCCCCCTTCTGCTGGGCGTCGCCGTGGTCTGGGCGATGATGCGCAGCCGCAAGGCCTCAGGCCAGGCCGATCCGAATACGCCGTCGGACGATCCGTCGAAGGGCATGTAGCGGGCGCGAGCCCCGGAACGCGATTTGATACGGTATCAATTTATGGTATCGTGCCGCCGTGAAGGGCAGGCACGCAAAGACACTGGACGCCGTGTTCGCCGATCCGGTTCGGGCCAATGTCCTGTGGTCGGACGTCGAAGCCCTGTTTTTGGCGGCCGGAGGCGCGCTCAGCGAAGGACGCGGCTCTCGCCTTCGTGTCAGCCTCAACGGCGTCGATGCCGTGTTTCACCGTCCGCATCCCCGCAAGGAGACGGACAAGGGCGCGCTGAAATCGGTGCGCCGGTTCTTGACGGAGGCGGGCTATGCGCCCGACGCGAAACGATGACGACAATGACCCATGAAGGCTATCTGGCCACGGTCGAACTCGACGAGGACGCCGGACTGTTTCATGGCGAGGTGATCAATACACGGGACGTGCTGACGTTTCAGGGTCGGACGCTGGACGAGCTGAAGGCGGCCTTCGCCGACACGGTCGCCGACTATCTCGACTGGTGCCGGGAGCGGGGCAAGACGCCGGAGAAGCCCTTCTCGGGCACCTTTTCCGTGCGGGTCGCGCCGGACATCCACCGACGCGCGGCGGCGGCGGCGGCGCGCGAAGGCAAGAGCCTGAATGGCTTCGTGTCCGATGTACTGGAGCGCGCGGCGGGCTGACGCCTTGTCTTGGCCCCGCTTTTCCGCCATAAGCCGCCGCTTCCGACGCAAGTGAACCTCGCGTCTCCACCCACACGACCCCGGTTTCGACCGGACGAGGTGGGCGAGAACCCTCCGCCGACGTGATCGTCGCCGGGGGCCGTTGTCGTATGGAGCCGTGTCGCTGCGCCAACTGAGGTTTGTATGTTCGAGGCTCTGAACGAGCGGCTGACAGGCGTCTTCGACCGGATCACCGGACGCGGCGCCCTGTCCGAAAAG
>JAHJNW010000030.1 GCA_018820665.1 Alphaproteobacteria bacterium | reverse complement strand
CGTCAAGGACGGCTTCGCCCGTAACTTCCTTCTGCCGCGCGACAAGGCCCGTCGGGCCACGTCGGCGAACCTGAAGGCGTTCGAACTCGACCGCGCCGCCATCGAGGCCCGCAACGAGAAGAACAAGTCCGAAGCGCAGAAGGTCGCCGACAAGATCGACGGCCAGACCTACGTCATGATCCGGCAAGCCGGTGAGACGGGTCAGCTGTACGGTTCGGTCGCCGGCCGCGACGTCTCCGAGGCCATCCAGGCCGAAGGCGGCAAGGTCGAGCGCTCGCAGGTCGTGCTCAACACCGCGATCAAGACCCTCGGCGTCCACGAGGTGCAGGTTCGCCTGCACGCCGAGGTCTCCGCCACGGTCAAGATCAACATCGCCCGTTCGGCCGACGAAGCCGAGCGTCAGGCCAAGGGCGAGGACGTCATCAAGTCCGCCTACGACCAGGACCGCGCCGAAGCCCTTGAACAGGCCAAGGACATGGTCGCCGGCGGCGCCGGCCAGCAGGACGGTCTCGGTTCGGAAGCCTGAACCTCGGCCTGATGTGCGAAAGTCACGGCGGCGTGGGGGAGACCCCGCGCCGCCGAACTTTTTTCTGTCACGGACTTGATCCGTTTATGACGCACCGCAATATTCAATCTGCTCATCGAGACCGGCTGAGGGATAGGCCCTTTGACGTCGGGGCAACCTGCGGACCTCCGTAAGGTGCCAACTCCTTCGGGACCCCTCCCCGGGTCGCGGCAGATGAGAGCCCGGGCCGCGCCCGGACTCCCTCCATCTGTCACCGCGAGAGTTCCCGATCGAGTGGGAGACGACCATGCGGGACTACACGCCCTTCCCCCGAACCGCCCGCGACGCCGGCCTGTGCACCCTTGGCTGCAGCCCGATGCGATGTCGACGTTCGCTGTAACCGGCTGACCGTCCCCCGGCCCTCGGGCCGGACCTGAACTCAACAAAATCGCAAGATCCGGAACCGGCGATCGCTGCGCGCGACGCCATGCGGACACCTGCGTCGCATCGGGAATATCGCAATGATCACCACCACCACCCTCCGCCTCACCCTGTCCGCGGCCGTGTCCGCCTCCGCCCTGCTGGCCGGCGCCGCTTCGGCCCAGACGGCGCCCCAGACTCCGCCCCGAGAGGATGCGACGGTCGTCGACGAGATCGTCGTCACCGGCACCCGGGTCACCGGCCGCTCGCGGCTCGACACGGTCGCCCCGGTGGACGTCGTCACCGCCGAAACCCTGCAACAGCGTGGCGCGACCGACCTGGCGACACAGCTGGCGGCCAGTGTTCCGGCGCTGAACTTCCCCCGTCCTTCCGCGACAGACGGCACCGACTCGATCCGGCCCGCCACGCTGCGGGGTCAGGGCCCCGACCAGACCCTGGTGCTGGTCAACGGCGTGCGCCGGCATTCGACGGCCCTGGTGAACACCAACGGCTCCGTGGGCCGGGGCTCGGCCGCCGTCGACCTGAACGCCATCCCCAGTTCCGCCCTCGAGCGGATCGAGGTTCTGCGCGACGGCGCGGCGGCGCAGTATGGATCGGACGCCATCGCCGGGGTTCTCAACCTGCGTCTGCGCGAAGCGGCCAGCGGCGGCGGCGCGACCGTGACCTACGGCGGCTATCTGACGGATTACATCGGCAACTATGGCGGCGGAGACGACATCTCGGATGGCGAGAGCCTGACGGTCTCGGGCTGGCAGGGCTTCGGGCTGGGGTCCGACGGCTTCCTGACGGCGTCGGTGGAGTACCGGGACCGCCAGTCCACCAACCGCAGCGACATCGACCCGCGCTTCGCTCCGGCCCGCGTCCGTGGCGGCCAGGGCGACCCCGAGTCCGAGGACCTGGCCGTCTATCTGAACGCCGGCAAGCCTCTGGCCGGCGGGTGGGACGCCTACGGCTGGGCGGGCTACCAGACGCGGGAGGCCGCTACCGCCGCCTTCTACCGCACGCCCACCGACAACGCCCAGAACCCGGCCTATCCGGTCACCGGCCGGGTCTATCCGGACGGCTACCTACCGCGCATCCTGACGGACACCACCGACTGGACCGCCGTCGGCGGCGTGCGCGGGCCGGCCGGGGGCTTCGATGTCGACGTCAATCTCGGCTACGGCCGGAACGAGATCGAGTTCGGGGTCGAGAACACCCTGAACCCGTCGCTGGGACCGACCTCGCCAACCAGCTTCTATGCGGGCTCCTTGACCTACGACCAGCTGGTGCTCGGGATCGACGCCGCGCGCGAATACGAGGTCGGCTTCTACGGTCCGCTCAACGTCGCCTTCGGTCTGGAGGCGCGGCAGGAGAGCTATCAGATCGGCGCCGGCGAGCCCGGCTCCTACGAGCGGGGGACCTTCCTAAACATCGGCGGCACGGACCTGAGCTGGGGATCGCGCGGCTTCACCGGTTTCACCCCCGCCAATGAGGTGGACGAGGATCGCCACAACGCCGGCGTCTATGTCGATCTCGAGGGCGAGGTGTTCGAGAATTTCACCGTCTCGGCCGCGGCCCGGTACGAGAACTATTCGGACTTCGGCGACAACGTCTCCGGAAAACTGGCCGCGCGCTACGACTTCACGCCGAGCTTCGCCGTCCGGGGCGCCATCTCGACCGGCTTCCGGGCGCCCAGTCTGCAGCAGCAGTATTTCACCCAGACCGCCATCCTCTACATCTCCAACGTTCCCTACGAGACCGGCACCTTCCCGTCGGTGAGCCCGGTGGGCCTGGCGCTGGGGGGCACGCCGCTGGAGCCCGAGACCTCGACCAACTATTCGCTCGGGGTGGTCTGGCGGAAGGGCGCGTTCGAACTGACCGCCGACGCCTACCGGATCGACATCGATGACCGCATCGTTCTTTCCGAGACCCTGACCGGCAGCGCCACGGCGGCGCCGGGCGCCAACGCCCGGACCATCTTCGACCTGCTGCAGCCCTACGGCGCCACCGCCGCCCGGTTCTTCATCAACGGGGTGAACACCGAGACCACCGGCCTCGACGTGGTGGCGCGCTACCGGATCGACGAGGGCTTCGGCCGGCTGGACCTGACCCTGGCGGGCAACGTCAATGACTTCGCGGTGACGAAGACCCCCACCTCGGCCACGGGCGTTCTGCCGACGCCGGTGTCCCTGTTCGCCCGTCAGGCCACCCTGCGGTTCGAGGAAGGCACGCCGCCGTGGAAGGTCGTGTCCCAGGCCGACTGGCTCAAGGACCGGCTGGGCGGGACGCTGCGCGTGACCGCCTTCGGCGACGTCCTGTCGCCCGGCGCGACCGCGGCCACCGATCTGCAGCTGGGCGAGGCGGTGGTGGTCGATCTGGAGGCCCGCTACGCCCTCAGCGACCGGGTCACCGTGGCGGTGGGCGCAGACAACGCCTTTGACGAGTACACGGCCCAGAGTCGCGCGGCGAACAACACCTCGGGCGCCTTCCCCTACTCGAACTTCTCGCCCTTCGGCTTCAACGGGCGGTTCGTCTACGCCCGCCTCGCCCTGAACTGGTGACCGGAGCCGGCGCGGGGGGTCGCGCCCCCCGCGCCGGTCGCCGCTGATCGGCCACAATTCCACGGACAAGCTTGGCTTCCGGAGGGGAAACCATGCGCACCATTCTGATCGCCGCTCTCGCCGCCTGCCTCGTCGCCGGCCCGGCCGCCGCCCAGTCGGGGACGACGCTGGAGTCCTTCGTCACCCGGGCCAACCGCATTCCGCTCAACGCCACCGCCATGCTGCGCCCTGACGCGCACCGGCTGAAGGGCGAGGTGGAACGGGCCTTCGGCGCCGTCCGCACCGAGATCCGCACGGCGCGCGCCGCCGGCCAGACCCCGCCGGCCTGCCCGCCCGAGAGCATCGAGCTGAACCCTCGGCAACTGCTGGCCTATCTGAACGGCATCCCGCAGACGCGGCGGCAACGCATGTCCGTCACCGACGGCATCCGCGCCTGGATGGCGTCCAGCTACCCCTGCCCCGGTCAGGCGTGAACTGATCCGGTTACGGATTTCGGGACTGCCCACAACCGCCCCGACTTATCCCTAGAGACCGGCACGACCGCGACTGACGCAGGGCGCTGTCATGGCTAAGACATGGCCCCGATGAACGCTTTCGCCCCCGCCGCCTTCCCGTCCCCGATGGACGCCGCCTCCATCCCGTCGCTGCCCCACAATCTGGAGGCCGAACAGGCCCTGCTGGGCGGGTTGATGTTCGACAACGCCGTGTTCGAGCGCCTGTCCGACCGGCTGCGCGGCAGCCATTTCTACGAGCCCTTCCACCAGCGGCTCTATGAGGCGATCGAGGACCACGTGCGCCAGGGCCTGCTGGCCGAACCGACCATATTGATGGAGCGGTTCAAGCTGGACCCGGCCTTCCAGGAGTTCGGCGGCCTGCGCTACCTGGCCGACCTCGTCGACCGCGCCCCGCCGGGGGCCAATGCGCCCGACTACGCCCGCGTCGTCTACGACCTGGCCCTGCGTCGCGACCTGATCCGCATCGGCGGCGAGATCATCAAGGAGGCGCCCCAGCCCGAGACCGCCGCCATCGACCAGATCGAGAGCGCCGAACAGCGGCTCTACACCCTGGCCGAGACCGGCAAGCCCTCGTCCGGCTTCGTCAGCTTCTCGACCGCCCTGTCGGGCGCCGTGCAGATGGCGGCCGAGGCCTATCAGCGCGACGGCAAGCTGGCCGGCCTCGCCACCCAGCTGGACGACCTCGACCAGAAGCTGGGCGGCCTGCACCCCTCCGACCTGCTGATTCTCGCCGGCCGCCCGTCGATGGGCAAGACGGCGCTGGCCACCAACATCGCCTTCAATGTCGCGCGCAGCTATCGCTGGGAGCCGACGCCCGAGGGCCGCAAGACCGTCAACGGCGGCGTGGTCGCCTTCTACTCGCTGGAAATGTCGGCCGAACAGCTGGCCATGCGGATTCTCGCCGACGCCTCGGGCGTGTCGTCGGACAAGCTGCGCAAGGGCGAGATCGACGCCGCCGACTTCGGCAAGATCCGCGACGCCGCCGTCGAGATCGGCGAGAGCCCGCTGTACATCGACGCCACCGGCGGCCTGTCGATGTCCAAGCTGGCCGCCCGCGCCCGCCGGCTGAAGCGGATGGAGCACGGCCTCGACCTGATCGTGGTCGACTATCTGCAGCTGATCACCACCGGCGAAAGCAACAGCCAGAAGAACCGGGTGCAGGAGGTGTCGGAGATCACCGGCGCCCTCAAGGCCCTGGCGAAGGAACTGAGCGTGCCGATCCTCGCCCTGTCGCAGCTGTCGCGTCAGGTCGAGCAGCGCGAGGACAAGCGGCCGCAGCTGTCCGACCTGCGGGAGTCCGGCTCGATCGAGCAGGACGCCGACTGCGTCATGTTCGTCTATCGCGAGAGCTACTACCTCGGCCGCGCCGAACCGCGCGAGGGCTCGGAAGAGCACCTCAAATGGCAGGAGGACATGGACCGGCTGAAACACCAGGCCGAGGTCGTCATCGGCAAGCAGCGCCACGGCCCGATCGGCATCGTCAAACTGTCGTTCGACGCCGACACGACGAAGTTCGGCAATCTGGCCCAGGGACAGAGGTACGATCAACCGTACGGGGACTGACAGTTCACGGTCGGCTGGTCAGGAATTCTCGCGCTTCGCGGTAGTCGATGACGAGTCGGAGCGCTTCGCCCGCACCGGCCTCGCCTTCGTCGAGAGCCGCCACGGCGTCGGCGAACACGTCGTTCAACGCCTCGCCGTCCCCCGCCACAGCGGCCAGCATCATCCGATTGTCGGCGGATTCGATCCGGTCCCAGGGTTCGATGCCGGGATCGGACAGCTTGGCTTCGAGGGCCTCGAACAGGGCCCGGGCCGCGGCCGCGTCACGCCTTGTGCGCAGCAGGTCGGTCGCCAGGACAACGCTGAAAGGACTTGCGTCGTCGACGATCCACGACGGATGGCCCTGCCCGCCCGCCTTCACCACCGCCGCGTAACGGTCGTAGCTCCACAGCAGGCCGCTCATGACCGCCTCATCAGGCGCCAGCTCCAGCAATTCGCGTACCGGCCAAGTGCCGAAGCTTGAGACGTTGGAGCGACCCACTACGGCCTCCGGAACGAAGGCCATTCCCTCGCGCGCGGCGGACAGGGCGGCGTCTTCGTCTCCGATTGCGCGGAAAGCCCATGCGGCGAGGCCGAAATCGTCGGTGCGATCCTCCGCCCGTCGGCCCGGGGTTCGCCCCCTCGCCACGAGAGCAACTCCCAGGGCGCGAAGCTCGCCGGTCGCCCCGGCCGCCTTCAGCGCCTCCGGCCCGTCCATCGGCCAAGGGAGCAGTCCGTCGTCGGACAGGATACCCTCCAGCACCCGCGCCGCCGCGTCAGGATCATAGCTCTCATGCAGACGGGCCTGATCGATCCCCAGTCGAATCTCGGGGATCGAATAGCCGCCCGCTCGTTCGCCGCCGCTCGCCAGCCACGCCTCGGCCGCTCGCCAATCACGCCCCAGCCGGGCGGCGCTGCTGGCGAAGCTGGCCCTCTCATCGGCTGCCCAGTCACCACCCAGCGGAGCTTCGCGGATGAGGGTGCGGATCTCGTCGTCTCGCTCCGCTCGGCTCGCCGCAATTAACAGCCCTTCGCGCAGGTCCAGGCCGTGGACCGGTGCGCTGAGCGCGACAGGCCAGAGCCATTGCGCCCGGGCGTCTCCGGGCAAACCGCTTTCGTAGAATTCCACCCCCCCGAATAGCGCAAGGATGGTCTGGGCTTCCGCTGGCGACAGGCCCGGTCGTTCTCCGAGCGCCACCCTCGCCGCAAGTTCCGCCACGCGGCTCTGTCGCGGCGTGGCGACCGAGAGTACCGCCCTCGGTGCGCCGGCGGCGACCACGTCGGTGAATTCGGTGTCGGGCGCGTTTCGAACAGCGAGGTCCGCGATGCACTCGAGCGGCGCGTCGGAGTCGAGACAGGCCGCATAGCCATCCGGCTCCACCGCAATCCCCGCGAGCGCGGCGAGACCTGCGAACATCCCGATCCCGCTCATCGTTGCTCCCGTCCAGACACTATGGAGACGCTGACATGAAGCCCGGAGAACAGCAAAGGTTTGACAGCCCTACCCCTTCACGCTCCCGGCCAGCATGCCGCGGATGTAGTAGCGCTGCAGGGCGAGGAACAGGATCAGCACCGGCGCCACCGTGATCACCGCCCCCGCCATCATCAGCTCGATGTCCTGCACATGCTCGCGCGACAGGGCGGCCAAGGCCACCGGCAGGGTGTAGTTCGACTGGTCGGTCAGGATGATCAGCGGCCACAGGAAGTCGTTCCAGCTGCCGAGGAAGACGAACAGGGCCAGGGTGACGATGATCGGCTGCAGCGTCGGCAGCACCACCCGGCGGAAGATCTGCCCCTCCGACGCCCCGTCGATGCGGGCGGCCTCCAGCATCTCGTCGGGAATCGACAGGGAATACTGACGCACGAGGAACAGGCCGAAGATCGAGGCCAGCCACGGCACCAGCGCACCGGCGTAGGTGTTCACCAGCCCCATCCCCTTCAACATCAGGAACAGCGGCAGGGTGCCGATCTGGGCCGGCACCACCAGCGCCGCGACCAGCAGCTGGAACAGCCGCTCGCGACCCCTGAAGCGCAGCTTGGCGAAGGCGTAGCCGGCCGGGACGGTGAACAGAAGGGCCAGCCCCGTGGCCATGGTCGCCAGGGCGAAGCTGTTCCACAGATAGCGGCCCATGCCCTGGCGCACGAACAGGTCGCGATAGTGCTCCAGCGTCCAGGTCTTCGGCCACAGCGGTGGCGGGAAACTGGCCGCCTCACCCGTCGCCATGAAGCTGACCGACAGCATCCACAGCAGCGGGAACATGACCAGCAGGGCGACGAGGGCGACGGCGAGATTCAGCAACAGGGCGTGCAGACGGCGGGCGGTCATTCGTAGGCCCCCATCCGCCTGGCCACCGCCAGCTGCACCAGGGTCACCGCCAGGATGCAGAGGAACAGAACGAAGGCCACGGCGCTGGCGGAGCCGAGGTTCCACCATTTGAAGCCCTCTTCGTACATGAAGTAGAGCACCGTCACGGTCGACTGCGCCGGGCCGCCCTGGGTCATCACATAGGGCTCGGCGAACAGCTGGAAGAAGCTGGCCACCGAGATGATCGACACCAGCAGCAGGGTCGGGGCGATGGCCGGCAGGGTCACATGGGTGAACCGCTTCCACACCCCCGCTCCGTCGATCCGCGCCGCCTCGTACAGGTCGTCCGGCACGGTCTGAAGAACCGCGAGGAAGATCAGCATATTGTAGCCGAATATCTTCCACACGACGAACATCAGTATGGCGGGGATGGAGGTCGAGGGCTGGCCCAGCCAGTCGACCGGCGACAGGCCGAGGCTGGAGATGGCCCAGTTGATCACGCCGTAGCGGGTGTGCAGCAGGTAGTTCCACAGCACCGCCGTCGCCACGAGAGTGGTGACGAAGGGGGCGAAGAAGATCACCCGCCACACCGGCCGCCACTTCACCACCCGGGCGTTGAGGATCACCGCCGCCGCCAGCGACGCCGCGATCGACAGCGGCACGCCGAACAGGGCGAACAGGCCGGTGTTCCGCATCGCCCCCCAGAACAGCGGATTGGCGAACAGCCGCTCATAGTTCCGCAGTCCGATGAAACGGACGTTGTTCAGATCGGCCAGGGCGTAGATGTCGAAGTCGGTCAGGCTCAGCAGCAGGGCCGCGAACACCGGCACGGCGAAGAATACGCCGATGACGATCAGCGCCGGGGCGACGAAGCCCCAGGCCGCCCGTTCGCGCGAGCGCGGACCGCCCGGCCGGCGGCGCGGACGGGCCGCCGCCTCGGCCTCGACCTTGGCCAGGTTCAGACGGACGTCGGTCATGCCCGGCCTCGCTCCAGCATCCAGCGGCGCTTCTCCAGCAGCCGGTCGGCCCGTCGGTCGATCTCGGCCGCCGCGGTCTCCGGCGTATATTCGCCGCGCACCATCCGCTCGGCGACGATCTGCATCTCGGTGACGATCCGCTCCCACTCCGGCACCTTGGGCACGGCCTCGGCCCGGGCCAGCTGGCCCTTGAAGGGGGCGATATAGGGATCGTCAGCCACCGCCGGCGCCGACCAGGCGCTCTGGCGCGCCGGCAGGTTGCCGGTGATGACGTTGAAGCGCGCCTGCACCGCCGGGTCGGACAGGTAGCGCACCAGTGACCAGGCCGCCTCCTGACGCGGCGACGAGCTGTAGACGACCAGCGACGATCCGCCCGGCGCGGAGGCCCCGAGCCCGTCCGGCCCCGGCACGCCCGAGGTCATCCAGCGGGTCTCCGGTCCCAGCCGGTTCTTGAAGTCCCCGATCGACCACGGGCCGGAGAAGTAGAAGCTGAACCAGCCGCGCGCGAACTCGGTCCAGACATTGGCGATCTGCGCCCCGGTCGCCACGGGCGCCAGGCCCTCGTCGAACAGGCTCTTGTAGAAGGCCAGGGCCGTGACGAACGACGGGCTGGAGAAGTTGCCGCGCGTGTCCTGATCCCGCAGCAGGGGCGCATCGCCCTGCAGTCCGAAGGTCAGCAACTGCTCGAACTCGTTGAGCGGCAGCAGGACGGCGTAGCGGTCTTCGCCCACCCGCCGCTTGATCGCGTGCAGGGCCTGTTTCCAGCCGGCCCAGGTCGGCGGCACGCTCTGATAGCCCGCCTGCGCAAGCAGGTCGGAACGGTAGAACAGCAGCCGGGTGTCGACGTACCACGGCACGCCGACGACCCGGCCGTCGATGCGGTTGGTCTCGAGTACCGCAGGGAACTGGTCGGTCAGCAGGTCGGAGGCGAAGGCCGGCAGGGCCGAGATCGCGCCGATCGCCGCCATTTCCGCCACCCAGGTGTTGCCGACCTGGCTGAGGTCCGGCAGCGAGTCCCCGGCATAGGCAGTCAGCAGCTTCTGGTGCGCCGCCGTCCACGGCAGGGCCTGGACATCGACCCGGATGCCCGGATTGAGCCGTTCGAACTCCGGCAGCAGCTGCGGCACGCTGGCCGCCTCATTGCCCATGGCCCAGAAGGTCAGGCGGGTGATCCCCTCCTCCCGCCGTCCGCACCCGGCCAGACCCGTCGCGACGGCCCCGGCCAGAAGGCCCAGCGTCGCCCGTCGATCCGGCCGCGACAGCGTCATGCGTGATCCAGCCATCCGCCGGTGAAGCCCGCCGCCTTCAGGCCGCGGATCAGGTTCGGCTCGCCGCGCATCCGGCTCCATACGGCGTCGGAGCGGTGGTTCTCGATCTGGATCACGATCGGGCCCTGGTCGATGCCCAGATAGTCGCCATCGACCCAGCCGATGCCGGGCGCGATGCGGCCGTGCTGCAGCCTCTGGTCCGTCCGCGTCAGGGTCGGGTTGAACGAGTCGAGGAAGCCGTATTCGGTGTAAAGGGCGGCGCCATAGCGCGCCTTCATCGCCTTCATGCAAGCCGTGACCTCGTTCGGCGCGAAGGGCATCGAGCCGAGGGCGGCGGTCGGGGCCAAGGTGCCGTCGTCGCGATCGCCCGGCCCGCGCGCCGAATAGCTGAAGAACTGCCGCTCGCGCCCGTCGATGACCTGTTTGATGTCCCCCGGCCCGTCGCAGGCGGTCAGGCCCCAGACATCGGCCGAATAGCCGGCCCAGCCCATCGGATTGTCGATGGCGTATTTGCGCTGCGCCTGAACCGCGCGGACGCTGTTCTGGAAATAGTCGAAGCCCGGGATCGACGCCTGCTTGTCGCGCATGAAGGCGTCATGGACGCCGCGGAAGTCGACGAACATATGGCTGTACTGGTGGCCGAACAGCGGCGGGAAATGCAAGTGCGCCGGGCCCCATTCGTCGGTCCAGCTCCGGTCATAGACGCTGCACCATTCGTCCCAGACGGCCGCGGGAACCGGATGCGTCGGGCTGCCCATGGCCAGCAGCAGGACCAGCATGCCCTCGTTGTAGACGTTCCAGTCCGCGCGGATGAAGCCGCTCGCCGGTCGCCAGCCCATGGTGATGCGGTTCGGGCGGACGACGGCCCAGTCCCATTCGACCCGCTCGTAGATCGCCTGGGCCAGCCGGCGGATCTCGGCCTCCTGCGGGTGATCGCCGTCGAACCACCGCGCCGCATAGAGCAGTCCGCCGAGCAGCAGGGTGGTGTCCACCGTCGACAGCTCGGTGTTCCCGTGCCGGTGGCCCGTCTCCATGTCGAGGAAGTGGTAGAAGAAGCCCTTGTGGCCGCTGACGCCCGTCGCCTGCGGCCCCTGCGGCGCGTCATGGAAGAAGCGGGCGGTGGTCAGGGTGCGCTCGCGCGCCTCGTCCCGCGTGATCCAGCCCCGCTCGACCCCGATCGGCCAGCAGGTCAGGGCGAAGCCGACGGCCGCGATCGAGGCGAAGGATTTCGTCGGCCAGCGGTCAGGCGTCAGGCCGTTGGCGCGATTGGTTGTGTCGACGAACCACTGGAAGGTCCGCCGCTGCAGCTCCTCCACCTCGGGATCCAGAGCCAGACCGCCCGCCTTCAACGCTCCGCCAGCAAGACCCGCACAGGCCGACAGGCCGAGGGCCCCAACCCCCGCGACGGTCGAACCCATCAGGAAACGACGGCGGTCCATGGCGGGCACTCTCATACCGATACTCCGGCTAGTCAAAAAAAGGCCGCCCCCCGCGTTGGCGAGGGGCGGCCGTCAGGCTCAGAAGGCGACTACCAGCGGTACCGCAGGCCGACCTGGAAGCTGCGGGTCGGAATGTACTGCGCGGTCGGATTGCCGAAGGTCGGGTTCAACGCGGCGTCGGGGGTGCCGTTGTTCACCCGATAGGTCTGGTTGAAGCTGCTGTAGTTCTTGAAGTCGAAGACGTTGATGGCGTCGACCGTGAACTCGACCACATCGCCGCCCCAGACCGGGAACTCCTTCGTCAGGCGGAAATCGACCTGGCGGTAGGCCCAGGCGTCCGGGATGATGAAGTCATGCTTCTCGGGATAGAATTCGAACCACATCGGCTTGCCGCCGCTGCCGGGGTTGAAGCCGGTGAACGGCTTGCCCGAGGCGAGGGTGACGATGCTGGACAGCCGCATGTCCCACGGCAGGTCGACCGTGCCCGACATGACCACGCGATGGCGGTCGGTGCCCGGCGAGTTGAACCAGGGCGTCGCCGCGATCGAGGCGTAGTCGAAGTCGAAGTTCGACAGACCCTGGTCGCGGCTGCCGTTCTGGGTCGCGTCCGCGAAGGTGTAGGCGACGTTGAAACCGTAGCCGTCGGCCTGGTTGTAGGGCTTGTCGATCGTCAGATAGATCGCCTTGTATTCCCGCTCCCGGTCGTGGTCCGAATAGAAGGCGCCGCGGAACGGGAAGTCCACGCCCGTCTCCGGATCGTCGATGCTCGGCAGCGGAATGACGACCGTATTGGCCTCATTGACGTTCAACCGGTACCAGCCGAACTCATTCTTCGTCTTGGCGTAGGACAGGGTCAGCCCGGTCTGGATGGCCCCGAACTTTTGGCGGACACCGAGGTTGAACTGGTCCGTGTAAGGCACTTCAACGTCGTTCTTGACGAGGAACACCTCGCCCGTGCCGACCGAGCCCGCCAAGAGGGCGTCGAGGCCCTCGACGGTGGCGTAGCTGGGATCCCAGGCGACCGTATTGGTCTGGCCGCCATAGGCCCCGCCGCTGGGCGAGAAGTAAATGTTCTTCGAGCGGTTGAAGGGTCCGAAACGCTCGGAGATGGCGAAGTTGAAGCCGATGCGGTCATAGTACCGGCCGGCGCCGCCGAAGATCACCGTCTGCTCGTCGTCAAAGATATCGTAGCTGAAGCCGATGCGGGGCTGAATAGCGCCCGTGAAGGCGTCCCGCCCGTCGGTGGAGATGTAGTCCGACAGGTCGACGTCCGCGGCATAGGCCGGATTGGCCTGCAGGGCCGCGGCGAACCGCTGGACCACGTCGGGGGTGACGTAGTCGTTGTTGACGGCGTTGTCCTCATAGTCCCAGCGGATGCCGATGTTCAGCTCCAGCTGGTCGGTGACCTGCCAGTCATCCTGGAGGTAGATGCCGAAGATGTTGTTCTCGGCATCGACGGGGGCGACCGGCAGGGCGAACTCCACCCGGGTCGGGATGGCCGAGCTTCCGACAACCTCCGGCCGGCCGTCCACGTCGTAGGTGAAGACCGGGTTCCGGTTGAACTGCCTGGCCACATAGTAGCTCTGCATCGAATATTTGACGCCCATCTTCAACGTGTGGCGGCCGTTCCACTCGATGTCATTGAACGTCAGATCGTCGCGGAGGGTGATGCTCTCCTGCTGGACGTCCTGGTTGTTCTGGCCACCGCCCGCAGTGAAGACCGTGGTTTCGATGTTGTTGTAATTAAACTGGAACCCGGCGACCACCGGGCAGGCGGTGGTGGGAGCGGCCATCGCACAGTTGTCGCGGTACACGACGTGCCTTGCGCCCGGCAGATCGAAATTCACCGCGGTCGGGTTGTAGGTGTAGCTGAAGTAGTCGACCGACGCCTCATTCAGGAAGGCGTCGCCCTGGTACTGATGTTTCAGCACGAGGGACCGGGTGTCGCCATTCACCGTGACAGCCCGATCCGCAGAGGTCGGACCGTTGCCGAAGTCACGGATGTCGAACTCGGTGCGATAGGTGCCGCTGAGGTCCAGTCGCTGGCGGTCGTTGATCTGCCACGACAGCTTGCCGAAGAACATGTCCTGCTCGAACGGCGCCGTGAAGGTGCCAAGTTCGTCCTCGAACAGCGGCGTGTACTCGGTGCGGTTCAGGAACACGGCCCGTTCGCGCGTCTCTTCCTTGCGCTCATAGGCGAGGAAGTAGTGCAGCCGGTCCTCGATGATCGGGCCGCCGACCGAGCCGCCCCACTGCAGACGGTCCAGCCGCGGCTTCTCCTCGCCGCGCCGTTCCGAAAACACGTTCTGCGAGGTCCAGTCGCCGTCCTGCCACTGAACGAACAGATCGCCGGTCAGTTCGTTCGTGCCCGAACGGCTGATCGAGGTGATGATGGCGGCCGAGGCCTGCTCGTATTCGGCCTTGAAGTTCTGGGTCAGGACCCGGAATTCCTGGACCGCCGCCTGCGGGAAGGGGTTGCCGCGGCTGTCGTCCTGACCGGCGACGCCGCCGTCGATGATGGTGCCCTTCTGGTTCTGGCCGTCGATGAAGACGTTGATGGCCAGCGAAGGCTGGCCGCCGGCCGAGATGGTCCGCTCCGTATCGCCTTCCTGCACCACCACGCCGGGGGCGAGGGCGGCGAAGTTGAGGAAGTTGCGGCTGATCTGCGGCAGGTCGTTGATCTGCTGCTGGGTGACGTTGGTGGCCACCTCCGAGGTGCGCACCTCGAAGATGCGGCGTCCGGTGACGATCACGTCGCCGATGTCCGTCACTTCGGACGTGGAACCGGTTACAGCGGCGGCCACATCAAGGTCCAGGGTCGCGACCTGGCCCAGCGACAGGGTGACGGTGTCCTCGGCTGTCTGACCGTCGGCCGACGTCACGGCGATGCGGTAGGTGCCCGGACGAAGACCGGACAGCACATAGCCGCCGTCGGCGGCGATCCGGCCGCGGGTGACATAGCCGGTGGACACCTCCGTGGCGACGACCGTGCCGCCGGTCTCGACGGCCTGGCCCTCGAAGACGGTGCCACGGAGGGTCGAGGTCGAGACCTGCGCCGCCGCGCCGCCGGCCGCGGCCAGCGAAACGGCGACCGCCAGGGCGGATACGGCTCCCAGGTACTGTTTGGACTTACGGGTCATTACGGGTTCTCCCCCTTGAAGATGGTCAGGTCGGCGGTGGCGCGATTGCGGCCGCCGGATGTGGGTTGGACGTGGGTCGCCGGCTTGCTTGACGGGCGTACGACCAGTTCGGGCCGGACGACCTCGCAGGCGGTGTCGGCGACGGCCTCGCCCGCTGCGTTGATGAGACGGACGAGGCGCTCAAGCGCGCGCCGTCCGGTTTCCGCGATCTGGATCCGCAGCGTGGTCAGGCCCGGCCGCATCAGGCCGGCGATCGGGACGTCGTCGAAGCCGACCACAGCCACGTCCTCCGGCACGCTGAGACCGGCGTCCTGCAGGGCCAGCATGGCGCCGACGGCCATCATGTCGTTGCCGGCGAAGATCGCGTCCGGACGTTCGGCCCCGGCCACAAGCTCGGCCCCGGCGCGATGACCCGACGCCTGATCAAAGGCGCCCTCGACCACGGTGGTCGGCAGGTCAGCCCGCGCCATGGCTTCCAGATAACCAGTCAGACGAGTCTCGGCTTCGAGGTTGCCGGTCGGGCCCGAGATATGGGCGATGCGGCGTCGGCCGGTGGCGATCAGATGCTCGACGGCCTGGACCGCGCCGCCGTGGTTGTCGACGACAATCGAAGGCCGTCCGTCGCCGTCGCCGCCGTTCATCAGCAAGATCGGCAGGCGTCCGGCGAGGCCGGCCGCCAGATTGGCGGCGTCGAGGTGGGGCGACAGCACGATCAGACCATCCACCCGGCCGCGCATCGAGCGGATTGCGGCCGACGCCTCCTCCGCATCGTCATGCGAACTGGACACGATCAGGTGGTAGCCGAGCGTCCGCGCCGCCACATCCATGCCGCGGATCAGTTCGGAGAAATACTCGCCATACAGGTCCGGCAGGATGACGCCGATTGTCTGGGTCTTGCTGGTCGACAGGCTGCGGGCGCCGGAATGGGGCACATACTGCAGGGCCTCGACGGCCTGCATGACCCGGGCGCGGGTGGCGTCGGCCACCGGGCCGGCCCCGGTCAGGACACGGGACACCGAGGCCACGGACACATCGGCCCGTTCAGCCACGTCACGGATCGTCGCGGCCTTCATGACCGGGATGCCGCACACGTTTTCGGGGTCGCGCCAGGCGCCAAAGTCGTCCTCCCTGAACCAGTCCGCGATACCGGCCCGCTTCGCGCGGGTCCGTTCGATGAATTCCCTGTAACCGATTACATGACACACTAGCAATGGCGGCCGCAAGTGCCCTAGTCTGGACACAGTGCGGTTGTGCTCACGGGGTTACATGTGTAGCCGCCGTCGCCGAGACCCACTGTTCGCCTCCCCTCCCAACGCCTTGCAAGAGCCCTACCTATGACCTTGGAAAACACCGGCAACTATCTGTTTCCAGAAGGTTTCCTGTGGGGCGCAGCGACCGCTGCCTATCAGATCGAAGGGTCGTCCATGGCCGATGGGGCGGGCGCCTCGATCTGGGATCGCTTCAGCCATACGCCGGGCAATATGAAGGATGGCGACACCGGCGACGTGGCCTGCGACCATTACAATCGCTGGCGCGAGGACATCGCGGTGATGAAGCGGCTCAACCTCAAGGCCTACCGATTCTCGGTCAGCTGGAGCCGGGTCATGCCGGACGGAACCGGCCGCCTGAACGAGGCCGGGCTGAAATTCTATGATGACCTGATCGACGGCCTGATCGAGGCCGGGATCGAGCCGCTGTGCACCCTGTATCACTGGGACCTGCCGGCGGCGCTGGACGACCGCGGCGGCTGGCTCAACCCGGACATCGCCGACTGGTTCGCCGACTACGGCCAGGTGCTGTTCGAGCGCTTCAAGGGCCGGGTGAAGACCTGGGGCACCATCAACGAGCCGTGGGTGATCGTCGACGGCGGCTATCTGCACGGCGCCCTGGCCCCCGGCCACCGCTCGGCCTTCGAGGCCATGATCGCCGGGCACAACGTCCTGCGCGCTCACGGCGCGGCGGTGAAACGCTTCCGCGAAGTGGGCGAGGGCCAGATCGGCATCGTCCTCAACATCGAGCCCAAATACCCGGCCTCGGACAAGCCCGAGGACGAGGCCGCGCGCAAACGCGCCGACGCCCAGATGAACCGCTGGTTCCTCGACCCGCTGATGGGCCGCGGCTATCCGGAGGAGCTGAAGGATGTCTACGGCGAGGCCTACCGCGAGTTCCCGCAGGAAGACTTCGACCTGATCGCCCAGCCGACCGACTGGATGGGGCTGAACTGGTACACCCGCGCGGTGCCCGAGAATGCGCCGGACGCCTGGCCGACCCGCTCACGCCCGGTCAAACAGATCCAGCACGCCCACACCGAGACCGGCTGGGAGGTCTATCCCCCCGCCCTGACCGACACCCTCGTCTGGCTGCACGAACAGACGGGCGGCCTGCCGCTGATGGTCACCGAGAACGGCTCGGCCTGGTACGATCCGCCCCACGCCATCGACGGCCGCATCCACGACCCGATGCGGGTCGACTATCTGAAGAACCACCTCAAGGCGATGCACGACGCCATCGGCAAGGGCGTCGATGTCCGCGGCTACATGGCCTGGTCGCTGCTGGACAACCTCGAATGGTCGCTCGGCTATTCCAAGCGGTTCGGCATCACCCATGTGAATTTCCTGACCCAGGAGCGGACCATCAAGGACTCCGGCCTGCTCTACGCCGAGGTGATCAAGTCCAACGGCGTTGTGCTCTGAGGCGTCAGCGCATCCGGGCGTAGTAGGCCTCGATCAGGTCCAGCCGGTCGGCGAACGGAACCGCCTTCGCGACCGGTCCGTCATTGGTGAACTCCAGCAGTCGGCCGGGCGCGGCGCCGAACTCCGGCCAGGCCTGACGCAGGCCCCCGTTCGGATCGCCGGCCTGGGCGAACCGGGTCCAGTAGCCGGCCATCGCATCCGCCTGCCGCTGATCCATCTCCGCCGTCGGCCATGGCGAGGCGGTCAGGGTGTCGAACACATACTGCCGCTCCGACGCATGGGTCGCCCCGGCGTGCGGCTCCGGCATCGCGGCCGACACCACGTCGAACCGGTACAGATACGTCGGATGTCCATTGCGCGCATGCAGCCGCGCCAGCCGACGCGCCGGCTCGTTGAACACAAGATCGCTGACCACGAACTGGTCATAGCCGTCCTGCCCGCCATAGGCCGCGAGGAAGGCCGCCCGCTCAGAGTCGGTCATGGCGTCGTCCAGCGCGCCATAGGGGCTAAGGTCCGACGGCTTCATCCACCAGAATTCGGCGCTGTTCGTACCGATGATCAGCGGCACGGGCGCTTCCAGCCCGGCGGCGAAGGCGGGCTCGACATCCCGCCCCACATAGCGGCCGTCCGCGACCAGCAGGTCGCCGCCGTAGAAATTCGGGGCCGGCTTCAACAGGTCTTCGGCCGGTATGTTGCGCAGCTGTTCGGCGGTCGCCGCCGCCAGCCCCAGACCTTCGGCGAACGCCAAGCCCCTCGCCCGCATCGACGGCCCGCCGTCACGCCTCGGCCGGTCCAGCGGCGTGCCCTCGTCGCGGCCGAGGCCCGACTGCACCACGGCCCGATGGAACAGACCCCGCGCCGGCTCCGAGATCATCAGCCGGGTCACCAGCGCCCCGCCGGCCGACTCGCCGAAGATCGTCACATTGCCGGGGTCGCCCCCCAGCGCCGCCGCATTGTCGCGCACCCATTGCAGCGCCGCGATCGCATCCATCAGCCCGTAGTTGGCCGCCGCCTCGCCCGCCTCCCGCTCAGCCGCCAGCGCCGGATGGTCGAAGAACCCCAGCCGCCCCAGCCGGTAGTTGATCGTCACCACCATCACGCCGCGCTTCGCAAGGTTGGTCCCGTCGTACAGCGCCGCCGTGCCCGAGCCGTTGTTCAGCCCGCCGCCATGGATCCACACCATCACCGGCAACGGTCCTTCCCTGTCCGCCGGCGCCCAGACGTTCAGCGTCAGACAGTCCTCGCTCATCGGCAGGGGTCCGACGCCATTGTCGCCGTTTGACGGCGGCTGGATGCAGATCGCCCCGACCTGTCCCGCGTCCCGCTCGCCGTTCCATGGTTCCGCCGGCTGCGGGCTCTGCCAGCGCTGCTCGCCCACCGGCGGCCGGGCGTATGGCACGCCCTTGAAGCTGCGCACGCCGTCCGCCTCGCGCCCGACCAGCACGCCTTGCTCCACCGTGGCCCGGGGTCCGGGATCCGCAGGGCTCGCCGGTGAGATCATCAGAAGCGCCGCCGTCAGAAGGGAAACCAAGGTCATGGCCCCAGACTAGCGGCGCCCGCCCCCTTGGCTCAAACAGCAAAATGCCTGAGACACGCCCGATGTGTGAACCGATAGGCGATCAAGGCGTTATTGCGGCGCGCACGGGCGGGGATGGTTTTGAAGGAACTGGCTAATTCGGGCGGCCTCGCCGTCGATCTGGCGAGCGCGTTTGACGCCTCGCCCAATCCCTATGTGCTGCTCACGCCCGACCTCCGCATCGCCGGAGCCAACCAGGCGTATCTCGACGTCACCAACAGCACCCACGCCGCCATTGTCGGGCAGCCGCTGTTTTCGGCGTTCGACTCCGGCCCCGGCGAAGAGGCGCCCGAGAATGTGCGCCAGGTCCGCGCGTCGCTGGAACGGGCCCGCGACACCCGTCAACGAGACCACCTGCCGCTCGTCAAATTCCGTATCCCCCGAATTCTTGAGGACGGGAGCAGGGTGTTCGAGGATCGCTACTGGAGCGCGACCCACACGCCGATGCTGGATGACGCCGGCGAGGTGGCCTTCATCCTCCAGCACACCACCGACATCAGCGAACTGCAGCGCCTGCGCGAGGCCGCCCGTGCGCCGGAGAGCGCCGGCGCCATCGACCTGATGCTGGGCGGCGCCGTCCTCGGCCGCGCGGAACAGGTGCAGGAGGCCAATCGCCGCCTTGAGACCGAGCGCAATCGCCTGATGGACATGTTCATGCAGGCCCCCGGCTTCGTCGCCGTCCTGTCCGGACCTGACCATGTCTTCCAGATGCACAACGCCGCCTATGCGCAGCTGATCGGACACCGCGACATCGCCGGCAAGCCGGTGCGCGAGGCCCTGCCGGAGGTCGTAAACCAGAGTTATTTCGAGTTTCTGGACAGCGTCTACGTCACCGGCGAACCGCACCAGGGCCGGGGCAGCGAACTGCAGCTGCAGCGCAAGCCGGGCGCTCCACTGGAAACCGTCTATCTGAACTTCGTCTACCAGCCGATCCGCGACGCGACTGGCGCCGTGGCCGGCATCTTCGTCCAGGGCCACGACGTGACCGAGACGGTCCGGTCGATCGATCGCCAGAAGCTGATGATCGACGAGTTGAACCACCGGGTGAAGAACACCCTCGCCACGGTCCAGTCGATCGCCATGCAGACCGCCCGCTCGCACGGCGATCCTCGCACCTTCGCCGAAGGCTTCCAGGCCCGCCTCCTGGCCCTGTCCCACACTCACGACCTGCTGACCCGCAGCCACTGGGAAGGGGCCGACCTCGACGCCATCCTGCAGCACGAGACCGAGGCGCACGGCAGCGCCCGGGTCTCGGTCAACGGCCCGCACGTGGCCCTGCCGCCCGCGGCCGCGCTGTCGCTGGGCATGATCTTCCATGAACTGGCCACCAACGCCGCCAAATACGGAGCCTTGTCAGCGCCTGACGGGCGTGTCCTCGTCGACTGGTCGCTGGCCGACCAGACCCGGCCCCGGCTCCAGCTCGTCTGGCGCGAGGTCGGCGGCCCGCCGGTCGCTCCGCCCGGCCGCAAGGGATTCGGCAGTCGACTGATCGAACGCAATGTGCGGCACGATCTGGCGGGCGAGGTCGAACTGGACTACGCAGACAGCGGATTCACCGCGACATTTTCAATTCCACTGGACAGGGAGCAGGGCCAATGAGCCAGGCGTTTGCAGGCCGTCGCGTTCTCATCGTCGAGGACGAATCCCTTGTCGCCATGCTGCTGGAGACCATTCTCGAGGACATGGGTTGCGAGCCGGTCGGTCCGGCGGCGACCGTGGACGAGGGCCTCCGGCTGGTCGCCGATCCGGCCACGATCGACGCGGCCCTGCTCGACGTCAATGTCGCCGGCCGCCAGGTCTTCCCGGTCGCCGAGGCGCTGAAGGCGCGCGACGTGCCCTTCGTCTTCTCGACCGGCTACGGCGAGGGCGGCCTGCCCGACGAATGGCGTGGCCACCCCACCCTGCAGAAGCCCTTCACCGAAGCCGCCGTCCGCGACGCCCTGATGACGGCGATGGGTCTGGCGGACGTCTGAATAGGGTCTGGGGGCTAGGGGCTAGGGGCTAGGGGCTAGGATGCAGCGGTGAAGACTGCGGCAGTCCGGAGCGCGGCCCGTGACCCCTACCCTAGCCCCTGGCCCCTACCTCCTGTTCCTCTTTCTCCGGCCGATGCACCAGCGACACCAGCACCACGCTGATCATCATCAACAGGTACCAGCTTCCCAGCTTGGCCAGCGATACCGGCTCCCAGCCGTCCTCCTGACCGGGATAGACCCAGGCCTGGGCCCAGGTGCCGAGGTTCTCGGCGAACCAGATGAACAGGGCGACGAGGAAGAAGCCCAGCAGGAAGGGCATCGACCGCCGCCGCCGGTCCGGCGTGAAATAGAACCAGCCACGCCCGAACAGCACCGCGGTCAGGGCGAACAGCCCCAGCCGTACGTCCGGCAGCCAGTGATGGGCGAAGAAGTTGACGTAGATCGCCACCGCCAGCGCCCAGGTCGTCCACAGCGGCGGATAGTGGCGGAAGCGGATGTCGAAGATGCGCCAGATACGGGCGATATAGCTGCCCACCGCCGCATACATGAAGCCCGAGAACAGCGGCACATCGCCGATCCGCAGCAGCGACGGCTCGGGATAGAGCCATGACCCGGCCGCGGTCTTGAACAGTTCCATGATCGTGCCGACCACGTGGAAGACGAGGATCACCTTCGCCTCCTCCCAGCTCTCCAGCTTCAACGCCAGCATGGCGGCCTGAATCGCCACCGCCCCCAGCACAAGGACGTCGTAGCGTGCGATCGGCGCCTGCTCGGGCCACCACAGCCTCGTCGCGATCAGCAGGGCCAGCATGGCTCCGCCGAACAGGCAGGCCCACCCCTGCTTGATTCCGAACATCAGGAACTCGAAGCCATACCGGCTCCAGACGCGCTGGTCGGCCCACGCCTGCAGGCGTCCCAGCCAGTGGCGACCCCAGGTTTCGAGCGGCAGACGACGCGGTTCGGTCATGAGACAAGCCTAGCCGCAAAACGCGGCTGCCGCGTATCGGAACGGCCGGGGAAAAGTTCCGGCCGCGGCATTTTCACAACCCGGCGCGACTTCGGTCACACCCGGCTTGAAGGCGCGGCCGGCGTCGTATATTGCGACGCGTTCTCATTCTCTGAAAGCGCCTCCCCCATGTTCCGGTCCCTTCTGCTCGCCTCCTGCTGCGCCGCCCTTCTGGCCGCCCCCGCCATGGCCCAGGACGCCGACACGACGGATCTGGACGAGGTCATCGTCACCGGTTCGCAGGTCACTCTGACGTCGCCCTACGCCGGCGGTCAGGTCGCGCGCGGCGGCCGCGTCGGCCTGTTCGGCGCCATGAACGCCATGGACACCCCCTTCGCCTCGACCAGCTACACCGAGGCGCTTGTCCGCAACCAGCAGGCCCGCAGCGTCGGCGACGTGCTGCAAAATGATCCGGCCGTGCGTGTGTCCAAGGGTTTCGGCAATTTCCAGGAGCTGTACGTCATCCGCGGCTTCCCGGTTTACTCCGACGACATGACGTACAATGGCCTGTACGGCATCCTGCCGCGCCAGTTCGTGGCGGCGGAGTTCCTTGAGCGGGTCGAGGTCTTCCACGGCGCGACGGCCTTTCTGAACGGCGCGGCCCCGGGCGGCAGCGGCGTCGGCGGCGCCTTCAACCTGACGCCCAAGCGCGCGCCCGACGCGCCGCTGAACCGGCTGACGACGGGCCTCGACGGCGAAAGCGAACTCTATCTGGCCGCCGACCTTGCCCGACGCTTCGGCGCCGACGGCGAATGGGGCGGTCGCCTCAACATCGCCCGTCGCGACGGCGAGGCCGGCGTCGAGGGCGAGGACCGCCAGCTGACCGCCATCGGCCTCGGCATCGACCGCCGCGGCGACCGCGCCCGCTTCTCCGCCGACCTCGGGTATCAGGACCACCACATCGACGCGCCGCGCCCGACCGTGACCCCGGCGGGGGCCGTGCCGGCCGCGCCCTCGGTCGACGGCAATTTCGCCCAGCCCTGGACCTACACCGATGAGGAACAGCTGTTCGGCGTCGCCCGCGGCGAGTTTGGTCTCAGCGATACGGTGTCCGCCTGGGCGGCCTTCGGCGGGCGTCAGGGCAAGGAGGCCAATGTGCTGGCCAACCCCACCGCCCAGCCGGACGGAACGCTCAGCGCCTACCGGTTCGACAACGCGCGCGAGGACACGGTCTGGTCCGGCGACGTGGGCCTCCGCGCCACCCTGACCACCGGCCCGGTCGGCCACACCATCGTGGCCTCGGCCTCGAAGGTCCAGTCGAAGTCGCGCAACGCCTACGCCTTCTCGGACTTCGCCGGCTTCGCCAGCGACCTGTATGCGCCGGTCACAGTCGCGCCGCCGACGCCTGACTTCTTCATCGGCGGCGACCTGTCGAACCCCGGCGTCACCGAACGCGTCGACAACGCCAGCCTCGCCCTCGCCGACATGATGTCCTTCATGGAGGGCCGCCTGCTGGTCACCGCCGGCGTCCGCTATCAGGAAATCGAGACCCGGACCTACGACTACAACACCGGCGCCCCGCTCTCGGCCTACGAGGGCGACGCGGTCACCCCCGTCTTCGCCGTCGTCTACAAGCCGATCGAACAGATCTCGCTCTACGCCAACTACGCCGAGGCCCTGATCCCCGGCCAGATCGCCCCCGCCGTCAGCGGCGGCGTGCCCGTCGCCAACGCCGGCGAGGCGCTCGACCCGTTCACGGGCGAACAGGTCGAGGTCGGCATGAAGTACGACACCGGCCGCTTCGGCGGCAGCGTCAGCCTGTTCCGCTCCACCCTGGCCAGCGCCTATGTCGAGAACGGAGTCTTCGCCGCCAATGGCGAGCAGGAGAACACCGGGCTGGAGATCGCCTTCTTCGGCGAGCCGCGCGATGGCCTGCGCGTGCTGGGCGGCTGGACGTGGCTCGACGCCGAACTGACCCGCACGGCGGGCGGCGTGCTCGATGGAAACCGCCCCATCGGCACGCCGGAGCTTCAGGGCAACGTCAATGTCGAATGGGATGTGCCGCAACTGGCCGGCCTGACTCTCGAGGGCCGCATGGTCTACACCGGCGAACAGCCGGTCGACGCCGCCAACGCGGTCGAACTCGACAGTTGGACCCGGTTCGACGCCGGCGTCCGCTACGCCGCCGACATCGCCGGCCGGCCGGTCACCTTGCGCGCTCGCGTCGAAAACCTCGCCGACGAGGATCACTGGGTCGCCGTCGGCGGCTATCCGGGCGCCAACTATCTGACCCTCGGCGCCCCCCGCACCTTCCGCCTGTCGGTCTCGACGGACTTCTAAACCGGATGAAGACCCGCACCCTCCGCGTCTGGTCGTGGGTCCATAAATGGTCGAGCCTCGTCTCGACCGCCTTCCTGCTGATGCTGTGCCTCACCGGCCTGCCGCTGGTGTTCACCCATGAGCTGGAGCACGTCCTTCTCGACGAGGCCTGGGCCCCGGCCAATCCCGAAGGCGAGACCCTGAACCTCGATCAGGTTCTCGCCACGGCCCTGTCCCGCCACCCGGGCGACGTCCCCGCCTTCATGTCCTTCGACGAGGACCGGCCGGTGGTGAACGTCACCAGCCGCGCCCCCGACGCCCAGTACAATTTCCAGCCCATCGACCGGACCAGCGGCGACCCGGCCCCGCCGGTGGCCGGCCATCCGGTGATGGAGTTCCTGCTGCAGCTCCACACCGACCTGTTCCTCGGCCTGGCCGGCATGCTGTTCCTCGGCGCCATGGGTTTCCTGCTGATCGTGGCGGTGGTGTCCGGCGTGGTGCTCTACGCCCCCTTCATGCGGCGGCTGCCGTTCGGCGCCCTGCGGCTGGAGAAGGCGGCCCGGACCCGCTGGCTGGACTGGCACAATCTGCTGGGCATCGTCACCGTGGCCTGGGTGCTGGTCGTCGGCGCCACCGGCGTGGTCAACACCCTCGCGACGCCCATCCTCGCCTACTGGAAGGACACGGCGCTGGCGGACCTCACCGCTGCCCACGAGGCCCCTGCCGCCGCCGGTGAATGGGCCTCGCTGGATGCCGCCGTCGAGCGGGCGAAAGCCGCCCTGCCCGGTCGGACCCTGCAGTTCGTCGCCTTCCCCGGCACGGAGTTCTCGACCGACCACCACTACGCCGTCTTCTTCCACGGCGACACGCCGCTGACGACCCACCTGACCACCCCCGCCCTGATCGACGTCCGCACCGGCGACCTCGCCGCGGTGGCCCCGTCGCCCTGGTATGTGAAGGCCCTGTCGCTGTCGCAGCCGCTGCATTTCGGCGACTACGGCGGGTTGGGGCTCAAGATCGTCTGGGCCCTGCTGGACCTGGCGACCATCTTCATCCTCGGCTCGGGTCTGTATCTGTGGCTGACGAAGAAGCGCCGCGCGGCCTGATGCGCGGCAGCTTCTCCCTCCTCGCCATCTTCGGCGCGCCGCTCGCGCTGGCCGTGCTCAGCCTGATCGGACTCATCGGCGCCCTGCTGGCGGACGGCCTGTGGGACGGCCTCGGCGCCGCCCTTTTGGGCGCGAGCCTCGCCGCCATCGTCTGGGCCCGCTTCCGTCGCCGCCCGACGGGCGTCCGCCGCTAGACCGCCACCGCCAGCGACGGATCGGCCCGCAGCCGCTCCAGATCCCGCCCCGGCGGCTGGCCGAACAACCGGCTATATTCGCGGCTGAACTGGGACGGGCTGTCATAGCCGACGGCGAAGCCGATCGCGGCCATGTCGCGGCCCCGGCTCAGCAGCAGGTTGCGCGCCTCCTGCAGTCGCACCTGCTTCTGGTACTGCAGCGGGCTCATCGCCGTGACCGCCTTGAAGTGCCGGTGCAGCGAGGTCTCGCTCATCCCCGCCACCTCGGCCAGCCGTTCGATTCGCATCGGCTCGGCGTAGTTCTGGCGCAGCCAGCGGATGGCCCGGCGCACCTGCTCCAGCCGCCCGCCGGCCGAGCCGATCTGCCGCACCATGTCGGCCCGCTCGCCGGTCAGCAGCCGCCACATCAGCTCGCGCCGGATCATCGGCGCCAGCACCGCCGCCTCGTTCGGCCGCTCCAGCAGCCGCACCAGCCGCGTGACCGTATCGATCAGGTCCGCGTCCATGTCGCTGACCGCCAGCGCCCGGACCGGCGCCGTCTCGGGCGCGGCGCCGCCCGTCTCGGCCAGCAGGTCCGCGATCATCGCCGGGTCCAGCGGTATGCCCACAGCCAGATAGGGCGCTTCGATCACCTGGCCGCTGACCGGCAGATCGGCCGACACCACCAGATATTGCCCCGCGCGATAGGCATGGGTCTCGGCCCCCAAGGTGGTGTTCTTGGCCCCCTCCAGGATGATGCACAGCATCGGCTCATAGACCAGTTGCTGCGCCTCGGTGACGGCGGTGCTGCCGATCAGCTGGAGGCCCGGCACGAGCATCGGCCCGGCGCCCTCGGGCAAGGTCTGCCCCAGATGATGGCGCACCAGGGCGGCGAGTTCGTGCAATCCTGTCATGGGGTCACCCAAGCCCCGACCGCGCCGGAACGCAAGCGAGGCGGCGGTTCCGCCGATCACCCTGGCGGAATCGTGCAAGAGTCTGGCGCGATCGATCTACGGCTGGTCCGGCGCCCGGGGCCATAACGACGCTCCCGATCCAAGGAGCCTTGCCATGACCGTCACCACCCCGAAAACCTGGTTCGTCACCGGCGCCTCGCGCGGCCTCGGCGCCGCCATCGTCCGCGCCGCCCTCGACAAAGGCGACCGCGTCGTCGCCACCGCCCGCCGCCGCGAGACGCTGACCGAAGCCTTCGGCCCGGATAGCGACAGCCTGCTGTCCGTCGCCCTCGACGTCACCCGCGCCGACGCCGTTCAGGCCGCCGTCGACGCCGCCCTCGCCCGCTTCGGCCGCATCGACGTGCTGGTCAACAACGCCGGCTACGGCCACCTCTCCATGTTCGAGGAGTCGACGGCGGCGGACGTCCAGGCCCAGTTCGACACCAATGTCTTCGGCCTGATGTCCGTCACCCGCGCCGTCCTGCCGGTCCTGCGCGCCCAGCGCTCGGGCCGCATCTTCAACGTCTCCTCGGTCGGCGGCCTCGTCGGCGGCGAGAGCGGGACCCTGTACTGCACCTCGAAATTCGCCGTCGAGGGCTTCACCGAGTCGCTCGCCGCCGAGGTCCGCCGCTTCGGCATCCACGCCACCGCGGTCGAGCCCGGCTTCTTCCGCACCGACTTCCTCGAACCGGGCTCGGTCCGCCACGGCTCGCAGGCCATCCCCGACTACGCCGAGGCCGCCGCCGCCCTGAAGGCCTTCTACGACGGCCGCAGCCACAATCAGGCCGGCGATCCGGCGAAGCTGGGTCAGGCCCTTGTCGCCCTCGCCGAAACGCCCGAACCGCCGGTCCGCTGGGCCGCCGGCACGGACGCCATCGGCATGGTGCAGGGCAAGATCGACAGCCTGCAGGCCGACCTCGACGCCTGGCGCGACCTGTCCGCCTCGACCGACGGCGACTTCGACCTCGCCCCGGAGCCGGTCAACACGACGTCGTGGGGCTAGCGGTCGTCAGTCCCGGATGAAGTGCGGCACGAAACGCGAGGTGTTGCGGGTGATGCGGCCGGGGTCCTCGCGCAGGGCGATCCCGGCCGGCTCGTCGCCGACCAGCCACGAACCGACGATGACATGCTGGCCATCGAACAGCGGCGGGGCGTGCAGGGCCTGACGGATGTGCGAACCCTCGCCATAGCCGGCGTCCAGCCCCTCTTCGCGCGCCGCGCCCTCGACGATCGAGATATTGGCCCCCTCGCGCGAGAACAGCGGCTTGCGCACATAGGCGTCGCCGAGGCTGGCATGCGCCGGATCGCTCTCGAAGAAGGACGCCAGCAGGTTCGGGTGCCCCTGATGCCGTTCCCAGAGCAGCGGCAGCAGCCCCTTGTTCGACAGCAGGGCCTTCCACGCCGGCTCAAGCACCGTCACCTCGGCCTTCGGCAGCGGCTCGGCGTAGTCGTCGCGCAGCATCTGTTCCCACGGATACAGTTTGAACATCGCCCCGATCAGCCAGTTCTCGTCGTCCACGAACCGGCCGTCGGCATTCAGGCCAATCTGGTCGATCGCCACGAATTTGGGGTCCAGCCCGGCCTGCCGCGCCAGATCCTCGAGGAAGCGCACCGTCTGGCGGTCCTCGACGAACCCGGGGTCCGACGAGAAATGCACGAAGCCGCCTTCCGGGAAGATCGCCCGAAACCGGTCGATCAGCTTTTCATACAGGCTGTTGAACTGGTCGGCGTCGGGCGGCAGCACGCCGCTGGCGATGCCGTCCTCCAGCCACAGCCACTGGAACACCGCCGTCTCGAACACGCTGGTCGGGGTGTCGGCGTTGTACTCATACAGCTTGGCCGGCCCCGTCCCGTCGTAGGCGAAGTCGAACCGGCCATACAGCGACGGCTCGCCCCGCTTCCAGCTGTCGGCGACATAGTCGCGCGACGCCTCGGGGATTTCTAGCAACGTCATCAGCCGCTCCGACCCCGACGCCTCGTCGACCAGATCGAGGCACATCTGATGCAGTTCGGCCGTCGGCGCCTCCAGCCCGTCCTCGACCTCGGTCAGGGACAGGGCGTAGGCGGCGCTCTCGTCCCAGTACCGTTCGCCGGAATCATGGTGCCAGGTGAAGCCGACGGCTTCGGCCCGCGCCTGCCAGTCGGGCCGCGGAACCAGCGACAGCCGTTCCATCCGGACTCAGGCCGGGTCTTTGGAGGCGGGAACCGACGATCCGATCTGCGGCGTCACCACCTTGATCTCCTGCGCCGTCAGCCGGGCCAGGACGTCGTCGGCCGACGCATGGCCGGGCAGGATGCCGGCGTCGCGCAGCTTGGCGTCGAGGTCGGCGCCGGTGCGCTTGTCTTCCAGCTCCTGACCGACGCGCAGACGTTCCTCTTGCACAGCCTGACGCTGCTTGATGCGCTGCAGGCTGTCGGCGGCCGAGCCGATGCGCGAATGCGCCCCCTGCGACTGCAGGGCGACCGAGGTCTGGGCCTTCTGCACCGAGTCATTGACCTTCACGATGTCGATCTCGCGCCGCAGCGTCTCGATCTTCTGGTCGGTGGTCGAGATGGCGGTGCGCAGGCGGGCCTCCGCCTCCTTCATGCCCTCGATCATCGGACCGCGGGTGCCGATCTCGGTCTCCAGCTCGGCGATCCGGCCGGCGACCTCGCGGGCAAGGTCTTCCTTGCCCTGCGACAGGGCGGCGCGGACCGAGCTTTCGTATTTGGCGATCTGGTCGCCGAAGCTCTTCAGTTCGTTCTCGGCCATCCGGCGGCGCGCCACCAGGCCGGCGAGGTCGTCTCGGGCCTTGCCCTGGGCGGTGTCGGCGTCGCGGATTTCCTGATCGAGGATCTTCAGCGCATTGGCGTCGACGACGGACTGGCCGGCCTCGCGGGCGGTGCCGCGGAACAGGGCGGAGAGTTTGGCGAGCATGGACATGAGTTTCTCTCCCGGATCAGGCGGCGTCGGCGCCGAAGGTTTCGCGCAGGTCGGTCGCGTCGATGGCGTTCTCGGCGAGGGTGCGCAGTTCGATCAATATGGTCTGAAGCGTCGTCTTGCACGACAGTTCACCCATCAGCTCATAAACGTCCTCGTCGTTCACCGAGGTGATGGCGAAATTCGACAGCGGCACGATGCGCTGGGCTTTGAGCAGGAATTCGTTGAAGGCGTGACGGTCGGCCTGTTCGGCCACCGGCCACAGCAGCACCGAACAGACGATCTGCGCCCCGCCGACGCTGAGATAGATCGGCAGGTCGCCATATTCGTGCATGGTCGCCAGCAGCACCGGTTCGGCGCCTTCCAGCACCCGGGTGGTCAGCTCGCCCTCGCGGACCAGTTCGGACGCGTCCAGCGCGGCCTTGATGGACGGGACGGTCCAGGCGGTTTCGATCACGGCGTCCATAGGGGGGCTTGCTCCAGAAGGATCGGTTGAAAGGCTTCGACGCGGGCGCCGGACGATATCAGGGCCGCGCGTGGACTCGGTTACGATGGCGTGGACCGCCGCCCTCACGTCGTCACGGGCGGCGTTCGGAACCCAGAACTCCAGCTTGACCATGCCCGCCTCGCGACGGGCCTTGCGCCACGCACGTATGCGCTCATTGGCCGGCGACAAGGAGGGCGATGTCGGATTACGCATGTTTCATGTAACGCGTAACAGGTACGCTTGACTTTGCCTAGCCGTCTGCGATGTCTGGCGTCCAGCCAAGGGGATGGCATGCTGCTGCCGCGAATGAAACTGGCCGTGATCTTCGACCGGGCGTTCCACGCCATGGCCGATATGCAGTGGCGGATGCTGGGCGGCCTGATTGTCTTCCACGCCCTGTCGTCCTGGCTGTTGCTGGCCATGGCCGGCGAGGCCGAACTGCACGCGCCGACGACATTCTTCTACTGGTATGCGACAACCGCCTACACCGTCGGCTACGGCGACCTGTCGCCGCAAGGCGTCGCCGGGCGGCTCGTCACCGCCATCTGGATCTTTCCGGGCGCGATCGCCGCCTTCACCACCATCGTGGCCAAGATTCTCGCGGCCATCGGCGAAATCTGGCGGGTCAGACGATCCGGCAAGGGGGATTATTCGAGGATGACCGACACGATCCTGCTGATCGGCTATCACCCGACGCGCACGCCCAAGATGATCAACGAGCTGGGCGCCGAACTGAACGCCGACCAGACGCTGGTCCTGCTGACGCGGCAGGCTGTGGCCGACCTCGATCCGCGCATTCGGTATGTCCAGGGTGACAGCCTGACCTCGATGGACGCCCTCGCCCGCGCCGGCGCGGCCAGCGCCAGCCGGGTTCTGGTCTACGCCAGCACCGACGCCGACACCCTGACCGCGACCCTCGCCGCCTCCGCCGCGACACCGGACTCCGCCCATATCGTCTGCTTCCTCGACGACGCCGACAGCGCCCGCCTGCTGGCCCAGCACTGCCCCCGCGTCGAGATCGTCCTGTCCTCGGGCCCCGAGATGCTGGCCCGGGCGGCGCGCGACCCCGGCGCCAGCCATGTGATCAGCGCCCTGACCAGTCATCTGGACGACGCCGCCACCCTGTTCAGCCTGACGTGGCAGGGCGCCGGACAGCCGTTCGGCGCCCTGGCCAAGCGGCTGCTGGATCAGCGCGCCACCCTGCTGGCCCACCAGCCACAGAGCGTGAAATCGCCGCGCTTCAATCCTCCGCTCGAAACGACCGTGGAAGCCGGCGACCGCCTGTTCTATGTATCGGCCACGCGCCTCGACCTGCCCGGTCTGGCCGGACTCCAGGCCTGATGTTCAAGAAGCTCTTCGGATCGTCGAACAAGGAAGCGCCCGCGCCGGGACTGGCCGTGGTGCGCAACATCACCGTCGGCCGGACAGTGGCGCTCGATCCGCTGGCCTGGCGCCGGCTGGGCGACGAGACCCATTTCAGCCTCGACCGCGACGCGCTGGAGATCACCGCCCAGGGCGTGGTCCAGCTGGACGACGGCCCGTTCGTGCATCGCTTCTACACCGACGACCACGTCATGCTGCAGGCCATGAGCGACGACGCCGAGGGCGCGGCGGCCTATGACTTCACCCTGTTCACGCCCTGGTCGTCCGCCTACCCGCCGAACGACGGCGCGCGCCGGGCGTGGGCGGACCGGCTGTCAGAACCGGTGTTCAAGGGCGCGCCCGAGGGCCTGCCGGAATATCCCCGCTTCTGGTTCTCCGAGACCGACGCGCGCCAGCCGCCGGTCAAGCTGTGGGAGACCATCTATGACGACCGCGCCGCGACCGAGCCCTATGCCAAAATCTACCAGACCTGCATGCTGTACGCGCGGGAACTGGCCGGCGGCCGCGAACTGATGATCGCCCTCGAGCAGGAGCCCGAGGGAGGCGAGGCGACACATGAGATCATGATCGGCATCCCGCTGGACATGGCTGAATTTCGCGCCTGACGGCGCCTGAGGGGACAGAACGATGCTCGACTGGTTCGCATTTCAGACGGGGGCGACGGCCTTCCTCATCGCTTTCGCGGCGGCGATCGTCTTCTTCTCGGCGTTCAAATTCATCTACCAGCAGATCACGCCCTACAGCGAGCGTGAGCTGATCCGGCAGGGCAACACCGCCGCCGCCGTCGCCCTCGGCGGGGCCCTGATCGGCTATGTCCTGCCGCTCGCCTCGGCCCTGTCGCAGACCGTCAGCCTGGCCGAGTTCGCGGCCTGGGCCCTGCTCGCGGGCGTCATCCAGATCCTCGCCTTCATCGTCGTCAGCCGGGTGCTGTACAAGGCGCTGGCCGCGCGCATCGAGGCCGGCGAGCTGGCCGCGGGTGTGTATCTGGCCTCCATCTCCATCGGCGTTGGCCTGCTCAACGCCGCCTGCATGACGGCCTGATCCGATGAGCGAACCCACCCTCCCCGAAACCACCACCATGCGCCGGCTGAAGCGGTCGCGGACGCTTCAGGTCACCAGCCTGATGGCCACCGTCAGCTTCTCCATGGCCGCCTGCGGCTCGCCGCAACGCGTCGCCGCGCCGGAGCCCGATCCGGCCCTGGCCTATACCTCGCTGGTCGAATGCAAGGCGGCCAACGACGTCTCCGACGCCGAATGCGACACCGCCCACGCCGAGGCCCAGCGCCAGGCCGCCGAAAGCGCGCCGCGCTATGCGACGCAGCAGGAATGCGAAGGCCAGTGGGGCCCCGATCAGTGCCGGCCGCTGAACAACAGCGGCGGCGGGTCCTTCTTCGGCCCGCTGGCGACCGGCTTCATCATTGGCCAGATGATGAACGGCGGCTATCGCGGCGGCGGCGCCCTGTACCGCGACCGGGAGGGCCAGTATTCCAACGGCTACGGCGGCGGCTATCTGTCGCGCGACTACCGGACGGGCCGCACCGTCGCCAACCGCAATGACGTCGATGTCGCGCGCAAGGCCCCGGTCCGGGCCCAGAGCCGCACGGCCGTGGTCTCGCGCGGCGGCTTCGGCGGCGGCGGCCGCGGCTACGGCGGCTAGGGTCCTGCCCTATCCCCGTCCGCGATAGGTCGGCACGCCCTGGTCGGGCAGCCACAGCCCCTCGGGCGGCGCCCCGGTCTGCCAGAAGACGTCGATCGGAATGCCGCCGCGCGGATACCAGTAGCCGCCGATCCGCAGCCATTTCGGCTGCAGCAGCCCGGCGATCTTCTTGCCGATGGCCACGGTGCAGTCCTCGTGGAAGGCGCCGTGGTTGCGGAAGCTGGTCAGGTACAGCTTCAACGACTTGCTCTCGACCAGCCAGTCGCCCGGCGCATAGTCGATGACGATGTGGGCGAAGTCCGGCTGGCCCGTCACCGGGCACAGGCTGGTGAATTCCGGCGCCGTGAAGCGCGTCAGATACAGCGTATCCGCATGCGGATTGGGCACCCGCTCCAGCTCGGCGGTTTCCGGGCTTGTCGGTTGGGCGGTGTGCTGGCCGAGTTGGTGCAGGCCTGAGGTGTCGGTGGTCATGGAGGGGGATTTAGCCGTTCACGGCGGCAGCGTCATCCGCCGATATGCGCACGTTCATGTTCGACTCCTGGGCCGCTTTTGTCCCGGATTGTCCCTCATCTGTCCCCGCGACGGGGACAAAACGGGCGGGGACAAAACGACCCTCCGGCATCGCGCCATTTGCCTTCCCCGTCGTCAGCCCGCTATCCGTAGCGAAAGACAACCCGGGGAAACATCATGGCCATTCCGGCTTCGCTGCAAAACGGACTCACGCTGCCGGTCATCGCCGCGCCGATGTTCCTCGTCTCCGGCCCCGACCTGGTGGCCGAATGCTGCAACGCCGGCGTCATCGGCACCTTCCCGTCGCTGAACCAGCGCACCACCGAGGGCTATCGGGAGTGGCTGCAGGAGATCAAGTCGCGGCTGAAACCCGACGCCGCCGCCTTCGGCGTCAACCACATCGTCCACCCGACCAATCCGCGGCTGATGGCCGACATGATGGTCTCGGTCGAGGAGAAGGTGCCGCTGATCATCACCTCGCTCGGCGCGGTGCGCGACGTGGTCGAGGCGGTGCACGGCTATGGCGGCGTGGTCTTCCACGACATCGCCAATGTCCGCCACGCCCGCAAGGCGGCCGAGGCCGGGGTCGACGGCCTGATCCTCGTCGCCAATGGCGCCGGCGGCCACGCCGGGGTGGTCAATCCCTTCGCCCTGGTCGAGGAGGTGCGCGCCTTCTTCGACGGGACCATCATCCTGTCCGGCTGCCTGTCGACCGGCCGCGACGTCGCCGCCGCCACCATGCTGGGCGCCGACTTCGCCTATATGGGCACCCGCTTCATCTCGACGACGGAGTCGATGGCCCAGGGCGAATACAAGCAGATGATCGTCGACGCCGGCGCCACCGACATCACCTACACTCCCGCCGTCTCGGGCATCCCGGCCAATTTCCTGACGCCCTCGCTGGTCGCCAACGGCATCGATCCCAAGAGCCTGCCCGAGCACAAGCTCGACATGGGCGAGGAGGCCCGGGCGTGGAAGACGGTCTGGTCCGCCGGCCAAGGCGCGGGCGGTGTGCATGATATTCTGCCCACGGAGCAACTTGTCGGCCGGCTCCGCGACGAATATGCACAGGCCTGCGCCGTTTTTGACAAAAACCGGTACTAGAGCGGCCCGCTTCCGGGCCCTTCGGGCCTGACACGAAGCGACCCTTGATGATCCGCACCCTGACGACCGCCGCCGCGACCGCCCTGCTGGCCCTCGCCACGACCGCCGCCGCCCAGGACCCCGCGCCGCCGGCCGGCTCCTGGTCCTTCGTCGTCGGCGCCGCGACCGACAACCGCTCCAAGGGCGCCTCGAAATCGGACGGCGACCCCTTCGTCTGGGGCGCGGCCGAATGGGAGAGCGCGTCGGGGATGGTCTATGCCGGGCCGTCCTTCGAGACGATCAAGGCGTCCGGGTCGGAGCTCGAGGTCGCGCTCGCCGCCGGTGTCCGCCCGTATTTCGCCGGCTTCGACTTCGACCTGAACGTCAAGCACAAGTGGCAGATCGACGCCGGTCCCGGTACGGACGACGACGCCTGGGAATTCACCGCCGACATGATGCGCTCGATCGGCCCGGCCAGCGGCCGCCTGCGCCTGCAGCACTCGCCCGACAGCACCGGCGTGACCAGGGCCTGGACCTGGGTCGAGGCCCTGGTCGGCTGGGACTTCACCGACAAGCTCTACGCCTCGGCCGCCATCGGCCGCCGCGAGCAGGACAACAGCGTCGACTACACCGGCTACAACCTCGGCCTCGCCTACGCCCTGACCCGCAATCTCGAGGCCGACCTGCGCTGGCACGGCACGGATGCCGACGTTCCGGGCGAACAATATGAGGATACGCTGGTCGCCGGCCTCAGTCTCGCCTTCTGAGGCTCGCAATCCGGCCCCATCGTGCCTATCTTCACTGTATGACTCACAGACCCACCACCCTCGAACGCGCCTACGAACTCGCCCGCGAAGGCCGTTGCCGCACCGTCAGCGACATCAAACAGGCCCTTTCGTCCGAAGGGTTCGAACGCGTCCAGGACTCCCTGTACGGCCCGACCCTGAGCGCCGCCCTGCGCAAGCTCTGCCAGGAAAACTACATCGCCCCTGACGAGCCGGTCGCTGACCAGCCGACGGAAGACGCCGCCAGCTGACGCCGCCGCCGGGGCCTTGATTTCGCCGCCGGAACCGTCCACAACTTGGCCGTCGATCTCTTTCTGCGAAACGCCACCCTCTGCTTTCGCACTGAGGTCTAGCCGCTCCTTTTAGACCCGACAGGCCTCCAGGGGCTGTTCCCTGAGGCCAACGCCAAACGGAGGTCTGATCATGGCTACCGGCACTGTGAAATGGTTCAACGGCACCAAGGGCTACGGCTTCATCCAGCCTGACGACGGCGGCAAGGACGTTTTCGTCCACATCTCGGCCGTCGAACAGGCGGGCCTGCGCGGCCTCGATGAAAACCAGAAGGTTTCCTACGAAATCGAGCGCGACAAGCGTTCGGGCAAGGAATCCGCTGGCCAGCTGAAGACCGAGGGCTGAGTTCAGGCGCCGGTCTCCGGCGCATGATTTCGAACGGCGGCGGGGCCCTGGCTCCGCCGCCGTTTTGCTGTCCGGCGCCTTTCCCCTTGCTATTGCCGGGGAAAGGGCCCACTTGAGGTTTCGTCGATCTCTTGCGAAACGCTGCTGCCCCTTTGCATCGCGCACCGAGGTCCAAAGCCGATCCATTCAGACCCGACAGGCCGATCCGGAACCTCTTCCGGCGGTCAACTGCTAGCGGAGGTCCTGAAAATGGCTACCGGCACTGTGAAATGGTACAACTCCACCAAGGGCTATGGTTTCATCGCCCCCGATGATGGCGGCAAGGACGTTTTCGTCCACGCTTCGGCCGTCGAAGTTTCGGACCTGGGTTCGCTCAACGAAAACCAGAAGGTCTCCTACGAGATCGAGCGCGACTCGCGTTCGGGCAAGGAATCGGCCGGTCGCCTGAAGGCCGCCGAATAGTTTCCGACAAGCGACCCTGCTGGATCTGAATCCAGCTGACGGAAGGGCCGGCCGCCGAACAGGCGCCGGCCCGACTGTTTTTTCACTCCAGGAGAATCCGATGACCCCGCTGGCCGAAAAGCTCCCGACCATGAGCGACGCCGACCTCAAGGCCCTGCGCGCCAACGCCGCCCGCCTGACGGACACCGGCTCCGCGGTCCAGATGAACAGCGCCGCCGAAATCCTGCCGCTGATCGACGCCGAATTCGAACGCCGCGCCGCCGCGCCGTCCACGACGGTCAAGAAGCCCCGCGCGCCCGCCAAGAAGAAGGTCGTTCCCGCGTCTGGCCACCAGACCGCCCTGCCCTCCAAGGCCGCCTGAACCCCTTCCCTTCGCCCCGCCGCCTTGCGATGATCGCCGCTGACGACGCGAAAGCGTCGCCGGCGATGGGGGCTGACGATGATCCTGACGACATTGGCGATGCTGGCGACCGTCGCCCTCGCGGATCCTGACCCGTTGGCCCCCGCCCGCGACGGACAACTCCAGTGCTACCACCCGGACCTCGCCCGCAAGACGTGTCAGGCGATCGGGACCTATCGGTTCGGCCCGGATGGGGTGATCTGGAACGACATCCAGAACATGCTCACGGCGGACCCGTCCCTCGTCCTCTACGCCACCGGAAAAGTCTACATCCGCAACGGTGCGGAATGTGACGACCCAGACAACCGCGCCGAACAGATAACCGCCATCGAGGTGGACGGCGTGGCATTGGACGGCGAGGCTTTCCTGGCGGCGCGCAAGCAACTCGCAGACGACTTTCGAACGAACTTCGGCGACGGCGAGTTCTGCAGCCGGTACCATCCAAACCCCGACGGGACCCTTCGCGCGGTGATCACTGTAGGCGGAGTTGAACGGCCCCGATTCGAGACCACACTCTACTGGATCGACGCCGCAGACGGCTGGACACTGGCCGTAAATCGCTGAACCGGATCCCGATTCAGACGGGGCGCACTACGCCAGCGCCTGATCGAGGTCCGCAATCAGGTCCTCGACCTCCTCGACCCCCACCGAAAGCCGGATCAGGCTGTCCGTGATCCCGCCGGCCTCGCGCAGCTCTTTCGGCACCGAGGCGTGGGTCATGATGGCCGGGTGGTTGACCAGGCTCTCCACCCCGCCCAGCGATTCCGCCAGGGTGAAGACCTGCACCCGCTCCAGCACCTGTTTGGTCCGCGCCAGATCGCCGTCGATGATCGCCGTGACCATGCCGCCGAAGCGGCCGTTCATCTGCCGCGCCGCCAGATCGTGCTGCGGATGGCTGATCAGTCCCGGATAGATCACCTGCGCGATCCCGGCCCGCTCCTCCAGCCAGCGCGCCACGGCCAGGGCGTTCTCATTGTGCGCCTTCATGCGCAGCCCCAGCGTCTTCAGCCCGCGGTTGGCGAGGAAGGCGTCGAACGGCCCCATCACCCCGCCGACCGAGTTCTGCAGAAACTTGATCTCCTTCGCCAACTCGGGATCCGCCGTCACCAGCGCCCCGCCGATGATGTCGGAGTGGCCGTTCAGATATTTGGTCGCCGAATGCATCACCACATCGGCCCCGAGGGCCAGCGGCTGCTGGCTCCACGGCGTGGCGAAGGTGTTGTCGACCACCAGCAGCAGGCCATGGGCCTTCGCGATCATCGACAGGGCCGCGATGTCGGCCAGCTTCATCAGCGGATTGGTCGGCGTCTCGACCCACAGCATCTTCGTCTTCGGCGTGATCGCCGCCTCGACCGCCGCGGGATCGCTCAGATCGACATAGGCGAAGTCCAGCCCCATCGACCGCCGCCGCACCCGCTCGAACAGCCGCCACGAGCCACCGTAAAGATCGTCGCCGGTGACAATGTGCGACCCGGCGTCCAGCAGCTCCAAGGCGGTCGAGGTCGCCGCCATACCGCTGGCGAAGCCGAAGCCATGCGTCCCGCCTTCGAGGTCGGCCAGACAGGCCTCAAACGCCTCCCGCGTCGGGTTCTTGCCCCGCGCGTACTCATAGCCCTTGTTCACCCCCGGGCTTTCCTGGGCGTAGGTCGAGGTCGCATAGATCGGCGTCATCACCGCGCCCGTGGTCGGGTCGGGCCGCTGTCCGGCGTGGATCGCGCGGGTCGAGAACCCCTGGCGGTTGTTGAGCGATGGCATGATCGGTATCCGGCTGTCAGAGGGTCGGCGGGGACGGCGTGGTCGCCGGCCGCCCCACGGCCTGGAGGAAGAAGCGCTCGGATTCGGCGAAGATCCGCGCCCATTCCGCGTCAGTGAAATTATGGCGCGGCGAGGACAGGGTGATGACCTCGACGGGTACGCCCTTGTCCCGCAACACGCGAGCCCAGTGACGGGTCCGTATCGGCCGCACCACGGGATCACCGCTCGCATGGATCAGCAGCACTTCGGGCCGGCGCACGATATCGTCGGGCCTGACGTTGCCGGCGGATGCGACCCCGACCACGGCCTTGATCTCTGTCTCGCGCACCGCGACCTCGGCGGCCAGATAGCCGCCGCGCGAGAAACCGAACACGCCCTGGCGATCCGGCTCAACCCCCGGCAGGCCGCTCATCCATTTCGCAGCATCGGCCACGGCGATGTTCCACCAGGCGACCGGATCTTTGGCCGGAGCCCGTCGGTCGGCGCTGAAATAGACCGGCATCACGACGACGCATCCCATCGCCGCCCACCGCGCCGCCGGAGCGCGGAAGGTGGGCATATCGGCCCCCAGCCCCCCCGAGCCGTGCAGCATCATGATCGCGGCGCCCGTCAACGGTCCCTCGGCGGTCGGCGGCGCCAGCACGACCGGCATCGGCTCCCCGCGACTCAGAAACTCGCCGTCAAGGAATCCCTCGGGCGGAAACTGGGTTCGCCCGGCGGCCCGGCCGGCCACGGACGTCAGCGACGCGCCCAACGCCAGACCCAGGCCCTGACGCCGGCTCACGCCGCCTGAAGCGCCGCCCGCCTTCACCGGTTGAGGCTCAGATGGTTGATCAGGTCGGTGCGCGTGATAAGGCCGACGAAGGTCTCGCCGTCCAGCACGATCGCCACCCGGTCGCGGTCGAACAGGGGGATCAGGGCGTCCAGCGGTTCGCCGACCTGCACCGTATCCAGGTCCCGGGTCATCACCGTCGACACCGCCTTGGCGAACCGCTCCTTGCGGGTGATCTCGTCGGTGTTCATCACCTGCACCAGGTCGCTCTCGTCGATAATGCCGACCAGCCGCCCGTCCTGCAGGATCGGCAACTGGGACACATCGGCTCCACGCATGCGCTTGAACACCGTATCGAGCGTGTCGTCCGGCCCGGCCGTCACCACGTCGCCGGACTGGTATTTGCGCGAGATCAGGTCGGACAGATCGCCGTGCAGCGGCTGGCCGCCCAGTCCCTGATCCGCCAGCCAGGCGTCATTGTAGACCTTGGACAGGTATTTGGCCCCGGTGTCGCAGACGAAGGTCACGACCCGCTTCGGTTGGGTCTGCGCGCGGCACCAGCGCAGGGCCGCCGCGATCAGCGTGCCGGAGGACGACCCGGCCAGGACCCCCTCCTTCAGCAGCAGTTCGCGCACAGTCGCGATCGCTTCCGCGTCGGGAATGGAATAGGCGGTGTCGATCAGACTCATGTCGGCGGTGTCGGGCACGAAATTCTGGCCGATGCCCTCGACAGTGTAACTGCCCTCGGGACCCGGAACGCCCTCGTTGACGATCCCCGCCAAGGTCGAACCGACCGGATCGGCGAGCACGATCTTCGCGTCCGATCCGACGCTCCTCAGGTACCGGGCGATGCCGGTGATGGTGCCGCCCGAACCGATGCCGGCGACGAAGGCGTCGACCTTGTGGGCCATCTGCTCCCAGATTTCCGGACCCGTGGTTTCGAAATGCGCCAGGGAGTTGGCGTCGTTGGCGAACTGGTTGACGTAGAATCCACCCGGGATCTGCTGCGCCAGCCGCTCGGCCATGTCGGTGTAATATTCGGGATGCCCGTGCGGCACGTCCGAACGTGTCAGACGAACATCCGCGCCCATGGCCCGCAGATGCTGGATCTTCTCCTTCGACATCTTGTCCGGGATGACCAGCAGCACCTTGTAGCCCTTGGCCTGCCCGACCAACGTCAGCGCCAGACCTGTATTTCCGGCCGTCGCCTCGACGATGGTCCCGCCGGGCTTCAGGAAACCCTCGGCCTCCGCCGCCGCGATCATCGACAGGGCGATACGGTCCTTGATCGAGCCGCCCGGGTTCTGCGCCTCCAGCTTCAGGAACAGGCGGCACGGGCCGGTGTCGATCCGCGTCACCTCCACCATCGGCGTCTTGCCGATCAGGTCCAGCAGGGAGCCGGTGGGTCCGGCAAGGACCGGTGAGGAGGCGAGGGACATGCAGAAAACTCCAGGGCGACAGAGGCCGGAAGCTGGTCGCACCGGGCGCGCAGGTCAAGCCAGCCGGTTCCGGAACCAATCGGCCGCCTTCGCGATGGACCTGCGGGAGGATAAGTCATGACCAGCGCGACCCTGGCCCGAAATGGCGACCTGATCGAATGGGCGCGCCACGCGGCGACCGCCCTGGAGATGCTCGGCATCGCCGTCATCCTGCTCGCGGTGGCGGTCTCCGCTGTCGTCTGGTGCCGCACCGGCTTCAGGACCCGCGACTGGTCATCGGCCTATGGCGGGGCGCGCGCCAACCTCGGACGCGGCATCCTGTTGGGCCTCGAGCTGCTGGTCGGCGCCGACATCATCGCCACGGTCACCGCCCCCCTGACCTTCGAGAGCGTCGGCCTGCTGGCCGCCGTGGTCGTCATCCGGACCTTCCTCAGCGTCGCCCTCGAGACCGAGATCGAGGGCCGCTGGCCGTGGCGCCGCCACACCCCCGAACGCAGCGCGCCCGACAAGCCGGCGCCGCGCCGAAGCCCGGACCGGTCCGCCCCCGGCGACTAGCCGGCGCGGCCGCCATGTCCACGACAACCTTCACCCCATGCCCCGCGCGGCGTGTCCTTTGACCGCAACGCGCGTTATCACAGGAGTCCAATGACCAAATCCTCCCAACGACCGCCCGCGGGCCTGCCCGACAAGGCCACCCTCCTCGCCTTCCTGCGCGAGGCCGGATCGGCCGAGAAGACCGACATCGCCCGCCATTTCGGCCTCAAGGGCGGCGACCGCCGCGCCCTGCGCGAAATGATCCGCGCGCTCGAGGCCGAAGGCAAACTGGGCAAGCGCGGCCGCAAGGGCTTCTCCGAAGCCGGCGCCCTGCCCCCGGTCGGCGTGGCCGATGTGATCGAGCGCGATGTCGACGGCGAATTCTACGTCCGCCTCGTCGAGGCCTCGGGCGACGCGCCGCGCGCCATCCTCGTTCCCGACAACTCCGGCAAGACCGGCGCCGCCCCCGGCCTCGGCGCCCGCGTCCTGGCCAAATTCTCGCACGGCGAGAACGGCTGGGAAGCCCGCGTCATCAAGGTGCTCGACACCGACACCAACCGCGTCCTCGGCGTCATCCGCAAATCCAACAAGGAGGTCCGGGTCGAGCCTGTCGACCGCCGCACGAAGGACGTCCTGCTGGTCCCCCACGCCCAGGCCGAGGGGCTGCGCGACGGCGACCTCGTCCTCGCCGCCATCGAGAAGGGCGAGCAGCGCTACGGCCCCAAACGCGGCAAGATCCTCGAGACCATCGGCCGCGAGGACGACCCGCGCGCCGCCTCCCTGATCGCCATCGCCGCCCACAACGTGCCGATGGGCTTCTCCGACACGGTGCTGAAGGAGGCCGAGGACCAGGCCCTGCCGACCCTCAAGGGCCGCGAGGACCTGCGCGAGCTGCCGCTGATCACCATCGACCCCGCCGACGCCCGCGACCACGACGACGCCGTCTTCGCCCAGCGCGACGAGGATCCGAAGAACGAGGGCGGCTGGATCGTCTGGGTCGCCATCGCCGACGTCGCCGCCTATGTCCGCGCCGGCACGACGCTGGACCGCGAGGCCCGCGAGAAGGGCAACTCCACCTACTTCCCCGACCGGGTCGAGCCGATGCTGCCCGAGGTCCTGTCCAACGGCCTGTGCAGCCTCAAGCACGGCGAGAACCGCGCCTGCCTCGCCGTCCGCATGGTCTTCGACAAGGACGGCCGGAAGACCAGCCATAAATTCCTGCGCGGCCTGATGCGCTCCCACGCCAGCCTCAGCTACGAACAGGCCCAGGCCGCCATCGACGGGGTCGAGAACGGCGGCGGGACCGACGACGTCACCGGCCCGATCATGGAGCTGATCCTCTATCCGCTGTGGAACGCCTACCGCGCCATGCTCAGGGGCCGCCTCAAGCGCGCCCCGCTGGCCATCGAGAGTCCCGAACGCAAGGTGCTGATGGACCCCGGCGGCGGCATCGGCTCGATCATTCCGCGCAAGTCGCTGGAGGCGCATCGCCTGATCGAGGAGATGATGATCCAGGCCAATGTCTGCGCCGCCGAGACCCTGGAGCAGAAGCGCGTCCCCCTGCTCTACCGCGTCCACGACGCCCCCAGCCAGGAGAAGCTGTTCAACCTCGGCGACTTCCTCCAGACCATCGGCAAGCCGTGGGCCAAGGGCGAACCGGCCACTACCAAACGGTTCAACAAGCTGCTCGACGAGACCCGCGACGGCGAATACGCCGAGGTCGTCAACGAGGTCGTCCTGCGCACCCAGATGCAGGCCATCTACAGCCCCGAGAACGTCGGCCATTTCGGCCTCAACCTCGACCGCTACGCCCACTTCACCTCGCCGATCCGGCGCTATTCCGACCTGATCGTCCACCGCGGCCTGATCCGCGCCCTCGGCCTCGGCAAGGATGGCCTGACCGACCGCGAGATCGCCGAACTGCCGGCCATCGCCGAACAGGTGACCATGACCGAGCGCCGCTCCATGGCCGCCGAGCGCGCCGCCATGGACCGCTACATGGCCTCCTTCCTCGCCGAGCGGGTCGGCGCGACCTTCACCGGCCGGATCACCGGCGTCACCCGCTTCGGCCTGTTCATCCGCCTCGACGAGACCGGCGCCGACGGCCTCGTGCCCGTCTCCACCCTCGGCGGCGAATATTTCCAGCACGACGACCGCACCCACGCCCTCGTCGGCGAGCGCAGCGGCCAGCGCTGGACCCTCGGCCGCAATGTCGAGGTCAAGCTGGTCGAGGCCACTCCGATCACCGGCGGCCTGGTCTTCGAAATGCTGTCCGACCCCGCCCCGCGCGACCCCAACGCCCCCGAGCCGCGGCTGGGCCAGCGCGGCCGCGGCCCCGGCGGCGGGGCCTTCCCCAAGCGCG
>JAHJNW010000029.1 GCA_018820665.1 Alphaproteobacteria bacterium | reverse complement strand
GATACGGCCGCGCCTATTTCAGCGCCACCAGCGCCCACACCTGCACCGGCGACGGCAACGCCATGGTGCTGCGCGCCGGCCTGCCGCTGCAGGACATGGAGTTCGCCCAATTCCACCCGACCGGCATCTACGGCGCCGGCTGCCTGATCACCGAGGGCGCGCGCGGCGAGGGCGGCTACCTGACCAATTCCGAGGGCGAGCGCTTCATGGAGCGCTACGCCCCGACCGTGAAGGACCTGGCCCCGCGCGACATGGTCAGCCGCTCCATGACCATCGAGATCCGTGAAGGCCGCGGTGTCGGCCCGAACAAGGATCACATCCACCTGCACCTCGACCACCTCGACCCGGCCATCCTGCACGAGCGCCTGCCGGGCATCTCGGAATCGGCCAAGATCTTCGCCGGCGTCGACGTCACCAAACAGCCGATCCCGGTCCTGCCGACGGTCCACTACAACATGGGCGGCATCCCCACGAACTATCACGGCGAGGTCCTGACCAAGGTCGGCGACAACGCCGACAGCGTCGTGCCCGGCCTGATGGCCGTGGGCGAGGCGGCCTGCGTCTCGGTGCACGGGGCCAACCGCCTCGGCTCCAACAGCCTGACCGACCTGGTCGTCTTCGGCCGCGCCGCCGGCCTGCGCTGCGGCGAGGTCGTCGACAAGGCCTCGGCCGTGCCCGACGCCACCGCCTCGGCCACCGACGGCCACATCGCCCGCCTCGACCGCTTCCGCCACGCCGACGGCTCGACCCCGACGGCCAAGCTGCGCATCGAGATGCAGCGCGCCATGCAGTCCGACGCCGCCGTCTTCCGCACCGGCAAGACGCTGGAGGAGGGCGTGGCCAAGCTGCGCGCCATCCACGCCGGCGGGGCCGACATCAAGACCACCGACCGCGGCCTGATCTGGAACACCGACCTGGTCGAGACGCTCGAATACGACAATTTGATCGACCAGGCCCTCGTCACCATCGAGAGCGCCCTGAACCGCACCGAGAGCCGCGGCGCCCACGCCCGCGAGGACTATCCGGACCGCAACGACGCCGAATGGATGAAGCACACCCTGTCGTGGAAGGTCCCGACCGAGCCGGTCAGGATCGATTACCGCCCGGTGCATAATTACACGATGTCCGACGACATCCAGTACATCGAGCCGAAGGCGCGGGTTTACTAGAAATGGTCCAGCTCACCCTCCCCAAGGGCTCCAAGCCCTCCACCGGCAAGGTCCACAAGGCCCCCGCCGGCGCGCAGAACGTCAAGACCTACAAGGTCTATCGCTACGACCCCGAGGTCGACGCCGACCCCCGCTGGGACACCTTCGAGGTCTCGGCCGACGACCACGGCCCGATGCTGCTGGACGCCCTGATCCACATCAAGAACGAGATCGACCCGACCCTGTCGTTCCGGCGTTCGTGCCGCGAGGGCATCTGCGGCTCGTGCTCCATGAACATCGACGGGCGCAACGCCCTGGCCTGCACCAAGGGCTGGGAGGAGTGCACCTCCTCGACCATCTCCATCGCCCCGCTGCCGCACCAGGCGGTGGTCAAGGACCTGGTCACCGACCTGACCCTGTTCTACGCCCAGTATGACTCGATCCAGCCCTACCTCCAGTCCGACGAGCCGGACCCGGAGAAGGAGCGCATCCAGCTGCCCGAGGACCGCGCCAAGCTGGACGGCCTGTACGAATGCATCCTGTGCGCCTGCTGCTCGACCTCCTGCCCCAGCTACTGGTGGAACCAGACCGAATACCTCGGCCCGGCCGCCCTGCTGCAGTCCTACCGCTGGATCGCCGACAGCCGCGACGACGCCACCGACAAGCGGCTCGACGACCTCGAAGACCCGTTCAAGCTCTACCGCTGCCACACCATCATGAACTGCGCCCAGGTCTGCCCCAAGGGGCTGAACCCGGCCAAGGCCATCGCCGAGACCAAGAAGCTGATGGTCTCGCCGAGCCGGAAGAAGACGGAAGCGGCCTGATCTTGGCGAAGATAACCTACATCGAGAACGACGGCCGCGAGCATGTCGTCGAGGTCAAGGCCGGCCTGTCCGTCATGGAGGGGGCGATCCGCAACAACGTCCCCGGCATCGACGCCGACTGCGGCGGGGCCTGCGCCTGCGCCACCTGCCACGTCTATGTCGACGAGGCCTTCGCCGCCGAGACCGGCCGCGCCTCGGCCATGGAGGAGTCGATGCTGGACTTCGCCGAGAACGTCCAGCCGAACAGCCGCCTGTCCTGCCAGATCCGCGTCAGCGACGACCTCGACGGCCTGATCGTCCGCCTGCCCGAATCCCAGCACTGAGTGCGGGCGTGAGCCGCGCCGGTGCGACGCTGAAAACGGATCGAAACGCCTGGCCGCTAGCGGTCGATCGATGAACCGCCCCGAAGATCGCAGACTGGAGCCCCGCTCGCCCGCCAATGCGCGCGGCGTCGTCGTCGCCCCCGGCCTCGAGCTCGGCTGTCTGATCGTCGACCTGTCCAACTCCGGCGCCCGGCTGCGGCTCGACCGCCAGCTGGCCCTGCCCGACCGGGTGATCATCGTCGATGTCGTCCAGGCCACCGCGGTCGAGGCCCAGGTGGTCTGGCGCAAGGGCCAGGAGGCCGGGGTCAAACGGCTCGGCGCCGGCGCCTCCCTGCGCGGTCTCGTGCCGTCGCGCCTGACCACGGCGCGCGAAGCCCTGATCCGCGCCGGCGGGCGTTAAACGCCGTCCGGCATCGTCCCCGAGGTGATGGCGATCCGCCCGATCAGCCCCTTGACGATCAGGTCCAGCGCCGACCCCGCGCGATAGTCGGCGGCGGCGACGAAATTGACCCGGTCCTCCGAGATCAGACCATAGATCTTCTGCTGGTCGCGCTCGGAATTGCGCGGATCATAGACGGCGATCGAGAAGCCGCCCTTGGTGTGCATCATCTTCATTGTCGGCACGTCGGTATCGCCGTCGCCGAGGAAGATCATCCGCTCGAACGGCACCGGCCGGTCGTCGTCGGCCATGAAGCGGTTGATCTTCTCGTGCTCCCAGTGATTGAGCACGCCCTTGTTGATCCGGAACAGATACTGGGTCTTGGTCGTGTAGTTGACGCCGACCGCCGGCCAGATCGCCACGCCCTTGTCATCATAGACGAATTTCGAGGCGAACACGTGCCGGAACTCCGGCCGGATCGGGCAGCCGTCGATCATCTCCTCCAGCCCGGCCGAGATGATGTAGTGCTCGATCTCGAGGCCGTATTTCGCCCCCACGGCGTTGATCCGGTCGAACCAGCCCTCGCCGGTCAGGTCCGACTTCAGCCCGTCGAACAGCTTCACGTCCTGGCCATGATCGCGCAGCAGGGCGCGGGTGATCGGCGCCTTGTTGGCCCGCGCATGGTTCAGCATCAGCTGCATATACATCAGGATGCCGTCGCCATCGGCGTCGCGGGTCAGCCGCTCGGCCTCCTCCCAGAAGGCGCCCTTCTCCATCCCGACCGACGGGATGAAGGTGACCTCCTGCATATTGCCCCGCGCCAGGGTGCCGTCGAAATCGTAGATCAGCGCAGTCTTGAGGGGTTTGGCCATGGGGAGTCCGGCAGGGGCTAGGGGCTAGGGACTAGTGATTACCCCCCGGCCCGTGAAAACCCTAGCCCCTGGCCCCTAGCCCCCAGAACCCAAATGCAACTCCGGCGCCGCCGCCACCCCCGCCGCCTCCAGCGGCAGGGGCAGAATGAAGGCCGCGCCCTTGCCCGGCTCGCTCTCGACCTCGGCCCAGCCGCCGTGCAGCTCCACCAGGGCCTTGACCAGGGCCAGGCCGACGCCCGGCCCGCCCCGCTCGCGCTTGACGAAGCGGTCGAAGACATGGGCCTGCAGGTGGTAGGGAATGCCGCGCCCGGTGTCCTCGACGCGGATGCGCACCTCCGACGGCGCCGCCTCGGCGGTCAGGGTCACGGCCCCGCCCTCCGACACCGCCCGCGCCGCATTGTCGAGCAGATATTCCAGCGCCTGCCCGACCCGCTGGGCGTCGGCGCGGATCGGCCTCAGTCCCGCCGGACAGTGGACGGTCAGGCTCGCGCCCCGCCCCTCGATCCGCTCGCGCACCTTGCCCGCCGCCTCGTCCAGCAGGTCCGACACCCGCACATCGCCCAGCGTCAGCTCCATCTCGCCGGCGTCGATCTGGGCCATGTCCAGCACGTCGTCGATCGAGCCGGCAAGCTGGCTGGCGGCGATACGGATGGCCCCGGCGTGCTGGCGGCTGCGCTCGGGCAGACCGACCTGGCTCTCCAGCAGTTCGGAATAGCCGACGATGGTCGTCAGCGGCGTGCGCAGTTCATAGGACACGCTGCCGACGAACTCGCGTTTCAGCGCCGTCGACTCCTCCAGCGCCTGGGCCTTGGCGGCGAGCGCCTGCTCCAGCCCGCGCCGGGCGGTGATGTCGGAAAAGGCCACCAGCGTCGCCCCGTCCGGCAGCGGCCGCGTCTGCCACGACGCGATCCGCCCGTCGGTGGTCCGGCCCTCGCCGGCGATCGGCACCCGACTTTCCGGATCGGGATCGGCGACCCGCGCCTTCAGCCCCAGCCACAGGGCCGGATCGGGCATGGTCTTCTGGCACAGGGCGGCCACCGCGTCGAAATCCCCGGCCGCGTCCAGCGCCTCGCCGCCGACGCCCCAGAAGGTGTCGAAGGCCTCATTGTGCAGGCGGATGCGCCCGTCCGAACCGAACACGGCGACGGCGTCGTTCAGCTTGTCCAGCGTCGCCTTCTGCACCTGGATCTGGGCGTTGAACCGGCTGCGCAGCTTCAGCTCGTCGGTGATGTCCGAGAACAGCAGCAGCACCCCGCCCAGCGGGTGCGGCTGGCGCACCACCCGCAGCGTCCGCCCGTCGGGCAGGGACCAGCTGTCGTCCGGCGCTGCCTCGGCGGCGCCGTAGAAGTCCAGCTCATTGGCCTTCCAGCCGGCGTAGTCGATGACCTCGGGCAGGAGCCGGCGCTGGCGCAGGCGGTCCAGCAGCTCGGCATGGGTCGGCCGCTCGTCCAGCCAGGCCGGATCGATGTTGAACAGGGTCTGGAAGGCGGTGTTGTGGAAGGCCAGCCGCTTGGACGGGCCGAAGATGGCGACGGCGTCGGCGAGGTGGTTCAGCGTCTCGTCATGGGCCTCGACGTGGCGGCGCAGGGTGTCGCGCGTCTCTTCCGCCTCGGTCATGTCGAGGGCGAAGGCCAGCACCGCCCCGGCCCCGCCGGGAGCCGGCTCGGCGACGATCCGCCACGCCCGCCGCCGTCCGCCGCCGGTGGTCCAGCGGAACCCCTCCTGCCGCTGGTGCAGCCGCCCGGCCTCGGCGACGATGGCGTCGGCCCCGCGGTCGAAGGTCAGCCCCTTTTCGCGCGCCGCGTCGATGCTCTCGGCCTTCATCTCGGCCAGCCACGCCTTGTTGGCCCAGGCCAGCCGCCCGGCCGCGTCGGTGATCCAGGTCGGGGCCGGATAGGCGTCGGCCAGCAGGCCGAGGCCGCTTTCCGCCGCCGTGCCGACCAGCCCCAGCCGCGACAGCCGCAGCCAGGCCGCCCCGGCCGAGGAGCGACCCTCGACCGCCCAGGCCCCGCCGACCCCGTCCAGCACCGCGTCGAACGCCTCGCCCTGGTCGATCAGCCCGTCCAGCCGCGGGCCCGCCGCCGCGCGGACGGCGTCCAGCACGACCAGCCCCGGATCGGCGCCCTCGTCCTCCTTGCCGCCCAGTTCGCGGGTGATGGCGCTCCACGCCGCCGGAGACCCGAGCCGGCAGGTATGCCCGCCCGGCGTCAGCGCCAGCCGGGCGTCCTCGAACGCCGCCAGCGCCCCGTCCCGATCGGCGAGAGCGGCGCGCGCGACCGATAGCTCAGCTTCGGCAAGGTGGGTCCGCGCCGCCAGCCGCCCGCGCAGCCGCGCCGCCCAGGCGCTGAGCGCCAGGGCCAGCCCCGCGGCGCCCGCGGTCGCGACATAGGCGATGTCGGCTTCCGCCATCGTGATCGTTCAGCTCCCGCCCTGATTCGGTAACCATACCTGAAGAGGGATGAGGGACTAGGGATTAGGGATGAGAGACCGCAAACGCGACGGCCGCCGGAGCCACCGACCCTTCCCAACCTCATCCCTCATCCCTAATCCCTCATCCCATGAAGTGGACCACCCAACCCGCCCCCTCCCTCGAGGACTTCGCCCGTCTGGCGCGCGAGGCCTTCGACGCCCTGCCCGAGCCGTTCCGCTCGCTGGCCGGCGACGTGGTCATCCGCATCGACGACTTCGCCGACGAGGAGGTCCTCGCCGGCTTCGGCATGGAGGACCCGTTCGAACTGACCGGCCTCTATCATGGCGTCGACGTCGGCCGCCGCGAGGGTCTGGGCCCGGCCCCTGAGGCGTCGCGAATCTTTCTCTATCGTCGCCCGATCCTCGACGAATGGTGCGAACGCGGCGACGTCGGCCTGTCCGAGATCATCGCCCACGTCCTGATCCACGAAATCGGCCACCATTTCGGGCTGGATGACGACCGTATCGACGAGGTCGAGGACGGGGCGGACTAGCGGTTGGGTCAGACGCCGGATCTCACTCCCTTTCGTCATCCTCCGGCAAGCCGCGTCTTCGCGGCGCAGACCGGGGGACCCAGCGGCGCGCGAGAGCGCGAACCTGTCGGGAGCGCCGCTGCTGACGACAGCCTGCCTGAACAGATCGCCTTCGGCGCCGCTGGGTCCCCCGGTCTCGCTGCGCTCGCCGGAGGATGACGAAAGCGGAAATTGCTGCGCTGCAAATCCGCCGCCAGCCATCACAATAATTCCAGTCAACCCGCTGTTTTCGCTCAGACCGCCGTCCGCCCCAGCGTCCTGAACCCGCCACAGGGCGCGGCGGTGATAGGATCACCCCGATCTTTGACAATCGAATCCTGCACCGCCCTCCCGGCGGTTCCGAAACGGACTCTCCGGACTCTTCGGACTGTTTTTTTCGTCCGTTTCGCCCTTCGGCCCTGCGCCCGACGGCCCGCGCCTTAAATCCTTCCCGATCTGTGGTATAAGCCGCGCCTCCCGCCACCCAAGGACGTCCCCTTGAGCCTGACGCTCGATCTTTCGCGCACGCCCGCCGCCGCAAAGCCGGCGGCCCCCGTCAACCTCTCCGGTCTGACGCGCGCCGGCCTGCGTCAGGCCCTGATCGACGCCGACATCTGCCCGCCCGAGAAGGCGAAGATGCGCGCCAGTCAGGTCTGGGGCTGGATCCACCACTACGGCGTCACCGACTTCGCCGCGATGAGCAACATCGCCAAGGACACCCAGGCGAAGCTGGCCGAAGCCTTCACCCTCGCCCGCCCGGAGATCGTCGAGCGTCAGGTGTCGAAGGACGGCACCCGCAAATGGCTGATCCGCACCGCCCCGGGGATCGAGATCGAGACCGTCTACATCCCCGACGTCGGTCGCGCCGGGGCGCTATGCGTGTCCTCCCAGGTCGGCTGCACCCTGAACTGCACCTTCTGCCACACCGGCACCCAGAAGCTGGTGCGCAACCTGACCGCCGCCGAGATCGTCGCCCAGGTCCAGGTCGCCCGCGACGACCTTGAGGAATGGCCGTCCCCGAAAGAGGACCGCCGCCTGTCCAACATCGTCTTCATGGGCATGGGCGAGCCGCTGTATAATCTCGACCACGTCGCCGACGCGATCGACATCATCAGCGACAACGAGGGCATCGCCCTGTCGCGCCGCCGCATCACTGTCTCGACCTCCGGCGTGGTGCCGCAGCTCGACGAACTGGGAACCCGCACCCAGGCCATGCTGGCGATCAGCCTGCACGCCACCAACGACGCCCTGCGCGACGTGCTGGTGCCGCTGAACAAGAAATACGACCTCGAACAGCTGATGGCCGGCATCCGCGCCTACCCCGGCATCTCCAACGCCCGCCGCGTGACCTTCGAATACGTCATGCTCAAGGGCGTCAACGACAGCCCCGACGAGGCCCGCGCCCTGCTGAAACTGATCGAGGGCATCCCGGCCAAGGTCAATCTGATCCCGTTCAACCCGTGGCCCGGCACCGACTACGAATGCTCGGACTGGAAGACGATCGAGCGCTTCGCCGCCATCCTCAACAAGGCCGGCTACGCCAGCCCGATCCGCACCCCGCGCGGCCGCGACATCCTCGCCGCCTGCGGCCAGCTCAAGTCCGAGAGCGAGAAGGTCCGCGCCAGCGTCCGCCGCGCCGAACAGGCGGTCGTTGCTGGAACCGTCGAGGCGGCCTGACCCAGTCTTGATCCTTCGGCCTCAAGTAGCCCGAAGGGCGGCGGCCCAACCTGAGCCTGTAACATTTCCTCACCAACTGTGGCCGTGGCGCGCTTGCGGATTGGGGCGGGAATGGGGCACAGCCTCGGCTGTGACAGTCGCCCGGACACCCATGGACTCCTCGTCTCTCGCCACCGTGCTCGAAAGCCCCGAGGCCCAGGCCTTCGCCACCGGCTTCCCCACGACCGTCGCCCATCTGTGCGTCACCCTGGCCCTGCTCGGCATCGGCGCGGTGATCTACGCCCTGCTGACGCCGTGGAAGGAGATCGCCCTGATCCGCGAGGGCAACGCCGCCGCCTCGGTCGCCTTCTCCGGCGTGCTGATCGGCCTCGCCATCCCGCTGGCGGTCAGCCTCAGCGTCTCGACCTCGGTGCGCGACATCCTGATCTGGGGCGTGGCCACGGTGGTGCTGCAGCTGCTGGTCTTCCGCATCGTCGACCTGTTCCTGACCGGCCTGCCGCAGCGCATCCACGAGGGCGAGGTCTCGGCCGCCGTCCTGCTGGTCGGCGCCAAGCTGGCCACCGCCGTGATCCTCGCCGCCGCCCTGACCGGCTGAGGCCATGGCCCGTCCGCCCGACTGGGTGATCTACACCCTCGTCCTCTCCGCCCTGATCGGCCTGTCGCTGGGCCAGCGCGAGAACGCCGACGCCCCGCCCGCCCCGCCGGCTCCGGACGAACTCGAGGGCGCCCTGCTGGGCCCGATCACCCCCTTCGACCCGGCCGTCACCGTCAATGCGCCGGACATCCCGTTCCAGCCTGCCGCCGGCACCGCCTTCTCGATCGCCCGCGAGGGCCGCTGGGTCACCGCCCGTCACGTCGTCGAGGGGTGCCGGCGTCCGGCCATCATGGTCGGCGGCGGCCGCGCCGTCGCCGCCGACGTCCGCCTCGCCCCCCGCGCCGACATCGCCGTGCTGCAGACCGCCGGGGGCCCGGCCGCCCTGCCCGTCGCGACGGAAGAGTCCCCGCGCAAGGGCCAGCGCGCCTTCCATCCGGGCTACCCCCAGGGCCGCGCCGGCGAGGTCACCTCGCGACTGCTCGGCCGCGAGACCCTGCGCGTGCGCGGCCGGGGCCAGCGCGACGAGCCGGTGCTGGCCTGGGCCGAGGTGGGCCGCACCGACCGGCTGGGCGGCACCCTCTCGGGCCTGTCCGGCGCCCCGGCGCTGGATCGTCAGGGCCGCGCCGTTGGCGTGACCATCGCCGAGAGCCCGCGCCGCGGCCGCCTCTACACCACCGCGCCCGACACCTTCGGCCCCGCCGTCCGCGGCCTGCAGAAGGCCGACGAACCGCTGACCGGCCGCACCGTCACCATCGACAACTACGGCCTCGTGGCCGACGACCTGCGCCGCGACCTGCGCGTCGCCCAGGTCGTCTGCCTCTCGACCTGACCTAGCGCAGCGCCGCCGAGTCGATGTTCAGCTCGCTCAGCGGGATGACCTCGAGATCGGGATATTTGGCCCGCAGACCCTCAAGGAAGACCGAGGCGTCGCCGACGATGACGAGGCTGGCGTCAGCCGGCGACAGATGCTCGGCCGCCGCCGCCCGGATCTGCGCCGGGGTCACGCCGTTGACCTCGTCGCCATAGGTGGCGAGGTCGGACAGCGGCAGGCCGTACAGCGCCAGGCCGGCGACCAGTCCGCCCAGTCCGTCGACCGTCTCCAGCGCCCGGCCGAAGCCGCCGATCAGGGTCGCCTTGCGCGGCGCCAATTCGGCCGCGGTCGCCTCGGTCGTCGACAGCCGGTCGATCTCGGCGAGGATCAGGCCGGCCACCTCAGGCACGGCGTCGTTGCGCGTCTGCGCCGAGGCTGAGAGCAGACCCTCATCCTCCCGCGTGCTGAGGCTGGAATAGGCGCCATAGCTCAGACCGCGCTTGATGCGGATCTCCTGGCTCAGACGGGCCGAGAAGCCGCCGCCCATCAGGCCGTTGGCCACGAGGACCGGGAAATAGTCCTCATCCGTGCGAGCGATGCCGCGCATGGCGGCATAGACCGCCGCCTGTCCCGCGCCGGGCTGGTCGATGACGATGACCCGCGGGGCGACAGGAGGGCCAGCCGGGTCCGCGACCGGCGTCGTGGCCGGTCCCGCCCGCCAGTCGCCGAAGGCTTCCTCGGCCAGGGCCTGGGCCGCGTCCGGGGTGATGTCGCCCGAGAACACCAGCGTCGCCTTCGACGGCTGGTACAGGCCGCCGTGGAAGGCCACGAGGTCGTCGCGCGAGATCGTCGGGATCGAGGTCGGCGTGCCCGATCCCGGAACCCCATAGGGCGCGTCGCCAAACACGGCGCGGGCCGCGGCCAGACCCGCGACCGGGCCGGGCTGCGACAGCTGCACCCTCAGGCCATTCAGGACCTGGGCTTGTTCCCGCTCCAGATCCTCGGCCGTGAAGGCCGGGTTGCGCACTACATCGGCCAGCAGAGCCATGGTCTGCGGGAAGACATTGGCCGGCGAGGAGGCGAAGACGGTGGTGAAGTCGACGCTCGCGCTGGCGCCGATATTGGCCCCGAGACGCTCGATCTCGGTGGCGATCTCGGGCGCCGTCCGGCTCTGCGTGCCTTGGGTCAGCAGCGAGGCGGTGAAGCCGGCCACGCCCGCCTTGCCGCCCGCCGCGTCATCCGCCGTGCCGGCCTCGAAGTTCAGCCGGGCCGAGACCAGCGGCAGGCCGGGCTTGGGCGCGACCAGCACCCGCAGGCCGTTGGCCAGGCGACGCTCGACCACCTGCGGTGTCGCCGGATCGACCGCGGTTCCGGGCTCCGGCAGCGGCGTGCGCTGGCCCTCGGGCAGCAGGGTGACCCGCTCGCCCGCCGGGGCCAGATCGGCCAGGGTCACCGGCGCGGTGAACACCTCCTGCACCGGCGAGGCGGGGTTCTCGTCGGTCGCCTGCAGATACCGCATGGCGATGGCGCGATCATCGGTCAGATACTGCCGCGCCACCCGCTGCACGTCCTCGACCGTCACCGCCTGGATGTTGGGGATGTCGCGGTCGGCCGTGGTCGGGTCGCCGGTCATGATCAGGGCGTAGCCGAGCGAGAAGGCGCGGCCGTCGATGGTCTCCAGCCCGCGCAGGGCGCCGGCCGTCAGCTCGGTCTTGGCCTCGGCCAGCTCCGCCGCGGTGACTGGCTCGTCGCGCAGGCGGGCGACCTCGGCCCGCAGCGACGCCAGCCCCTCGTCCGCCGTCTTGCCCTCGCTCATGATGGCGTAGGTATTCAGCACCCCGACCTGCTGCTGCTGGCTGTTGGACGAGCTGGCCGTGGTGGCGATCTGCTGGCGGTAGACCAGCGACTGGTACAGGCGCGAGCTTTCGCCCGTCGACAGGATGCCGTCCAGCACGTCGAGGGCGGCGCGGTCGGGATGGTCATAGGGCACGGTCGGCCAGGTGATCTGCACCATCGGCAGCGGCACATTGGGGCCGTAGAAGGTGGCCTCCCGCGCCGGACCGAAGGTCTCGGGGACGTTGTTCTCAGGCAGCGGCCGACCGGGATTTTCGATGACGCCGAAATACTGGTCGATCCAGCGGTCCAGCTGCGCCTGATCGAAATTCCCGGCGACGATCAGATAGGCGTTGTCGGGCCGGTAGAAGGTCTCATGGAAGCGCAGGACGTCGTCGATGGTCGCGGCGTCGAGGTCGGCGATCGAGCCGATGCCAGGGCGACGGTACGGGCTGTCCTGGAAGATGAAGGCCTGGGAGTGCAGGCGCTGGAAACGGCCGTAGGGGGTCGACAGCACGCGCAGGCGGAACTCCTCCTTGACCACGTCGCGCTCGCTCTCGAACGTGGCCTCGTCGACCACCAGCGATCCCATCCGGTCGGCCTCGGCGAACAGCATCCGCTCCAGGTGCTGCGCCGGCACCGTCTCGAAATAGTTGGTCACGTCGAGGCCGGTGGAGGCGTTGTTCGAGCCGCCGACATCCTCGGTCAGCCGGTCGAAGGTCTCCTGCGGCAGGTTCCGGGTCGCCTTGAACATCAGATGTTCGAACATGTGGGCGAAGCCGGAGCGGCCCTCGGGATCGTCCTTGGCCCCGACCTTGTACCAGACCTGCACCGTCACGTTGGAGGTGGCCGCGTCGCGCGCCGTATAGACCTTCAGCCCGTTCGGCAGGATCCGCTCCTGAAAGCCCAGCGGCGGCACGACGATCGACCCGGGCTCGGCGGCCTGCGCGGAGGCGCTGACGGGGGCGTGTGGCGGCGCTTCAAAGGCCTGCGCCGATGCGGCGACGCCCAGCAGCAGGGCGGAGATCGAGACGGCGGCGAACAGGCGGGATTTCATGGGGCGGGCTCCGGGGCCCGTCGCACACGGGCAGGGGACCCTATCAGGGCGAAAACCCCGCGCACCTTACGGAGTTGTAATGCGGCCGCTCAGTCGATCCGCAGCGCCTCGGCCAGCAGCTTCGCCTCGGCGGCCCGGCTGGACCCCGTCCGCCACGCCACGACGATCTCGCGCCGTGGCGCCTTGGCCGAGATGTGACGCACAACCACGCCGGGCATGTCCGCCAGCCCGGCCCGCACCGCCATTTCCGGCAGGAAGCTGACCCCCAGCCCCGCCGACACCATCTGCACCAGCGTATGCAGCGAGGTCGCGGCGAAGACGTCGTCGCCCTTCGGTGGCTCGATGTCGAAGGCCGCCAGCGCCTGATCTCTCAGACAGTGGCCGTCTTCCAGCAGGATCAGGTCCTCGGCCTTCAGCGACCCGGGGGCGATCGGTCCGCCGGCGGCGAGCGGATGGCCGACCGGGGCGGCGGCGAGAATCTCGTCGTCGCCGATCCGCGCATGATCCACGCCTTGAGCGGAATAGGGCAGGGCGATCACCGCCGCATCGAGATGGCCCGCCTTCAGCGCCGCCACCAGACGCGGCGTCAGGTCCTCGCGGATGAACAGGCGAAGCGCGGGATAGGCGATCTTGAGGCCGGGCAGTTTGGCAGGCAGCAGGAAGGGCGCGACGGTCGGGATGACGCCGAGGCGGAACCGCCCGGACAGCGGCTTGCCGGCGTTCCGCGCCGCCTCGACCAGATCCTCGGTGCGGGCCAGCACGTCCTCGGCCCGGCGCACGGCCTCGGCCCCGACGGCGGTCAGGGTGACATTGCCCCGCGTGCGCTCGACCACCGATGCGCCAAGGATCTTCTCCAGCTCCTGCACCCCGGCCGACAGGGCCGGCTGGCTGACGTGCGCCGCCTCCGCCGCGCGACTGAACGAGGCGTGCTCGGCCAGGAGCTTGAGGTACTGGAGCTGTCGCAGGGTGGGGAGCATGCGACCGACATAGGCCGTCGCTATGCCGAAAGCCATGGCCATCTGATTGCTCTATGAAGCCCCCGGCGGCCCGTGGGCCGCCGGGGTGTTCTCACGCGTCGACCGCCGCCGTACCGAACTCTTCATTGAGCGTCACATCGAACCGGTCGGCGTTCATCACCTTGGTCCAGGCGTTGACGAAGTCGCGGACGAATTTTTCGCCCGCATCGGCCGAGGCGTAGACCTCGGACAGGGCCCGCAGCTGCGAGTTGGAGCCGAACACCAGGTCGGTGCGCGTCGCCGTCCACAGCTCCTCGCCGGTCAGCCGGTCGGCGCCGACGAAGGTCTCGTCGGCGCTGTCGTCGACCTGTTTCCAGCCCGTCCGCATGTCCAGCAGATTGACGAAGAAGTCGTTGGTCAACTGGCCCGGACGGTCGGTGAAGACGCCGTGTTTCTCGCCGCCGTGGTTGGCGCCCAGCACCCGCAGGCCGCCGACCAGCACCGTCATCTCCGGCGCCGTCAGCCCCAGCAGCTGGGCCCGGTCGACCAGCAGCTCCTCGGTCGGGACGTTGTAGCGAACGCCCAGATAGTTGCGGAAGCCGTCGGCCTTGGGCTCCAGAACGGCGAAGCCCTCGACGTCGGTCTGCTCGGCCGAGGCGTCGGTGCGGCCCGGGGTGAACTCGACCTCGATCGCGTGGCCGGCCGCCTTCGCCGCCTGTTCGATTCCGACCGATCCGCCCAGGACGATCAGATCGGCGATCGAGACGTTCAGGCCCGAGTCCGTCTTGATCCGCTCATAGGCCTGCAGCACCGGGGCCAGCTTGTGCGGCTCGTTGACGTCCCAGCTGCGCTGCGGCTCCAGCCGCAGCCGGCCGCCATTGGCGCCGCCGCGATGGTCCGAGCCGCGATAGGTCGCCGCCGCCGCCCAGGCTGTCCGCACCAGATCCTCGACCGAAAGGCCCGCCGCCGCGATCCGGTCCTTCAGCGCCCGGATGTCGGCGTCGCCGATCAGCGGGCCCTGGTGCGGCGGGATCGGGTCCTGCCAGATCAGGTCCTCGGCCGGGACTTCGGGGCCGAGGTAGCGAATCTTCGGTCCCATGTCGCGGTGGCACAGCTTGAACCAGGCGCGGGCGAAGGCGTCGCCGAAATAGTCCGGATCGCCGCGGAATTTCTCCATCACCGCGCGGTATTTCGGGTCGACCTTCATCGCCATGTCGGCGGTGGTCATCATCGTCGGCACCCTCTTGCCCGGCGTGTGGGCGGCCGGAGCCAGGGTGTCTTCAGGATTGCCGACGGGCTGCCACTGTTTCGCGCCGGCGGGACTGCGGACCAGTTCATACTCATGATCCAGCAGCATGTCGAAGTAGGTCATGTCCCACTGGATCGGGGTGGGGGTCCAGGCGCCCTCGATGCCCGAGGTGATGGTGTGGTCGCCGATGCCGCTCTCGTGGCTGGAGGTCCAGCCCAGACCCTGCTGGGCGATGTCTCCGCCCTCGGGCGAGACCCCGACCTTTTTGGCGTCGCCGGCCCCGTGGGCCTTGCCGAAGGTGTGGCCGCCGACGGTCAGGGCCACCGTCTCCTCGTCATTCATGCCCATGCGGGAGAAGGTCTCGCGGATGTCGCGCGCCGACTTCAGGGCGTCCGGCACGCCGCCGGGCCCTTCCGGATTCACATAGATCAGGCCCATCTGGATGGCGGCCAGCGGGCTTTCCAGCGCCTTGCCGGCTTCGTCGTCGATGCGGGTCTCATTGCCCTCCTCGCCGACCCACTGCTCCTCGCTGCCCCAGTAGACGTCCTTCTCGGGCTCCCACACGTCGGCCCGGCCGCCGCCGAAGCCGAAGGTCGGCCCGCCCATGCTTTCGATGGCGACATTGCCCGTCAGGATGAACAGATCGGCCCAGGACAGGCTGGCCCCGTATTTCTGCTTGATCGGCCACAACAGGCGCCGCGCCTTGTCCAGGTTGGCGTTGTCCGGCCAGCTGTTCAGCGGGGCGAACCGCTGCTGGCCCGCGCTGGCGCCGCCGCGCCCGTCGCCGGTGCGATAGGTGCCGGCGCTGTGCCAGGCCATGCGGATGAAGAAGGGGCCGTAGTGGCCATAATCCGCCGGCCACCACGGCTGGCTGTCGGTCATCAGGGCGTGGAGGTCGCGCTTGACGGCGGCATAATCCAGCGACTTGAACGCCTTGCCGTAGTTGAAGCCGTCGCCCATTGGGTCGCCTGTCCGGCCCTGCTGGTGCAGGATGTCGACGGCCATCTGGTTGGGCCACCAGTCGCGGTTGGTCCGGCCGAGCAGCGACCGCAGCGCGGCCTTTTCCTTCTTCGGATCATTGAGGGGCGTGGGTCCGCCGGCGTTTCCGTCCATGGTGTCCTCCTGCGTTCTGGGCGCGATTGGAGGGAGCCTAGGCTGAAGCTTGAAGAAAGGAAAATCGATAAACCTTGTCGCCAGCCATAGATGAAGTTATCGCGGTGGCTCCGCGCGCGGCCGCGGAGGTCAGGCGCTCTCCGCCAGCCACCGCATCCGACACGCCATCATCGCCGTCTCGCCCAGACGGTCGACCAGCCGCCAGTTGACCACCGCCCCGATCGGCGCGCCGACCACCGGGATCAGCTGGGCCATCTTGGCCAGGTCGATATAGTCGCGGTACTCGATCTGGAATTTCCGCCAGTCGTAGTCGGTGACCGCCGTCGGCTGGTCGACGCCGGCGATCCAGCGCTCCAGCTCCGCCAACGCCTCGGGCCGCCGCTTGGCGCTAGCGAAGGCGAGGTGGAAGATGTGCAGCACGAACAGCCGCTCGCGCCCGGAGTCGCCATCGGGGCCGCCGCCCCAGCCATAGGCGGCGACGATGTCGCCCAGCATCCGCACCTTGATCGCCATCAGGGCCGGAAAGTCCGCCGCCGCCAGCACGAAGCCGCCGGCCCCGGCGACCCCGCCCTCGACGCTGGCCGTATTGCGATAGACCTTGATCGCCGCCCGGGCCCTGAGTTCGCGCGCCGCCAGCGACCCCTCCGGCCGCGGCTTCGCCTTCAGCAGGTCCGAGCCGACCAGTATGCCCTGCGTCATCGCCTCGACGCCGGCGGTGATAATGGCGTGCACCCGCTCCGGTATCATGCGGTTGATCCGCTCCTGCGTCCCGCGCGTGGCCTTGTCCCACAGCCCCGGCCGCTTCAGCACCCTGGCCCGCCAGGCCGCGACCTCGGCGCGCACCGTGGTGTCGTCGACGACGGTGATCAGGCCGCCCGGCGTGTCTTCAACGGAAACGATCTCGGAAGGGTTGGCCATCGGGTCTCCGGGTGACGCGGCGTTACGGTTGCAGGCGAAAGCGCGCGGGTCTAGACCGCCGCCACGGTTCCCTCCCCACCCAGACACACGGCCTCAAGTAGCGCGCAGCGCGATAGGCCCCCAACAAACGGCCTCAAGTCGCGCGTGAGCGCGACAGGCCAACGGAGAAGACTCTATGGCTCGCGCGAAGATCGCCCTTATCGGCGCCGGCATGATCGGCGGCACCCTGGCCCACGTCGCGGCGCGTGAAGCGCTGGGCGACATCATCCTGTTCGACATCGCCGAGGGAACGCCCCAGGGCAAGGCGCTGGACATCGCCGAGGCCACCGCCGTCATCGGCACCGACGTCTCGCTCAAGGGCGCCAACGACTATGCCGACATCGCGGGCGCCGACGTCTGCATCGTCACCGCCGGCGTGCCGCGCAAGCCGGGCATGAGCCGCGACGACCTGATCGGCATCAATCTGAAGGTCATGAAAGCGGTCGGCGAGGGCATCAAGGCGCACGCCCCCAACGCCTTCGTCATCTGCATCACCAATCCGCTCGACG
>JAHJNW010000028.1 GCA_018820665.1 Alphaproteobacteria bacterium | reverse complement strand
CCTCCACCGCTCCGCGGTCCCCCTCCCCCGTTGGGGGAGGATTTGATCGCGATGCTAAACATCCAGCACCCAGGTGTCCTTGGTTCCGCCGCCCTGGCTGGAGTTGACCACCAGCGAGCCCGGTTTCAGCGCCACCCGCGTCAACCCGCCCGGCGCCACCTTGACCCCGTCGGGGCTGGACAGCACGAACGGCCGCAGATCGACGTGGCGCGGCGACAGTTCACCGCTCTTGTCCAGCGTCGGCGCGGTCGACAGATCCAGCGTCGGCTGGGCGATGAAGTCGTCGGGGTCGTTCATCAACCGCTTGCGGAACGCCTCGACCTCGGCCTTCGACGCCGCCGGCCCGACCAGCATGCCATAGCCGCCCGAGCCGCCGACCTCCTTGACCACCAGTTCCTCCAGATGCGCCAGCACGTGCTTCAGCGCTTCCGGCTCGCGGCAGCGCCACGTCGGCACATTCTTCAGGATCGGCTCCTCGCCGGTGAAGAAGCGGATGATTTCCGGCATATAGGTGTAGACCGCCTTGTCGTCGGCCACGCCCGTGCCGACGGCGTTGGCCAGGGTCACCGTCCCCGTCTGATAGGCCGTCATCAGGCCGGGCACGCCCAGCGCCGTGTCCGGGCGGAAGGTCAGGGGATCGAGGAAGTCGTCGTCGATGCGCCGATAGACGACATCGACCCGCTTGCGCCCCTCGGTCGTGCGCATGAAGACATGGCCGTCGTCGACGAACAGGTCGCGCCCCTCGACCAGTTCGACGCCCAGCTTGTCGGCCAGGAAGCTGTGTTCGTAGTAGGCCGAGTTGAACGGTCCGGGCGTCAGGACGACGATGGTCGGATCGGCGCCCGCCGCCTCCGGCGCGCTGGCCCGCAGGCTGGCCAGCAGCATGTCGGCGTAGGGCTCGACCGGCCGCACCGGATAGTCGGCGAACAGGTCCGGGAACAGCCGCATCATCATCTCGCGGTTCTCCAGCATGTAGGAGACCCCGGACGGTGTGCGGCAATTGTCCTCCAGCACATAGAAGCCGTCGTCGCCGGTGCGCACCAGATCGACCCCGGCGATATGCACCCAGACGCCGCGCGGCGGCCGCCGGCCCTGCATCTCGGGCGCATAGTGGGGATTGGTCAGCACCAGTGCGGCCGGCAGGACCCCGGCCTTCAGACACTCCTGTCGCCCGTAGATGTCGGCGAGGAACAGGTTGATGGCGGTGACGCGCTGAACCAGCCCGGCCTCCAGCCCGGCCCATTCGGCCGCGCCGATGATGCGCGGCACCACGTCGAACGGGATCAGCCGCTCGCTCGATTCCGCATCGCCATAGACGGCGAAGGTGATGCCCATGCGGCGGAAGAACAGTTCGGCCTGGCGCGAGCGTGATTGCAGCAGCCCCTCGGGCGCCTCCGACAGCCAGCGCGCCAGCCCCCGATAGCTTTCCCGCACGTCCGACCCGTAAGCCGGTCCGTCACCTGACATTTCGTCGAAGGCCATGCCGCTCCCGCTGCAACCAGCCACGAACGTGGCCCGATACGCTACGCGCACGCAACAGGAATGTTGCAGCGCCGCGAAGGTCGCGGTCGCGGTCGCGCATGATCGGGACCGAGGGGATGCAGCGCGCGCTTTTCATGCGTCTGCGGAACAGTCGTCGCCGGATCGACATCGCAGCTTCACACGGCGTTGGCGAACCCGTCGCCAGACCGGCACGAATGCCCGCTACGCCGCATCAACCAACCGTCGGGGGCTGCCATGATTCACCGTATCCAAAATTCGTCCTTCCTGCTGGGCGTCAGCAGCCTGGCTCTGGCCTGCGGCCTGGCGGGCGGCGCCTTGGCCCAGGACGCCGAGCCGACCTCGGTCGAGGACGTCATCGTCACGGCCCAGCTGCGCGAACAGAGCGCCACCGAGGTGCCCTTCGCCCTCACGGCCTACAGCGGCGACATGCTGGAGAACCTCGGCGTCCAGGACTTCGAGGAACTGTCGGCCTTCACCCCCGGCCTGCTGGTGCAGAACCAGTCGCCCAACAACCCCGGCTTCGTGATGCGCGGCATCACCTCGGATTCGGGCGAGGCCACCAACGAACCGCGCGTCTCGGTCTATCAGGACGGCGTCTCGATCTCGAAGTCGCGCGGCTCCTACGTTGAACTGTTCGACATCGAGCGGATCGAGATCGCCAAGGGCCCGCAATCGACCCTGTACGGCCGCGGCGCCCTGATCGGCGCGATCAATGTGATCCAGAACAAGGCGGACATCGACGGTCTCGACGCCGCCGCCCGCGCCTCGGTCGGCAATTTCGACTACCGCATGGTCGAGCTGATGGTGAACGCGCCGCTGGGCGACACCGCCGCCCTGCGCTTCGCCACGCGGATGAAGACCCGCGACGGCTATGTCGAGAACCTGCTCGGCGGCGAGGACTATAACGGCTTCGACACCCAGGCTTACCGCCTCAGCCTCGCCTTCCAGCCGACCGAAGCCTTCCGCTTCGACGTGATCGCCAACTATCAGGAAGACGCGGCGCCCGGGACCTCCTTCAAGGCCATGGCCTATTCCCCGGCCAATCCGACCACGGGCGCCGTTCTCGGCGGCCGTGAACCGTGGGAGGGCGCGGCCTTCACCGCAGGAACCAACATCGACGGCGGCCGGACGCTAGGCCTCGACCGCACCGTCCAGGGCGTCACCGGCATCGCCCGCCTCGATCTGAACGACAGCCTGACCCTGACCTCGACCACCGCCTGGCGCGAGTTCGAATCCTACGAGACCTTCGATCCGGACGGCATCTCCCTGCCGCTGCTCATGGCCGTCGAGGACGCCTATGGCGACCAGTTCAGCCAGGAGCTGCGCCTGAACTGGGACAACGGCGGGGCCGTCTCGGGCTTCGTCGGCGTCGGCTATTTCAAGGAAGACGGCTACCAGCGCACCCCGACCGAGTTCAACGAACGGGTCGCCCTGGCCCAGCTGGCCGGTCTGCTGGACGGCAATCCGGCCGCCGCCGGCACGACCGCCCTGCCCCTCGCCGCCTTCTCCAGCCCGGCCTTGATCGACCCCGTGCTGGCGTCGTTCGGCATCCCCGCCATCCTGATCCCCGGCATCCGCAACAATCTCAAGGCCTCGCACATCGAGACCGCCACCAACTCCGCCGAGCTGGAGTCGTGGGACCTGTTCGGGGACGTGACCTGGCGGCCGACGGACCGGCTGGAGTTCGCCCTCGGCGTCCGCTGGACCCAGGACGAGAAGACCAGCGGCATCTCCACCGCCGCCCTGAACGGCCGCTCCGTCCTCGGCGGCCTGCTGGCGGTGCAGCAGTTGCAGGGCCAGATCGGCGACCTCGTCGCCGTCGGCACCCCCGCCGCCCTGACCCAGGCCGCCGCCCTCGGCGCCTTCGCCAACGGCATCGTCTTCCAGCTGGCCCAGCCCGGCGCCGCCAACGCCCCGGTGACCGCCGCCTTCCCGCTGTTCGGCCTGACCTTCCAGCCGACCGCCGGCAATGGCGACGTCGTCAGCCAGGATCTCGAGGACGACGGCCTGACCTGGCGCGCCACGGCCCGCTACGCCCTGACCGACGACACCAACCTGTACGCCAACTACGCCCGCGGTCGCCGTCCGGCGGTGCTGGCCCCCAGCGCCCCGTCCGCGCCCTTCGGCGCCCCCGGCTTCACCTTCGTCGACGCCGAACAGGTCGACAGCTATGAGGTCGGCGCCAAGACGGCGATGATGGGCGGGGCCCTGCGCCTCGACGGCGCGCTCTATCTCTACGACTACAGCAACTTCCAGACGACGGTTCAGGTCGGAACCCAGTTCATCACCACCAACGCCGGCGAGGCCAAGGCCTACGGCTTCGAGGGCCAGGCCTTCTTCAGCGCCAACGACAGCCTCGATCTGTTCGCCACCTACGCCTACAACCACTCGCGCTTCGAGGCCGGCATCTTCGACGGCAACAAATTCCGCCTGTCGCCCGACAACCGCGCCTCGATCGGCGCCGTCTGGCGGATCCCGGTGTTCGGCGGCGAGGTCGAGGTCCAGCCGACGTACAGCTGGCAGTCGGAAACCTTCTTCGACAACGACAACGACCGCGCCGACCTCCAGACCGGCAACTTCGTTCCCGACACGGCCGTCGACGAGGTCCAGGAGTCATACGGCCTGCTGAACCTGCGCATCCGCTACGCCCCGACCGACGCCCACTGGGGTGTCGAGCTGTTCGGTGACAACCTGCTGGACGAGCAGTACATCAAGGACGCGGGGAACACCGGCGACGGCCTCGGCCTGCCGACCTTCATCGCCGGCGAGCCGCGCACCTACGGCGTCTCCGTCAGCCTGCGCTACTAGGAGCCACAGCGATGACCCTGCACCGCCGCGACCTTTTCGGCCTGTTCGGCGCCGGCGCGGCGGGGGCGGCCCTGCCCGCCGCCGCCCGCACCGTCCCGTCCGTCGCCTTCGCCCATGGCGTCGCCTCCGGCGATCCCCAGGCCGACGGCGTGGTGATCTGGACCCGGGTCACCCCGGCCGATCCGGCGGTCCGGTCGGTGCGGGTCGACTGGTCGGTCTGGCGCGACGGCGAGGCGGCCTCGGTCGCCTCGGGCACGGTCGAGACCGGCCCGGACCGTGATTTCACCGTCAAGGTCCCGGTCGCCGGCCTGCAGCCGGGCGTCGACTACCGCTACGCCTTCACCGCCGGCGAGACCCGCTCGCCTCAGGGCCGCACCCGCACCCTGCCGGCCGGCCCGACCCCCGAGGTCGTGCTCGCCGTGGCCTCGTGCCAGCTCTATCCCGGCGGCCTGTTCAACGCCTGGGACGCGGTGTCGAAGCTGGAGCGGCTCGACGCCGTCGTCCACCTCGGCGACTACATCTACGAATACGGCGCCGAGCCCGACGCCTACGGCATGGCCTCGGGCGCCCCGCTGGGCCGTATCCCCGAGCCGGCGCACGAGATCGTCTCCCTCGCCGACTACCGCCAGCGCCACGCCCAGTACAAGTCCGACCCCGACCTCCAGGCCGCCCACGCCCGCGCCCCCTTCATCTGCGTCTGGGACGACCACGAGATCGCCAACGACGCCTGGACCGCCGGAGCCGAGAACCACACCGCCGCGACCGAGGGCGAGTTCGCCACCCGCAAGGCGGCGGCGCTCAAGGCCTATTTCGAGTGGATGCCGATCCGCGAACCGGCCGCCGGCCTGACCCGCGAAGCCATCCAGCGCAGCTTCGACTTCGGCGACCTGGCCAGCCTGCTGATGGTCGAGACCCGCCTGCTGGCCCGCGGCGAACAGCTGACCTATCAGGCCGACATGCCGGTCGTGGACGGCCGCCCCGACGTCGCCGCCTTCACCGCGAAGCGCAACGACCCGGCCCGCGACCTGCTCGGCGACGCCCAGCGCGACTGGATCAAATCGACCCTCTCCGCCTCCCGCGCCGCCGGCAAGCCGTGGCAGATCGTCGGCAACCAGGTGGTCATGGCCCGCGTCCAGGGCCCCGACATCACCAAAATGGCCAATCCGCTGCAGATCGCCGGCCTGCTGGCCACCCTGCCCGCCGCCGTCCGCGCCCAGGTCCGCCAGTCGATCGAGCTGTTCAAACTGGGCGTGCCGTTCAACCTCGACAGCTGGGACGGCTACCCCGCCGGCCGCGAACGCCTGTACGCCGCCTTCGCCGAGGCCGGGGTCCAGCCCATCGTCCTCGCCGGCGACAGCCACGCCTTCTGGGTCGACGACCTCAAGGACGCCGCCGGCGCCCGCCGCGGCGTCGAGTTCGGCACCAGCGCCATCTCCAGCCCCTCGCCCGGCGACGCCGTGCCGCGCCTGCCGCTGGGCGCCGCCCTGATGCAGGCCAATGACGAGGTCGTCTTCTGCGACCAGTCGGCCAAGGGCTATGTCCTGCTGACCCTGACCCCGGATCAGGCCAGGGCCGAGCTGCGCACCGTCTCGACCCTGTTCGCCAAACCCTATGAGGCCGGGGTGCTCAAGACCTTCACCGTCGCCCGCACCGCCGACGGCCTGGGCGAGATCGTCGAGGCCTGATCATTCCTCCCCACCGGGGGAGGGGAACCCTCCGAAGGAGGGTGGAGGGGGCCGGCCCCGCCCGCCCCTTGGCCGATGAAGCGCGCCCGCCGCGCCGCGTCCCAGATCTCGCGCATCCCCCGCCGCGGCTGGTCCACGGCGAACACCGCCAGCTGGTCGACCCAGACTTCCGACAGCTGACGCACCGTCTCCGGGACCCAGCCCGGCGGCTGCTGCCGCGCCCAGTTCAGCGGCGACACGGCGTTGAACACCAGCAGAAAGGCCGCCGCCGTCATCACCGTCCGGCTGGTCCAGCGCCGGTCGCGCGCCGCTGCGCCCTCGTCGTCCAGCGGCGGGGCCGGCGGAAAGGCGAACCGCCCCAGGGCCACGAGCGCATTCTCCCGTGTCGGAAGATCGTGCGCATCGGCGCTCTCGATCCAGTCGCTGGGCGGATCCGGCTCGGCGGGAGCCGCCACGCTCTCCGCCAGCGGCGGGAACGGCGAGTCCGGCCGCTGCGCCGGAAACGGCTCCAGCGGGACCGGCGGTTCGTCGCGTTCGTTCGTCATGCCGCCTCCAACGCCTAGAACTGGAAATAGATGAAGGGCGCCACGCCCTCGGGACGCACCGCCTCGACCAGCAGGATCGCCGCCCCGACCAGCAGGCCCAGCGTCAGCGACGGCGCCGTCTTGAGCCGCTCGGCTGCGCCCTCGATGGCGCGCGGCGGCAGCCAGTGCATGGCCAGCCCGCCGACGATCAGCGTCAGCAGCAGTGGCGTCAGCATGACGACCGGCCCGATCCGCCCCAGCCCCTGCAGCATCTGCATCGCCAGGTCGAAACTCTCGGCCCGGAACAGGATCCAGCCGAGGCAGACGATGTGGAAGGTGACCACCACCCCGACCACGGTCGGCACGACCTTCCGGTCCCCCAGCGCCGCCCTGAACAGCCGCTCGATCACCTGCACCCCGCCATGCAGCGCGCCCCACGCCAGGAAGGTCAGCGCCGCCCCGTGCCACAGCCCGCCCAGCACCATGGTGATGAAGACGTTGATGCACGACGAGACCAGCCCCTTCCGCCCGCCCCCCAGCGGCACATACAGATAGTCCCGCAGCCAGCTGGACAGGCTGATATGCCAGCGCCGCCAGAAGGCCTGCATCGACGACGCCCGGTACGGCTGGTCGAAATTGCGCGGGAAGGAATAGCCCAGCAGCGCCGCCAGCCCGATCGCCATGTCCGAATAGGCCGAGAAGTCGCAATAGATCTGGACGGCATAGCCATAGACCGCCGCCGCGATGTCCACCGCCCCATAGGCGGTCGGATCGAAGAACACCGGATCGACCAGGTTCACCGAAATCTCCGAGGCGATCACCGTCTTCTTGAACAGGCCCCAGACGATCAGCAGCAGGCCGTGCGTCGCCATCGCCCGCGTCAGCCGCGGCGTCCGCTCGAACTGCGGCAGCAGGTCCGAGGCGCGCACGATCGGCCCCGCCACCAGATGCGGGAAGAAGCTCATCAGCAGCATGACGTCCAGCAGGCTCTTCGCCGGCGGCGTCTTCCCGCGCTGCACGTCGACGACGTAGCTGATGCCCTGGAAGGTGAAGAAGGAAATCCCCACCGGCAGCACGATCTGCAGCAGCGGCAGGTCCCGCTCCCACCCGAACCGCGCCAGCAGCTCGCCGGCCTCCTCGACGAAGAAGCCATAGTATTTGAAGAAGCCGAGGATCAGCAGATTGACCGCCACCCCCAGCCCGACCAGCCAGCCGGTGCGCTCCCCGCGCGCCTGCGACCGGGCAATCAGCGCCGCCACCCCCCAGTTCAGTACCGCCGAGGCGATCAGCAGGCCGACAAACCGCCAGTCCCACTGGGCGTAGAAGAACCAGCTGGCCAGCAGCAGGAACAGCTTGCGCCGCCCGTTCTCGCGATCCAGCGACCAGGCGGTGAAATAGACGATGAGGAAGAAGACGCCGAACGCGAGGGTGGGGAACAGCATCTAGTCCGCGCTCCCCGGCTCGACCGTGGCCCGCGCCGCCTTCCACGCCTCATAGGCGGCCAGCAGATCACCGGCCATCACGCCGCCGATCCAGTCGGCCCCGGCGCCGGTGAAATGCACCCGGTCGCCGCGCATATAGGGCTCGGCCCGCTGGGCCAGCCGGTCCGCCGCACAGTCGCCCCCCATCCGTCCATGCCAGTCCCAGAACGCCACACCCGTGTCGGCGGCGACCCGACGCTGCACGTCCCGGACCACCGCCAGCGAGGGCGGCGGGGCGCGCAGCCTGTCGGCGCTGCACCCGCCCGCCGTGCCGCTGCGCAGCGCGTCCGGCGCGCCGAGGATCATCAGCGACGCCCCCGGCGCCCTGAGCCGCAGCCGAACGATCTGGCCGCGCAGCAGCCGCTCGTAGGCGACGGGGTCCAGTCCGTCGTCGAACCCCTCATTGACGCCATAGGCGAGGATGATCAGCTCCGGCCGCCACTCCGCCAGTTCGTCGATGACCACCTCCTCGGTGCGCGCCGCCAGATCGGCCAGGGTCGCCCCGACCATCCCCAGGTTCGAGACCACGACGCCGGGCCCGGCCCGGGTCAGCCGGATATGATCCAGCTTGACCTGCGGCCGCTCCGGATCGGCTGGCCGCGCCACCAGCACGCCGGGCGGGGTCGCCGGCCGGACACCGCCGCAGGACAGCCACCAGCCTTTTCGCTCGGCCTCTACCACCCAGGTTTCGTCCTCGTCCGACAACACCACGCCCCCGGGAGCCTCCCAGCACAGACGGATCTCGGTCACCCGCCCCGGCGTCTCGGGGCGCAGTGTCAGCCGGCTGTCGGCGTCGGTCCGCGTCTCCCACACATTGGTCAGGCCGACCGGAAACGGCTCGAACCCGGGATAGGTCAGGGCCGCCTGCGTGGTCCGCCAGCCGGTCGCCGTCACCTCGACCTGCATCGGCGAATAGCCGTCATAGGGCACGCCGGGCGGCAGCACGCCGCGTCCGCCGTCGCCAAACCGCCCCTGCAACACCGCCCGGACCTTGCCGGTGATCCGGTCTGCCGCCGTATGGCTGTCCCCGAGTTGCAGGATATGCACCAGCCCATCCGGTGTGCCCGCCTCGGTCGCCGCCAGCGCCTCGAACAGACCGGTCAGGGCCTCGGGCTGACACAGTCCGGTGGGGCAGACGCCGGGGCCCGGCTCGGGCGCGGCGACAACCACATAGGGGGTCTGGGCGAGCGCGGCGGACGCTGCCGGCAGCGTCGCGATCAGGGCGAGCCACGCCAAACCCGGTCCGATCGGCTTCCCCCCCACTCCGCTCATCCCCGCGAAGGCGGGGACCCAGTGCTTTGGGTGACGGGCCGGGGCCGGGAACCGAACCCGGGGCTGTCCTGAAGCGCCGGCGTCCCGCTGGACAGGACTGGGTCCCCGCCTTCGCGGGGATGAGCGGTGGGGGCAGGGTTCAGAAGCCCCGCATCCCGCTTCAGCCGTTCCGCCACCGGCCCGCTGATCCGCAGATAGCCGGCCATCGACATATGGATCCCGTCATTGGCCCGCATCAACACCTTGCGGCCGCTGTCATTGGCCAGATAGGCCTCATAGCCGCCCTCCCCGTTCGAGGTCAGGTCGACGGTTTCCAGATACGGCACGTTCAGCGCCTTCATCCGCGCCTCGATTACACCGTTGATCAGCGCCATCCGTCCATCGAACCGGGCGCTTTTCATCCGCGGCAGGCCGACCCAATAGACGGCGACGTCGCGGCCGCGCAGCATGGCCACCAGATTTTCGATCCGCGTCGCATAGGCGGCCTTCCAGCCCTCCGTGCCGAAATCATGGATGACCCCGTCCAGGCTTATGCCCTGGGCGTCATTGGTGCCGAACAGGATCACCGCCACATCGACCGGCGTCGCCTCGATCTGGCGCTGTGTCTTGGCCTGGATGTCGACGTAGTCGTAGCGCGACAGGCCGGTCGAGACCTCGGAGAATTTCGTCACCGTGACCTTCGGCTGGTCGCGCAGGTCGCGGTACAGGCCGGTGAACAGGCCGTCGGCCATGGAGTCGCCGAACACCCCGATCCGCAGCGGCCCCTTCGTCAGCCGGGCGGCGAGCGGGGTGACGGCGGGAACCGGCGGCGGAGCGGCCACCACGGCGACCGGCGCGGCCACGGGAGCGGCGGGCGCGGAGGCGTTGGCGCGATCGCCCAGCATCACCGTCGGATGGCGCAGCCACTGGCGCCCGTCCGGCGTCAGCAGCAGACCGGCCAGCACGCCGATCCCGAAGATCGCCGTCATTGCATTGACGCCAGCCCGCACCTCGTCCCCCCGAACGTGAATCCGCCAAGACGCCTGTTTTACCCATTCGCCGCGCCGTGGCTATCGCCCGCCCGCCCCACGCGAAGAAAAAGGTTAACGGGGGCGGCGGTCGGATTCACCTCTCCATTCGCGAAGGCGAATGGGGAGGACCGATCGGCGCGTCAGCGACGATCAGGAGGGGGCGGCGCAGGCGGTGAGGGAGTCCGGCGCGAACCAACCTCTGACGGAGCCGCCCCCTCCTGATCGCTTCGCGATCTGTCCTCCCCATCGGCCTTCGCCGACGGGGAGGTGAGGCCATGACGCTGTGCTTACAATCCGCGAATCTATAGTCTGGTTATCAAAATATTCGCCCGCCTATTCAACGCACTAACCTTTTCTCAAACCGTTTTAGCTGTACTAGGACGGGCCTCCCGTAAAATGCTCCCCATCCCGTCGAAGGGGAGGGCGTCGGATCCACGTTCCTCGATGGCGGCGGGCTGTGGTCGAGCGATGAAGCCCGGGCGACGGAGAGTCCGGGGGGCCTCGAGGGCAGGGATGGATCCTGCCCGCTTGCTCGCCGCGCGCTAACGGATTGCGGGCTGCTGACGTCCCATGGCCGTCATGTCCGCCCCGCGTCGGGCCCAGCAATGGACCCGGCGGTGATCCGGCAAGGCCCGAATGCCAGGGCCGCCAGCCGGAGGGCGTGTGGAAAACGACTGCGCGGGGCGG
>JAHJNW010000027.1 GCA_018820665.1 Alphaproteobacteria bacterium | reverse complement strand
CAGCTGCGCGAGGGCGAAGCCGCCCTCGCCGCCCGCGCCTCGGACCTCGCCGCCGCCGCCGGCGAGGCCCAGGACGCCGCCCGCGTCGCCGCCGACGATCTGGCGCGCCAGACCCTGCGGCTGGAGAACGCCGGCGCGGGCGTGGCCGAACAGATCCAGTCGGTCGAGGAAGGCCTCGGCCAGCAGCGCGCCGCCCTCGTCACGGCCGCCTACGCCCTGCGCACCGATCAGGAGGATTTCTCGGCCCAGGTCGAGAGCCAGCGGGCCCAGCTGACCGAACAGCTGTCCGCCACGCGGGCGGTGACCGACGAACTGGGCCTGACCTCGGCGCGCACGACGGACAGCATCAAGGATCTGGTCGAGGCGGCGACGGACCAGTTCCGCGCCCTCGTCGACATGTCGCAGCGCGAGGCCGACGGCTTCGACAGCGCCACCAAGCTGGCGCTCGACAAGTTCGAGTCGCTGGCGGCCGAGGCGCGCGACGCCCTGGTCGAGGAGACCCGCCGCGCCCTCGCCGCCCTGCAGGCCACGGCCGAGGATTCCCGCGCCGCCGCCGCCGATGCGGCCGACCAGGCCCTGGTCCGGGCGGACCGGCTGGGCGAGGCCCTGTTCGAGGCGGCGCAGAAGGCCGATCAGGCCGCCGACGCCCGCGTCGACAGCGCCCGGCGCATCGTCGTCGAGACCAGCAGCCTGGTCGACGAGGCCGGCCAGCACGCGCTCGAGCGGCTGGAGACCACGGTCGAGCGGATGAACGCCGCCTTCGCCCGCATCGACCAGGCCATGGAGGACCTCGACGAGCGGGCCTCGCGCCTGCCGGAAGAGGCGCAGAAGCGGGTCGAGGCGGTGCGCGCCTCGGTCGAGGACGGCCTCGCCGCCCTGTCGGCCGCCTCGCAGAAGGCCGCCGCCGACACCGAGGCGCTGGACGCCGGCTTCCAGGAGCGGGTGCGGCGCAACTACGACATGCTGACCGAGGCCGTGCGGCTGATGGGGGTGGTGTCCGGCGAGAGCCCGACCACCAGCCGCCGCCGCGAGGCCCTCGCCGCCAGCGCGACGCCGGAGGAGGCGCCGCCGCGGCCCCGGCCGGAACGGGCGCCCGAGCGCGCCCCGGAGCGGTCGGGCGAACGATCGGACGATCCGCGCGGCTTCGGTCTGCGCGGGCGGCTGAAACTGGAGCCGCCGCCCGGCGCGGCGCCGGCGAACCAGGCCGAGAAGGACCGGCTGGGCTGGAGCGATCTGGTCGACGAGGGGCCCGGCGAGGCGCCGCTGGACCTCGACACCCCGGTCATGCCGGCGGTCGACAGCGAGGCGCTGGGCGAGCGGATCACGGCGGCGATCCGGCGCATGGGCGTCGATCCGAACGCCCTGCTGCCGCGGTCGCGCGTCGAGGAGGCGGCCCAGGCCGTCGCCGCCGGTGATCCGGACCGGGCGCGGCAGATCGTGCGCCGCGTCGCCCCGGCGGCGGTGCGCAGCGTGTCGCGCCGGGTGCTGACCGACACCGATCTGAGGGCCGACGCCGAAGCCTTCGTGCGGGCCTACGGGCGCGAGCTGTCGGGCCTGGCGGCGGCCCATGACGGGCCCGGCGTGCTGGGCCGGCTGACCTCGGACGGCGGACGCGCCTTCATGCTGCTGGACGCGGCGATCGGGGATCTGGCCTGACCTCGCCCAGCCGTCGTCTGAGCGGGATGGCGGCGATCAGGCCGGCGGCGGCCATGGCCGCCATGGCCCAGTAGCCCCCGGCGCCGAAGCGGTCGTACAGCGGCCCCGAGGCCGCCGTCGCCAGTCCGATCAGCAGGCCGGCCGACAGTACCGAGCTCAACGTCTGGGCGGCGGTGTGGCTGTCGGGGCGGGTCAGGCGCTCGACGATCTGCAGCCCGGCGAGGAAGGTGGCGGCGAAGGTCAGGGCGTGCAGCGCCTGCAAGGGCCAGAGCAGCCACAGCGGCGGGGCCAGGGCCATGGCGCTCCAGCGGACCACGGCGGCGGCCGAACCGACCATCAGCAGGCTCCACGGGCCGATGCCGACGCGGCGACGCCACGGCTCGAACAGCCACATCAGGGCGATCTCGACGACCACGCCGAAGGCCCAGAGCTGGCCGGTGACGGCCTCGCTTATCCCCTGGGTTTTCCACAGGATGGCGGAGAAGCCGTACTGGAAGGCATGGGCGGCCTGGACCGCGCCGATGGCGAAGATGGCGGTCATGAACAGCGGGTCGACGAGCAGCCGGCCGAGGCCGCGGAAGCGCTCCAGCCCGGCCACGGCCGCCGGCCCTTCGACCACCGTCTGGGCCGGCAGGACGAGGGCGGCGACGGCGGCCAGACCGAGGGACGAGACCACCAGCCAGACGATCACCCCGTCCACGGGTCCGTGCAGCAGCAGGGCGCCCATGGCGATGTTGGCGGCGACGAAGGCGGCCGAGCCCGCGCCGCGCGGCAGGGAGAAGCTGAATCCTATCCGCGCCGCCAGCCTCAGGGTCATGACATCGGTCAGGGGCACCAGCGCGCCCATGGCCGTGGCCCCGACGAACCAGCCGATGGCGCGCACCGGATAGAGGTCAGACAGGCCGGCGAGGGCGTAGCCCGCCGCCATGACCAGCCCCATCAGGGCGATCGGCGTGCGGCGGTAGCGAAAGCCGTCGGCCCAGACCGCCAGCAGCGGGCCGGTGACGACGCGGGCCAGCATCGGCGCGGCCAGCAGGGTTCCGATCTCGGCGCCGCTCAGGCCCTGGGCGCGCATCCACAGGCCCGCGAACGGGAGCGAGACGCCGGTGGCGCCGAAGAGCAACACATACTGCAAAGCCATACGCTGGGCGGCGGTCATGGCGGGCGAATAGCAGACGCGCGGGATTCTGTCGGCTAGCCTCAATTCATGAAAGTGACTCGCAGTCTGGTCGTGTTCGCCGCGTTCAACGGCGCCCTTGCCGTAGCCCTCGGCGCCTTCGCGGCGCACGGGGCCGGGCCGCAGGTCAAACAGCTGCTCACCACCGGCGCCCACTACCAGCTGGTGCATGCGGTCCTCGCCCTCGTCTGCGCTGTCTGGCCCGCGCGGAACCGGATCATCGTCATCGCCGGCTGGCTGGCCGCCGCGGGCGGACTGGTGTTCGCCCTCGCCCTGTCCGCCATCGCCCTGCTGAACCTGCGGGCCATGGGGGCGGTCGCCCCGATCGGGGGCCTGCTGATGATCACAGCTTGGCTTTTGATCGGCTTTGCCGCATTGCGGACACAAGCCGCCTCAGCCTGACACGAAAGAGACCGAGTACCGTATGGCCTTCCCCGTGCCCGAAACGCCCCGCCGAGAGCTGTTCCCCGAGGTCGAACCCTATGCCACCGGCTTTCTGCCGACCGGCGGCGTGCACGAGATCTACTACGAGGAATGCGGCAATCCGCAGGGGCTGCCGGTCCTGGTGCTGCACGGCGGCCCGGGCGGGGCGGTCAATCCGGGCATGCGCCGCTATTTCGACCCGTCGAAATACCGCATCGTCCTGTTCGACCAGCGCGGCTGCGGCAAGAGCCGGCCCAACGCCTCGCTCGAGGACAACACCACCTGGACCCTGATCGAGGACATCGAGCGGCTGCGCGAACTGCTGGGCATCGACAAATGGGTGGTGTTCGGCGGCAGCTGGGGGTCGACCCTGTCGCTGGCCTACGCCATCACCCATCCCGAGCGGGCGAGGGCGCTGGTGCTGCGCGGCATCTTCCTGCTGACCCGGGCCGAGCTGCACTGGTTCTATCAGGACGGGGCCTCGAACATCTTCCCCGACGCCTGGGAGCGGTTCCTCGCCCCCATCCCCGAGGATGAGCGCCACGACCTGATGGGCGCCTATTACAAGCGGCTGATCGGCGACGACCAGGGCGAGCGGGAACGCTGCGCCATCGCCTGGTCGAGCTGGGAGGGCGAGACCGTCAGCGTGCAGGGGCCGGACGCCAAGCCCGACAAGTTCGCCGAACCCGAATTCGCCGTGGCCTTCGCCCGGATCGAGAACTGGTATTTCACCAATGGCGGCTTCTTCCCCGAGGAAGGCTGGCTGCTGAAGAACATCGGCCGCATTCGCCACATCCCCTGCTGGATCGCCCAGGGCCGGTTCGATGTGGTGACGCCGATCTCGGGCGCCTGGGCGCTGCACCGGGCCTGGCCCGAGGCGCAACTGGACATCGTCGGCGACGCCGGCCACGCCTCGACCGAGCCGGGCATCATCGACAGCCTGGTGCGGGCGACGGATTGGGCGGCTTCGCTTTAGGCAGCAGGCAGCAGGCAGCAGCAGCATGAGATCGCGGATCTGGGGCTATTGGCCCCGGGCGCCCTGCTGCCTGCTGCCTGATCCCTGCCGCCTCACTTCTTGTCCGTCTTCCGCACCATTTCCGACAGCTGGAAGCCGATGCGGCGGGCCTCGCGCTCATGGGGCTTCTTGCGGACATCGAGCAGGACGTTGATCTGGCCGTAATGCTGGATCAGGCGCACCGGCTTGCCGTCGGCGTTCTTGCCCAGGAACATGATGAAGTCCGGGCCCCAGAAGCCGACATCCTCGATCGACATGGTGCCGTCGCCCGGCAGGCCGACGATGCGGGCGCCGACCTCCTCGTCCTTGTCGAGACCCTTCTCGAAATCCTCGATCAGCTTGGACAGCCGGACGAAGGCCCATTCGGCCGGATTCTCGCGCATGCGCACGCCATCCATCATGGCGGCGGTCTGTTCCGGCGAGGCGGTCGGGACGACCGGTTTCGGACAGGGCGCGTCACCCCAGTCGGGGACGAAGACGGGCGGCGTGGTCTCGGGGGGTGATTCAGACATGGCGCGAGCCTAACGCCTGAACCCCGCGATCAGAACAGGCCGTGGCCCTTGGGCAGTTCGGCGTAGCGGTGGACGCGGGTGGAGAGCACCAGGCCGAAGCCGATCATCACCGTCATCATCGACGAGCCACCATAGGACAGCAGCGGCATGGGCACGCCGACGACGGGGGCCAGGCCCATGACCATGGCCCCGTTGATCAGGACGAACAGGGCGAAGAAGCCGGTCATGCCGGCCGCGGCGATGCGGCCGAAATGGCTGTGCGCCAGGGAGGCGATGCGCAGGGAAATCAGAATAATGGCGACGTAGCAGGCCAGAACGGTGAAGGAGCCGACGAAGCCGAACTCCTCGGCCAGGGTCGAGAAGATGAAGTCGGTGTGTCGTTCCGGCAGGAATTCCAGCTGGCTCTGGCTGCCGAGGCCATAGCCCTTGCCGAGGAAGCCGCCGGAGCCGAGGGCGATCTTGGACTGGATGATGTTGTAGCCCGTGCCGGACGGATCGGACTCGGGGCTGAGGAAGGTCAGCACCCGGTTGCGCTGGTAGTCGTGCATGCCGAACATGACGAAGGGCGGGATGACGGCGACCGCCGCCGCGGCCCCGGCGGCGATGACGCGCCAGCTGAGTCCGGCGACGAACATGACGGCGGCGCCCGTCAGGCCGATGACCATGGCCGAGCCGAGGTCGGGCTGTTTGGCGACCAGCAGGAAAGGGAGGCCAATCATCCCCGCCGGGATCAGCAGTTTCCACGACCAGCGGGCGTCCTGGGCCGAGTGGTTGTGGTACCAGCGGGCCAGGGCCAGGACGAGACCGATCTTGATGAACTCGGCCGGCTGGATGCGCATGAAGCCGAGATTCAGCCAGTTCCTCGCGCCGCCGGCGGTGTAGCCCAGCGGCGTGAATTCGATCATCAGAACGAGGACGAGCAGCAGGCCGTACAGCGGATAGGCCGCGCGGAACCACCATTTGGGATGGATCATGGCCATCACCAGCAGCGCCGCCAGCAGCGCCCCGAAGCGCAGCAGGTGTTTGGCGGCCCACGGCTGCCACTGGCCGCCGGCGATCGAATAGAGCATGGCGGCGCCGACGCAGGCGATGACGCCCAGCAGGCCGATCAGGCGCCAGTCCAGCTCGGTGATCTTGGTCGAGAGCCGGTCGCGCTCGCCGGGACGGGTCAGGGCCGAGGCGGTCATCGACGGGGCTCCGACAGATAGGGACGCGGACCCGGGGAGGTCGGGGGAGCGGGCCGCGACGCGGGCGCCGGGGCGATCCCGGCGGCGGCGGGTCCGCTGACCTCGCCGCCCGGCGCGGTTCCGGCCTCGCCCTCGTCAGCGCCGGTGGCGACGGGCGCGGGCGGCAGGGGCCGTTCGATGCGGGCGCGCATGTCCGGATCCTTGAGCAGGACGGTCTTCATGATCTTGCGCGCCTTGGGCGCGGCGTCGACCGAGCCCCCGGACGGCGCGTGCTGGATGATCAGGGCGATGGCGTAGCGCGGCGCGTCATGCGGGGCGAAGGCGACAAACAGGGCGTGGTCGCGTCGGGACCAGACCGCGTCGCGCGGGCCGCGCGATCCCGAACCGTAGTCGCGCGACTGGGCGGTGCCGGTCTTGCCAGCCATCTGGATGTCGCCGAGACCTAGCTGTGAGGTGCGGTAGGCGGTGCCGGTGACGTCATTGGCCACCGCCGCCATGCCGCCGCGAACGATGTCGAGGTGTTCCTTGCTGAACGGCAGGTCGGCGAAGGCTTCCGCGTCTGGGCGCTTCTCGCCTCCGACCGCCTTGACCAGCCGGGGCTGGACCGCCTTGCGTCCGCTGGCGAGGCGGCTGGTCATCACCGCCAGCTGCAGGGCGTTGACCTCGAGGGCGCCCTGCCCGATCGCCACCGACAGGGTCTCGCCCGGATACCAGGTCCCGTCGTCGTCCCAGCTGGTCGCCTCGGTGTAGGCGCGCTTCCAGGCCGTCGAGGGCACGGTGCCGTCAGACTGGCCGGCGATGCCGATCTCATAGACCTGGCCGAACCCGAGGTCCTTGGCCACCCGCGCGATCCGGTCGACGCCGGCGCGGTTGCACAGGTGGTAGAAATAGGTGTCGCACGAGTTCTTGATGGCGTTGTGCATGTCCATCGCCCCGTGGCCGCCCGGACGCCAGCAACGGAAGGTGCGGCTGCCGTAGCGATAGCCGCCGGTGCAGACGACGCGCTCGGTCGGGTCGATGCCGGCGTCCAGCAGGGCCAGGGCGGTGGTCATCTTGAACGTCGAGCCCGGCGGGAAGGTGCCGTAGATGGCCTTGTCCAGCAGCGGCTTGCGCTCGTAGTCGCGCAGGGCGTTGTAGATCTTCGACGGCACGCCGCCGACGAACAGATTGGGATCGAACGACGGGGCCGAGACCATGCACAGGATGTCGCCGTTGCGGACATCCATGACGACGCAGCCGCCGGATTCCTCGCCAAAGACCTCGAGCGCGCGGTTCTGGACATCGGCGTCGAGGGTCAGGACCACGTCCGCGCCCGGCACGGGCGGCTTCGAGCCGCCGATATCTTCGGCCACGACGCGGCCGCGGGCGTCGACCTCGACACGGTTGCCGCCGGCCTCGCCGCGCAGGGCCGAATCGAAGGCCTTCTCGACGCCCTGGCGGCCGATGCGGAAGCCGGGGTTGTAGAGAATTTCCGGGACTTTCTCGCCGCGGTCCTCGATCGACTTGATGTCGCGATCGTTGGGCTTGGCGACATAGCCGATGACGTGGGCGAAGGACCCGCCGAACGGGTAGTAGCGGGCCTCGTTCATGTCGGCCATCACGCCCGGCAGCTCGTTGGCGTACAGATTGACCTTGGCGAACTCCTCCCAGCTCAGGTCGCTCTTGACCGGCACCGGCGAGAAGCGCGGGGCGGCGTTGACCTCGCGGATGATCGAGCGGCGGCGGTCGACCGTGTCGGGCAGCAGACGGCCCAGCAGGTCGAGCGTCTGGTCCAGGTCCTTGGTCTCGTCGCGCACCACGAGAACGCGGAAACTGGGCCGGTTGCCGGCGATGACCACGCCGTTGCGGTCGAGGATGCGGCCGCGCGGCGGCGGTACGAGGCGGAAGTTGAACTGGTTGTTGGTGGCGAGGGTGGCGTATTCGCCGGCCTGGACGACCTGCAACTGGGCCAGGCGGGCGGTCAGGGCGAGGCCGCCGATCGCGGTCAGCCCGCCCAGCACGAAGGTGCGCCGCAGGAAGGAGCCCTGCCGCTCATTGGTGTCGGCGAAGAAGATCGACGGTTCCGAGCTCATCGGAACCTCACGTCGCCGTCCTCGAACCGCTCGATCAGCTGATGGGCGAACGGGAACAGCAGCAGGGTCGGCACGAGCTGGAGGAAGACCGAGATCAGGCTGGCCGGCGTGGGGGCGATGAAGGCCATGATCACATAGGCGAGGACGAAGGCCAGGGCGCAGCAGGCGGCGTACCAGACGAACAGCACTGCGGTGTCCTGACCCGCGAGGAAGCTGCGCGAGGCGAGGACGACGCTGTAGATGGCGAGGAAGGTCAGTCCCCACAGGCCGAGCGGACCCCAGGTCAGGAGGTCGAGCACCAGACCGAGGACGGCGAGCATGATCGGGGCGACCACCGACGGGCGGATCAACGGCCAGGCGAAGGCCAGCACCATCGGGATGACCGGTTCCGGCAGGTGCAGGCCGAACAGCTCGACCGGGGTCTGCAGCACGATGGTGGCCGCGATGGCGATCAGGGCCGGGTAGACAATCCACTGCATCGGACCGACGACCCGAACCGCGACGGCGCGTCTCATTCGGTCCCCCCTGCCGGAGCGGCGGCCTCGCGGGCGGCGGTGCGGCGGGCGGCGGAGTCGGTGATGGCCGTGCTCTGGGCCGCGGTCGCCTCGGACAGGGTGTCGAGCGCGGCCAGCGGCGGGGCGTTGAGATCGTCGGCGTCGATCAACTGGCCGAAGTCCTCGAACAGCATGACGCGGACGTAGTCGATGGCGCCCCGGTCGCTGAACAGCTTGACGCGCCACGAGCCGTCGATGCCCCTGGCGGCGACGCCGATCGGCACGCCGCGCGGATAGCCGCCGCCGTCGCCGGACGACAGGATGCGATCGCCGGCCTGGACCGAGCCGGCGCCGCGCACGAACTCCAGCCGGGGGTTGCCCGAGCCATCGCCGGTCAGCAGGGCGCGGGCGTCGGTGCGGTCGATCAGCACCGGGGTGCGGCTGGCCACGTCGGTCAGCAGCAGCATGCGGCTGATGCCCGATGAGGTCCCGACGATGCGGCCGACCAGACCGTGCTCATTGATCACCGGATTACCGACCTTGACCCCCTTGGCCGCCCCCACATCGAGCAGGCGGGCCTTGGAGAAGGGGCCGCGGGTGTCGGTGATCGACCGGGCGGTGCGCATGGCCACGGGCGGCTCGGGCCGGATGCCGAGCATGGCCTCATAGCGGGCGTTGACGTTCTTCAGGGCGATGGCCTGGTCGCGCCACGGCTGCAGCTCGGCGAGTTCGCGCTTGAGCCGGCGGTTTTCGGAGACGGCGAAGAAATAGCCGCCGACATAGTCCGAGGCGTGGCCGAACCAGCGCACCGGGGCGGCGAAGACGCCGCCGACCGGACCGGCTACGGTCTCGACCCCGGCGCGCGCCGGCTGGTACGGGGAATTCTCGGCGCGAGCGTCGCTGATCAGCAGCAGCACGCAGCCGATGATCGCGATCACGACTGTGACCGCCGCTGACAGGACCAGCGGCACCTTGATATTTTCGAACGGTCCGTCGCGAAACGCCACGGCGCGCCTTCCTGGGAAAGAGGGAATCAGCGGGAGCCCCCCGCCGACGTCTGCAGCTATCGCAAAATCCGCGCCGGTTGGAAACCGGCGCGAACCCCGAAATGACAGGGATTCAAGGCGATGTTTCGACCGGGGCCCTAGAGGGCCGAGTCGAGCACGCCCTTCATCCAGCGCGGATGCTCGAGCACACGACCGCAGCCGATGGCGACGCACGACAGCGGGTCGTCGGCGACCGAGACCGGCAGGCCGGTGTGGTCGCGGATCTCGGCGTCGAGGCCGCGCAGCAGGGCGCCGCCGCCGGTCAGCATGATGCCCTTGTCGGCGATGTCGGCGGCGAGTTCGGGCGGGGTGGCTTCCAGGGCGACCTTGACGGCCTCGACGATCTGGGTGACCGGCTCGGCGAGGGCTTCGGCGGCCTGGCGTTCCGAGATGCGGACCTCGCGCGGGACGCCCTGCATCAGGTCGCGGCCCTTGACGTCGATCGACAGGCCTTCGCCGTCGGCCGGGATGCGGGCGGTGCCAATGTCCTTCTTGAT
>JAHJNW010000026.1 GCA_018820665.1 Alphaproteobacteria bacterium | reverse complement strand
CGCCTTCACCTGATGGCGGTAGGCGTCATAGACCTGGTCGAAGGTGACCAGCCGCGCGCCGGGATCGTTCACGTCCGACGACATCGACAGCATCTTGTTCAGCGGCCCGATCGAACCGGCGGCGAAGCGCGGCTTGTGCGGCTCCTTCTCCGTCCAGCGGTCGGCGGCGGCGCGCGCCAGTTTCGCGCCCTCCAGATTGATGTCCCACACCGACTGTTCGTCCAGCCTGTAGTCGTCCTGGGCGATGACCGTGGCCGAGAAGGTGTTGGTCTCGCTGATGTCGGCGCCGGCGGCGAAATACTGGTCGTGCAGGCCGGCGATGATGTCGGGCCGGGTCAGGCACAGGATGTCATTATTGCCCTTCATCTGGCCGACGTGATCGGTGAAGCGCTCGCCGCGGAAATCCTCTTCCGACAGGTCGCTGCGCTGGATCATCACGCCCCAGGCGCCGTCGAGGACGAGGATGCGCTCCCTGGCGGCGGCGTGGAGGGCGGCGATGCGTTCGCTGCGGGGGAGGGGGGAACTCATACTGCGGCCGCCTTCGTCTCACGCACGCCCAGCACCCGGCAGATCGCATAGACCAGGTCGGCGCGGTTCAGGGTGTAGAAGTGGAAGTCGGCGAAACCCTCTTCCTGCAGCCGGGCGCAGGTCTCGGCGGCGACCGAAGCGGCGATCAGTCTGCGCGTCTCCGGATCGTCGTCCAGCCCGTCGAAATGCGCCGCCAGCCAGTCGGGCACGGCCGCGCCGCACGCCGCCGACATCCGCTTCAGGCCGTTGAAATTGCTCACCGGCATGATCCCCGGGATGATCGGCGTGGTCACGCCCGCCGCCCGCACCCGGTCGCGGAAGCGCAGGAAGGCGTCGATGTCGAAGAAAAACTGGCTGATCGCCCGCGTGGCCCCGGCGTCGATCTTGGCCTTCAGCACATCGATGTCGTGGTCCGTCGACGGGCTCTCTGGATGGCCCTCGGGATAGCAGCCGACGATGACGTCGAAACCGCCTTTGGCCGTGATGGCGGCGGTCAATTCGGTCGCGTTGGCGTAACCGTCCGTACGCGGAACATAGGCGCCGCCGATGCCGTTTCCGCCCGGCGGATCGCCGCGCAGGGCCACGATGTGGCGCACCCCGGCGTCGCGATAGCCCTCGATCACCGCGTCGACATCCGCGCGGCTGGCCTCGACGCAGGTCAGGTGGGCGGCGGGGGTCAGGGCCGTTTCCGCCAGGATCCGCTCGACCGTCCGGTGCGTCCGCTCACGCGTCGAGCCGCCGGCGCCATAGGTGACCGAGACGAACTCGGGCGCCAGCGGGGCCAGACGGGTCACGGCCTTCCACAGATTGGCCTCGGCCTCGTCGGACTTGGGCGGGAAGAATTCGAACGACACGCGCGGGCGCGAGGCGTCCTGACCGGCGCGGGCCACCGGGCCCAGCGGCGACAGCAGCATGGCGCGGGCCTGGGCGAGACTGAGGGCGGAGGTGCTCATGCGACTTTCGATTTCGATGCGGCGATGCGTTCGGCGGTCCAGATGACCACGGTGAGGCCGTCCGTGTCGGGCGGCAGGGCGACGGCGGCCGAGGGCGTCAGCCCCGCCTCCGTCAGCCAGCGGCGCATCTCCGCGTCGCCGAAGCCCAGCCGACGGTGCTGGTGCTCCTCGCGCAGATGCTCCAGCGCGTGCGGCGCGAAGTCGACGATCAGCAGCCGTCCGCCCTCCATCACCAGCCGCGCCGCCTCGGCCACCGCCGCGGCCGGATCGGCGAGATAGTGCAGCACCTGATGCACCAGCACCAGGTCGGCGCTCTGCCCCGGCAGGCGGGTCGAGAAGATATCGCCGTGTCGCAGCTCCACCCCGTCCAGCCCGGCGCGGGTGACATTGGCGCGGGCGATGTTGAGCATGTTCTGGCTCAGGTCGAGGCCCAGCGACACGGTCGCCTTCTCGCCCAGCAGGGTCAGCATCCGCCCCGAGCCGGTGCCCAGGTCGACGACCCGCTCGAACGGCCCGTCGCCGGCGGCGCGCAGGATCGCCGCCTCGACCGCGCTCTCGCAGACATAGAGCGAGCGGATGCGGTCCCACTGCGGCGCGATGCGTTCGAAATAGGCCCCGGCGGCGATCTCGCGATCGCGCCGCACCTCCTCCAGCCGCCGGTCGTCGGCCAGGCCGGCGCCGCTGTCCAGCACGTCCAGCACCGTGTCGATCAGCCGCCGCGCCAGGGCGTCCGACGTCAGGCGGTAGAACACCCGCGCCCCGTCCGGAAACCGCTCGATCAGTCCGGCGTCGGTCATCAGCTTCAGATGGCGCGAGACGCGCGGTTGGCTCTGGTCCAGAATGTGCGACAGCTCCATCACCGACAGCTCCTCGCCGGCCAGCAGCGACAGCACCCGCAGGCGGGTCGGCTCGCCGGCGGCGCGCAGGGCCTCGACGGTCTGGTCGGCGCTCAGGTTCATTCGATCATATAAAGATATCCTTATATGATTATGCAAGCGGAAACCGCTGGCCACGGCGCCGGTTCGGGCACAATCTCGCCGGCTGACGCAACAGGACGGACCGGCTCATGACCTATCAGGCGAACCTCGGCGCCGCGGCCGCCCTCGGTCTCCTGCTGCTGGCCGCTCCGGCCGCGGCCCAGACCGGCCCCGGCGGCGGCCAGGGCGGCGGCATGGGCCTCCCGCGGGCCCTCGCCGACGTCCCGGCGTGGGCGGATCGCCTGTTCGACCGGCTCGACGCCAACCAGGACGGCGCCGTCACCGGCGACGAGCTGGCGGTGCTCAGCCGCGGCCCGGTCGGGGCCATGGGCGGCAGCCGCCTGCGCCGCATGATCGGCCAGTCGGACGCCAGCAACGACGGCCGCATCTCGCGCGAGGAGATGACCGCCGGGGCGCAGCGGATGTTCAACCGCATGGACGCCGACGGCGACGGCGTCCTGTCCGACACGGAGCGCCCGCGCCCGCCGGCCCGGCCAGCCTCGCCAGCCATGCCCATGCCGGCGGCGGAGCCGGAGCCCATGCCCTTCCCTGATATGGCCGGCGGCGCCGCCTGACCCCGGCCTAGGGAACCGGCGTCGTTAACGGCTCCCCGGCGAAGGCCGCCTCGAGGTTCTGCATCAGCAGCCTGAGCATGCCCTGCACGGCCTCGGTCGTGGCCCCGGCCGTATGCGGCGTCAGCACCGTATTCGGAACCCCGGCCCAGCGCGCGACATCGGTCGGCTCGTCCTCGAACACGTCCAGCGCCGCCTGGCCCAGCCGCCCGTCCTTCAGCGCCGCGATCAGGGCGTCCTCGTCGACCAACTGGCCGCGCGCGACATTGACCAGCAGCCCCTGCGGCCCCAGCGCCTCGATCACCGCGCGCGAGACCAGGCCGATATTGTCGTCGTCGGCCTTGCAGGCGACCAGCAGGATGTCGCTGTCGCGCGCCAGCGCCAGCAGCGACTCCGCCCGCGGCCAGGCCGCATCCTTCTCGCGCGGCCCCCACCATTTCACCGTCATGCGCAGCGCCTCGGCCCGCCGCGCCACCGCCTCGCCGATCGCCCCCAGCCCGACGACGCCCAGCCGCTGATCCTTCAGCGACGGGGTGATCATCTTGGAGTCTGCGGTCCAGTCTCCCTGTCGCAGGGCGCGATCTCCGGCGACGATCTGCCGCCGGGCGGCGATGAGCAGGCCAATGGCGTGGTCCGCCACATCCTCATGGTTGACCCCCGGCGCATGGGTCACCGGCAGGCCGCGCGCCCTGCACCAGTCGGTGTCGATGCGGTCGTACCCCGAGGTGAAACAGGCGATCAGCTGCAGTTTCGGCAGCTGTTCGATCAGCGCCTTGTCGAGCGGAAATTCCCCCGCGACCACCAGCGCCCGTATCTCTGCCTGCGCCTCGACCGGCGGCCCTTCCCAGAACCGGTAGACAGTCCATCGGCTCTCCAGGAAGGGCGTCAGCGGCGCCAGATGCCGCTGCATGATCAGAAGGGCGGGGCGGTCGGTCATGGGCCGACCCTAATCCCACTCGCGCCCAATGAAAAACGGCCTCCCGATGATCGGAAGGCCGTTTCGCGGAGGCTTGGGCCTTAACGCCCAAACTTCTGGAATTTGATCCGGTGCGGGATCAGGCTCTCGACGCCGAGGCGACGCTTCTTGTCTTCCTCATAGGCTTCGAAGTTTCCTTCGAACCATTCGACGTGGCTGTCGCCCTCGAAGGCGAGGATGTGGGTCGCCAGACGGTCGAGGAACCAGCGGTCGTGGGAGATGACCACGGCGCAGCCGGCGAAGCCTTCCAGCGCCTCCTCGAGGTTCTGCAGCGTCTCGATGTCCAGGTCGTTGGTCGGTTCATCGAGCAGCAGCAGATTGCCGCCCGTGGCCAGGGTCTTGGCCAGGTGCACGCGGTTGCGTTCGCCGCCCGACAGCTGGCCGACCTTCTTCTGCTGGTCGCCGCCCTTGAAGTTGAAGCTGCCGACAT
>JAHJNW010000025.1 GCA_018820665.1 Alphaproteobacteria bacterium | reverse complement strand
GTGGTGGATCCGCGCCTCGATCCAGGAATACATCCTGCGCAGCTGGTCGCTCGTGAAGATGGGCACGACCGCGGCGCAGAAGAAGCTGTTCTTCAACCTGCGCAAGGCCAAGAGCCAGATCTCGGCCTTCGAGGAAGGCGATCTGCGTCCCGAACACCTCGCCGCCATCGCCACCAAGCTGGGCGTGTCGGAGGAAGAGGTCACCAACATGAACCGTCGCCTCGGCGGCGACGCCTCCCTGAACGCGCCGCTGCGCGCCGACGGCGAGAGCGAGTGGCAGGACTGGCTGGCCGACGACACGGCAGTGTCGCAGGAGACGCAGCTGGCGGAGGACGAGGAGAAGTCGATCCGTCGCAGCTTGCTGGAAGAGGCCATGCACGAGCTGACTGACCGCGAAAAGCACATCCTGACCGAACGCCGCCTCAAGGACGATCCGGTCACCCTCGAAGAGCTGGCCGGCCAGTATGGCGTGTCGCGCGAGCGGGTGCGCCAGATCGAGGTCCGCGCGTTCGAGAAGCTGCAGAAGGCGATGCGGGCCGCCGCTGAAGAGCGCAACCTGGTCGACGCCTGACCGAGAGAGCGGCGGCCCACACCCGGCGCCGCCGCTTCACCCCGCCTGCTTGATCGGCTCCGGCGCGGCCATGGCCAGCAGTGAACCGATCGGCGCGGCGAGCGTCGCCTTGCAGGCGGGCCCTGAGGCGAGGGTGACCTCCAGCGCGCCAACGGCGACCGCCAACCGGGAATCCGCCGCCTTCATGGCCAGCGACTTCAGCGTCGCGGCCTGTTCCCGAATGGCGCGCACAGCCTGCATGGGATCCCGGTCGAACTGATCCAGGGCGGCCGCGAGAATGCGCATGGCCTGATCCTTCGCCGACGCCATCGCGGCTGCGCCGCCGGCCGGGCGGTCGGCCCGGCGCTTGCGATCGCCGCTGAACTCGCCGGAGTTGAAGCGACGCCGGTCGGGGCCGACATATCCCACCGCTTCGACCCAGTCGCGCGGCTTCAGCGCCACGTTCTCGATCCGCTTGAACAGATCGGCGCTGGTGAAGGGCTTGCGCAGGAATTCGTGCACCCCGCTGTCGCGGGCGCCGAGGATGGTGCTGGCGGTGGCGTCGGCGGTGACCATGATGATCGGCGCGCGGCGGCAGCTGAGGCTGGAGCGCCGCACGGCGCGCGCGAGCGACTCGCCATCGAGGCCTTCGCCGCCGCGCTCGGTGAAGATGAGGCCGGGCTCGAGCGCCTCGGCGGTCCGCATTGCCCGGGCTTCGCCAGGCTCGACCACGATCTCGCCGGCGCCCATGCCCTTGATGATGTCGGTCAGCAGACGCGCGGAATGGGGGTTCGGATCGACGATCAGAACCCGCCGCAGGACCGGCGCCAGCTTCGCCAGCACACGACGATCGGCAACAAACAAGGCGCGCCTCCAGTTAGGCGAACACCCTTAGGCCAGCTCCGTTGAGAACCCTTTAAGCGCCACGCTTCCCGAAGCCGGAAATCAGCCCTGGAAGGGGTCGTGCATCAGGATGGTGTCGTCGCGTTCGGGACTGGTCGACAACAGCGCCACCGGCGCGCCGATCAGCTCCTCGATCCGGCGGACGTATTTGATGGCGTTGGCGTTCAGATCACGGAAGCTGCGCGCCGAGGCCGTGCTCTCGGTCCAGCCTTCCAGCTCCTCGAAGACCGGCTCGGCCGCGGCCTGCGCCTTCAGGCTGGACGGGAGGTAATCCAGCACCTCGCCGCCGATGCGGTAGCCGGTGCAGATCTTCAAGGTCTTCAGGCCGTCGAGGACGTCCAGCTTGGTCAGGGCGATGCCGTCGATGCCGTTGATCGCCACCGACTGGCGGACCAGCACCGCGTCGAACCAGCCGCAGCGCCGGGCGCGGCCGGTATTGACGCCGACCTCACGACCGACCGTGGCCAGATGGCGCCCGACCTCGTCGTTCAGTTCGCAGGCGAACGGGCCTTCGCCCACCCGGGTCGTGTAAGCCTTCACGATGCCGAGCACATAGCCGACGCCGCGCGGACCGATGCCGGCGCCCGCGGCGGCCTGACCGGCCACGGTGTTGGAGCTGGTCACATAGGGGTAGGTGCCGTGGTCCACGTCGAGGAAGGCGCCCTGCGCCCCCTCGAACAGGACGCGTTTGCCGGCGCGCCGGGCCTCGTCGAGCACTCGCCAGGCCGGCTGGACATAGGGCAGGATCTTCGGCGCGATCTCGAGAAGCTGCTGCAGCAGGGCGTCCGGATCGATCGGCTCCAGTCCGAGCCCGGCCCGGAGCGGATCATGGTGCGCCCGCAGGCGATCGATCTTGACCCTGAGGTCGTCGGCGCTGGCCAGATCGCAGACCCGGATGGCTCGCCGCCCGACCTTGTCCTCATAGGCGGGGCCGATGCCCCGACCGGTCGTGCCAATGCGGGCGCCGGGCGCGCTGGCCGCCGCTTCGCGGGCGACGTCGAGGGCCGGGTGGATGGGAAGGATCAGGCAGGCGTTGTCGGCGACGATCAGCACCTCGGGGCTGATGGCGATGCCCTGGGCCTCGATCTTCTCGATCTCGCCGACCAGGTGCCAGGGATCGACGACCACGCCATTGCCGATGATCGAGGGCTTGCCCTGCACCACGCCGCTGGGCAGCAGGGCCAGTTTGTAGACCTTGCCGTCGACGACCAGGGTGTGGCCGGCGTTATGGCCGCCCTGAAACCGGACCACCATGTCGGCCCGGTTCGACAACCAGTCGACGATCTTGCCCTTGCCCTCGTCGCCCCACTGGGCGCCGACTACCGCGACGTTCGCCAAGACGTTTCTCCGCTACCGGACTATCCGGGATGCGGGCGCAGCCTATAGCGGGGGAATCGGGCGGTGTCGTCCCGGCGTGGGGATTATTCCCCCAGCGCAGTCTCGAAGGCCCAGTCCAGCCACGGCGTCAGCGCCTCAACGTCCGCCGTCTCGACGGTGCAGCCGCACCAGATGCGCAGACCGGCCGGGGCGTTGCGGTGGCTCTCGACGTCGAAAGCCGCGCCTTCGCCCTCCACCAGCGCCTTGATGCGCGTCACGAACGCCTGCCGCGCCGGCTCGTCGAGACCAGTCACGCGCGGGTCGACGATCTTCAGGCAGACCGAGGTCGTCGAGCGGGTCGCGGCATCTTCAGCCAAGTAGTCGATCCAGTCGGTGCTTTGGACCCAGGTGTCCAGCGCCGCCGCATTCCGGTCGGTGCGGGCGATCAGCTCGGGCAGTCCGCCGATCGACAGGCCCCACTCGACGCCGTCGATCCAGTCCTCGAGGGTCCAGACCGAGAAGGTGTTGATCATCGACCCGGTCGCGAGCGCGGGATCGAAGCCCTCGGCGTTCCTCAGGCGCAGCAGCTTCGGGACGGGCCTGAGCGGCGTATAGGCGTTCAGCCGCGCGATCGCTTTCTGCGACAGGGCGGCGACGCCGAGGCCCGCCTCACCGCCCAGCGCCTTCTGGAAGCTGAAGGTCACCACATCCAGACGGTCCCATGGCAAGGGCATGGCGAAGGCGGCCGAGGTGGCGTCGCAGATGACGATCCCCTCGCGATCCGGGGCGATCCAGTCGGCGCCCGGCGCCTTCACCCCGGCGGTTGTGCCATTCCAGGGGAACACCAGGTCCTTGGCCGGATCGACCTTCGACACGTCCGGGAACTGGCCCCACGGGGCGCTCAGGATTTCGGGATCGAGCTTCAAATGATCGCGCAGGTCGGTCGCCCAGACCTGACCGAAATTCTCGAACGCCATCACCTGGACCGGCCTTTCGCCGAGCATGGACCACATGGCCGCCTCGACGGCGCCGGTGTCCGACCCGGGCACATAGACCAGCCGCCAGTCGTTCGGGACCTGCAGCAGCTCCCGGGTCAACTGCAGGCCCTGTGAAAAGCGTTTGACCACCTCCGGCGCACGGATGCCGCGCCCCAGCAGTTCATGAGGCAGCGCGCCGCTGGACCAGCCGGGCCGCTTGGCTGTCGGCCCGGACGAAAACCAGGGCCTGGCCGGCTTCGAATTCGGTTTCCCCGACATCAGTCCCGCCATGGCCGGTAGCCGCCCTTGTCCCGCATGGTCTGCGCCAGCTTCGTCAGGGCCTCGTCGGGCGCCTCCGGCAACTGGATCATCAGCTTCGCCAGCAGATCGCCGCGCTTGCCGCCGACGAAGGCGCCCCGTCCCTTCAGACGCAACACCTTGCCCGAGCTCGAACCGGACGGGATGGTCATATTGACCGTGCCCTCCGGCGTCCGCACCGGGATTTTCCCGCCCAGAACGGCGTCGGGCAGCGAAACCGGCAGATCCATGGTCAGGTCTGCGCCGTCTCGCTGAAAAATGGGGTGGGACGCCAGCTTCAGTGTGATCAGGGCGTCGCCCGCCTCACTGCGGCCGGACACGCCCGGCGCGCCCTGGCCGCGCAGGCGGATGGTCTGCCCGTCCGCGGCGCCTTTCGGGATTGTCACATCGAGCGTGCGGCCGTCCGAGAACTGGATTCGCCGCGTCGCACCGGAGATCGAGTCCTCAAGGCTGATCTCCAGCGTCGCCTTGACGTCCTGACCGCGCGACGAAAAGCCGCCGCGGGCGCCCGGCCGCGCGCCGCCGCCGAACATGCCGCCGAACAGATCGTCGAGGTCGACATTATCGAAGCCGCCGCGCTGGGCGCCCCCCTGACCGAAGGGATTGCCGCCGGCGCCCGGCTGAGGACCGCCGCCGCCGAAGCCGCGGAATTGTTCGCGTCCATCGGCGTCGATTTCGCCGCGATCAAATTTGGCGCGCTTTTCCGCGTCGCCCAGCAGGTCGAAGGCCGCCGTCACCCGCTTGAAGCGCTCATCGGCGTCCCGGTTTCCCAGGTTCTTGTCCGGATGCAGTTCCTTGGCGAGCTTGCGGAACGCCTTCTTGATCTCGTCCGCGCTCGCGCCCCTCGAAACGCCCAGTTCCTTGTAGGGATCGCCCGCCACGTTCGAGTTCGCTCCTGCACATCAAAGGTCCGATCCGTCAGTTAGGGCATTCGCACCACAGCGCAAAGGCGCGAGGCGCGAATCTCTTCGCGCATACGGCTCAGCTCAGCCTGACGCGCGCCTCGCCGCCCCATCCGTAGCCGTCGCCCCATTGCGCCACCGCCGCCTCGGCCCCGGTCAGACCGTGCGGAAAATCCGTCGCGAGACCGGCCGCCGAAAGACCCACAAAAGGCTCATCAACGGTGATCGACCGCACCGGCTCACCCGCATTGAGCAGACGGAGGCGGAACCGCGACGGGTCCGACGCCGCCGGCTCGCCATCCCAGCGATCGCCGTCGAGTCGGGATCGCGGCGCCCAGGTCAGATCCAGACCGCCATCGTCGCGGGGGAGAGGCCGAAGATGGGCCGGGCTCCAAGGCCGGCCATGCAGGCCGGTGGCCGTGAACACCGTCTCGCTGACCGCGGGCCCGCCTGCGGGAGTCCCGACCGGCGCCGCTCGCCAAATCAGCGGCAGGCCGCGCTCGGCAGGCGGCGACGGCATCCGCTCCAGCTCTGGCCCAAGAAATACGGCCAGTGCGCCGGCCGCCGCCCCCGCCGCATTGGCCGCCTCCGTTCCCTGCTGGCCGCGCAGCAGACCGGTCAGGCGCCAGACGTCGGCGCCGACCAGTTCGGCCATCCTGAACTGGATGATCTCCCACCCGCCTGTCGTCTCCACCGCCACGGCGTTGCCGCCGGCCAGCACCGCCAGCGCCGACTGGCTTGCCGGCGAGCGTCCTTCAACCCGGATCTCGAGGGTGTTGACCTCATCCCAGCGAAACCGCACGCCGGGCGCCAGCGGGGCGGCGAGAACGCCCACGGTCGCGGGCCCCTGCACCTCCCCCCGGTCGGTGAGGCTCACGGGATCCGGTCCGGCGAAGACGCGTGCGGGCCGCCAGGGGTCCGCCGCGACGGCCGCAATCAATCGCGCATCGCCTTCGGCGCCCATCAGCGGCGGCAGGTCCAGTATCCGCAGGAAGGGCGCGCCGGCGACAGCGGCGGGCTCGCCGGCGCCCGGGACGTCGTCGTCCTCGCCCATGCGGACGACGGATACAGGCTCAAGCACCGCCGAGGGCGACTCCTCGCTGTCGCAACGCGCCACCCGCCAATGGCGGCCATCGCCCTCGATCGCGACCCCATCGCCCGGCTCCAGCCGCATCGATTCTAGCGGGCCCGGCGAGACCGTCAGCCGCTCCCCCCGACCGGCTTCCAGCGCGCGCCGCGCCGCCGCCTGCGCTACGGCCTTCGAGCAAATGGCGGGCAGATCCAGATCGATCCCGCCGCCCTCGCCATCCGACCGCACGACCGCCGAACCCGTCTGATAGTCGGCGCCGCCAGCGATGAACCGCACCCGGACCGCGGCGGGTCGCGCCTCAAGCGTGCGCGCCGCCCTGGGGCCAGAGCCGGCCTCCCGTACCGCCAGGGCGTCTTCCGTCAGTATCAGCGCGGCGGGCTCGTCTCCGATGATCGAGATCAGACCGCCGCGTTCCGCCGCCACCAGCCCCAGTCCAGACAACAGCGGCTCCAGCGCGTCCCGGGTCCGCATCGGCCGGTCGATCACATAGCCCTGCACCTCGCCCCCGGGCGCGCCAATTTCGAATCCTCCTTCGGAGACGCCGCCCCGTTTCAGAATTTCCGCGATCAGGTCCCGGGTCTCTCCGTGCAGGCGTCCGTTCAGCCAATGACCCGTCCGCCATGCGGGCGCGTCGGCCCAGATGTCCGGGCGGCCGGGGAAGGCCGGCCACGGCCGGGCGTCCCAGCACCAGGCGTCTGCCGCTTCCACCATCCGCTCACCGTAGACTGCTGACACGGGATTGTTCGCCCCGTCGCCGAAATGGCCGAGGATCGCCTCCAACGCCCGGCGCTGCATCCGGTCATCGCGCGCCCCCGTCGAGAAGGGCGGCAGACTGCCCTCGGCGCTCTTCGGGTCCTGGAACAGGTTCGGCGCATTGCCGCCCCGATCGACCGCCGAACAGCCGAACTCCGTCAGCCGGACCGGCTTCATCCCCGCGACCCAAGCGGTCGGCATCGCGCTCCGCACACCGGCCAGCCGGTCATGATGGGCATGCGACCACCAGCCCTTCAGATCTTTCGGCCGGAACACCCAGTTCTCGCCATGGGCCGTGTCCACGATCGGGGTGCGGGTCTGCGAGGCCCGATCCCCGGGCGAGGCGTAGAACCAGTCGAAACCTTCACCCCCGGCGACCTGCGCCGCCAGCGCGGCCGGATCATCGGGCCCGGCGAATGTGTCGCCGTCCACGCCCCCGGTCCCGTCACGCCAATCCCCGAGCGGCGGGTACCAGTCGATGCCGACGTAATCGATCTCGGGATCCGCCCACAGGGAGTCGAGGTGAAAGACCACGTCCGCGCCGTCATGGCAGCCGAAATACTCCGACCAGTCGGCGGCGTAGGACAGTTTGACAGCCGGCCCGACGATGGCCCGGCATTCCGTGGCGAGCGAGCGCAACGCCTCCACCGCCGGGAACGCTCCGCCGGCGTCGCGGGTCCAGGTCAGGCCCCGCATCTCCGACCCGATCAGCAGCCCGTCCGCGCCAGTGTCCGCCGCCAGCGCCGCATAGTGCAGAGCCAGCCGCCTCAGCCCCCAGCCGTCCGCCTCGCCAAACGCCGCCGCGACATCGGCGCCCGCGGACGGACCAGTCTCGCCTCGAACCCGGCCGCGCCAGGGATAGGCCGCCTGCTCGGCCCCGCCGTACGGATCCGGCAGACCATTGCCCGGCGGTACATCCATGAAGACGAACGGATACAGCGTCACCTCCAGGCCGCGCGCCTTCAGCTCGGCGATCGCCTGCCGCACGCTCTGGTCCGAGGGGGTGCCGCCATAGGCCGGGCCGCCGCCGCTCGCCGAGATCGGATGGGCCCCGGCCCGGTCGAGGCCCGCGACCGACCACCGCAGCGGCTCGGTCGGCTTGTCCCTGCGCTCCACGCCCGGCCTGATGGTGAGGTGTCCGGCCCTGAGATCGTCGCCGAACCAGCCGATCACCAGACTGACCCGCTTCAGGTTGGGCGCCTGGGCCTGGAGCTGATCCAGGGAGACGGCGAGATCGGTCCGGCCGTCGCCGCCATGCAGATTCTCGGGCGTCGTCCGGGTCAGACCCTCGCGGCGCATCACCGTCTCGGTCGCGAGCACGAACTCCCCCGCGCCCGGGATCAGGCACACGCCCTCAAGCCTGTCCTCCAGCCGGGCCGCGGCTCCGCGCGGTCGCCGGAACACCTCGAAGGCCAGCTGTGGTGGCCGGTTCCCGTACGGCCCGAGCGGCAGATCCTCGAACACCACATAGGCCGTGCCGCGATAGGCCGGAGCGGCGCCCTCGACAGCTTCGATCAAGGGGTCGGGCGTCTCCGTCTCCGTTCCGCGATGCAGCCGCATCGTGACCCCGGTCATGTCCATGGGTTGCCCGTCCGCCCAGACGCGACCGACGCCATCGATCGGCCCCTCGCACAGGGCGACGGCGAAGCTCAGCGAATAGTCGTACTCGACCGTGCGCGGTCCGCCCTTGCCGCCCGACGAGGTCTTGCGCCCCTCAAGGAACCGGGCCGCCCAGATCACCTGTCCGGTGACCCGCGCCCGACCGAACACACAGGCCATCGGCGCGCCTTCCGCCGTCCCCTGCAACGCCAGCGCGCTCAGCCTCGGGCCTTTCTGACGCGCCGGTTCCAACCCGGCCGCCAGACTGCGGTCCAGCAGGCCGCCCAGCGTCGCCCCTATGACGCGACCGACGCCGCCGCCGAGGGCGCCGCCCAGCCCGCCCAGCACCACCTGCGCCATCAGTCGGCCTCCCCGTCTGACGGCCAGGCGAACGCCGCCACCAGCCGTCGCCGCCACCACGACCCCATCCAGCTTTCGACCACGGCCCGGCCCCAGTAGGCGTGGATCATGCGCGGCTCGGCTTCACCCGCCAGCGCGCCTTGGCTCAGGATGGCGCAGTGTTTGGCCGGACATCCGGGCGCCATGCGGAACAGCAGCACATCGCCGGCGCGGGCGCGCTCGATCGGGATTTCCTTCAACCAGCGGCGCGCCGCCTGCAGCAAAGTCTCCTCGCCACCGACCTCGGCCCAGTCGGGTCGATATGGCGGCACGGTCCCAGGCTCGGTCCCGAACAACTCCCTCCAGACACCGCGCACCAGACCCAGACAGTCGGCCCCCTCGCCCCGCAGGCTGGCCTGATGCTGATAGGGTGTCCCCAGCCAGGCGCGAGCGACCGCGACGGCGCGCGCGCTCATCGCCGACTCCCGCCGTCATTGCGCCCACCCTGGACCGGCGCCGCCGTCAGGAAGTCGTCGCCGGGGATGTCGGGAAAGCCCTGGAAGTTGGCCGCATTGCCGAACTTCGCGAGACAGGTCGGCCAACGCTTGTCGCAGACGACGCCCGGGTAGTCCTCAAGACGGACCTTGCACCGGGCGTCGCCCAGCTGGGCGTCGCAATCCCGGCCATAGGTTCGCCCGACCACCCGCTCCAGAGCCGCCAGCGGCCCCTCCAGCTCAGCTGCAAACCGGTCGCCGTCGCGCTGGATCCGCGCCAGCCGCGCCACCCAAAGCCGCACCTTAAGCTCCGGCCATCGCCAGTCGACCCGCCACAGCGCCACCTCGGCCCGGTCGTAAAGGCCGGCGGCGATGTCGGCTTCGCGGATCGCATCGTCATCCAGCACGCCGGACACCGCCGCCGATCCGCACGCAAGCCCGACCGCGCTCTCCGCCGCGCCACCGGTCCAACCGCTGGCCGCCCGACACGTCACGCCGTCGATTTCCAGATCGCGATCATGGTCGGTGAAACCCGCCTCGACCCCGTCGGCGCGTTTCAACAGCCAGGCATGGCACAGCGTCGCCGCTCCGCTCTCGATGCGCTCGACCAGTTCGTCCGGTATATGGCGCATGCTTCAGACCCTCACTTCGATCAGGGGCACCGCCGCCATCCGTCCGGCGGCGAAGCTCTCCAGGGTCACGTCGATCCGGTCGGCGTCGAAGCGGACCGGGACGTCGAACTCGAAGCCCCCTGTGACCACCGCGCCGACCGCGGGAGGCGTGGTGAAGGTGACGACGCCAGTCGTCAGCTCGGCTTCAAACGTCGCAGGATCGGCCTGAACGCCGTCGACAGCGATCTTCAGCGTCCCTTCGACCGGCTTGTGGATCCGGCGCGCCGGCGTCGCCTCGCCGGCTCCGTATCGCTTGCCCAGTTCGAAGCGCGTCCTGACCCCGTCACCGACGCCCAGGCTCTGGTCCAACGGCGTGATCGCCTCGCTCGGCGCACAGGACTTGAAGTCGGCGAAATCCCGGAAGCGGAATCCGTACAACCGCCCCTGCCGCGCCTCGAAGAAGGCTGTCAGCGCCGCCATGTCGTCCAGCGACCGCAGGTTCGCGCCGATCAGATAGCGCCGCCGCCCCTGCGCCCACGGCGTCGATCGCCGTTCAAAACCCGAGCCCAGCGTCACGATCTCGGTGCGCCGCTCGACGCCGCCGGTCGAGCCGAACGCCAGGCGCGCAGGCAGCCTCACCTCGTGAAAGGCCATCATCTCTCTCCGGATTGTCTAGAGGCGGCGCGCGCCAAGGGCGACCGCGCGGGCCAGCGCCTGGGCGACCTGCGCTTCCGATCTCAGCAGCGCATCGGCGCCGCCGTCGACCCGCACATTGACCGTGACATTCGCAGCGCCCGTCGGCTCGATCGTCCCGGCGCTGCCCGGCCGGAACAGCTCCGGCCCGCGTTCGCCGACCACATAGGCGCCGCCGGCCGTGACCGGACCGCCATCGGCCCGCGCGCCCGAGAACAACGACCCCGCCGCCTGGGCGATCGCCTCGGCCAGCCCCCCGCCCTTGCCTCCACCCGCCGCCGCATTGATCGTAGCGATCAACGCGCGCGCCAACTCGGCCAGCGAAACCTCCCCGTCCGCCGCCGCCCGCGCCAGCGACCGGGTCAGGCTCGCGCCGGCCTTGTCGAACGCGCTCTCGATCGACGCCGCTGCGCGCTCGGCCGGCTCCCTCAGCCCCTCCAGCGCGGCCGCCGCCTCGGCGGCCCGGCGCGGCACGGCGTCGAGGCCGTCGGGTTCGATCCGGTCAGTCATCGGGCCAGGCCTCCGTCATTCGTTCGAACTCGCTCCGCCCCAGCGGAGCGCTTGCCGTCGCCGCCTCGGTCAGCATCCGCCACTCCTTCAACGACAGCCGCCAGAACGTCGCCGGCTCCAGGCCGAGCAGCGCGGCGGTGCGCAGCATCGCGCCCCACGGCGTCCTCACGCTGCCGCCGCGAAGGCCTTGGCCACCGCCTCCGCCGCCTCGCGCGGATCCACTGCGGCGTCCGCCAGCCCGTCCGCCAACGCCCCCTCGCCGCCTCCCCTCAGCAACGCCGCCAGCACCGCGGTCAGATCGCGCGCCGACAGCGCCCGCATCCGCTCGGCCAAGGTGGCGAGACCGTCGCACCCCAGCGCCGTCTCCATCTCCGCCAGCGCGCCGAGGGTCAGACACAGACGCCGCTCGCCCCCCGCCAGCCTCGCGACGACCTCGCCCCTCGCGCCATTGGCGCCCATCACGCGGCGCCGAAGGTGATCTCGCCGGCGCTGGCGAGACTGATGGCGAAGGTCGCCTCGCCCTCGTGCTCGCCGGCGTATTCCAGCGCCGCCACCAGAAACGGTCCCTCCAGCGTGCCGAAATCCGGCACGATCAGTCGCCAGGTCCGCGCCGCCTGATCGAAGAAGGCCTCCCGGATCAGCGCGTCCGAGGCCGCGTCGCGGAAGATCCCCTGGCCCGCCACGGCCGCCGACTTCACGCCCGCCCCGCCCAGCAGCTCGCGCCACCGCCCCGCGCTGTCGCCGTCGGTCGCATCGACTGTCCGCGCGTTCAGAGACAGCGTCCGCGCCCTCAGGCCGGCCACCGTCGTGAACACGCCCGGCGCGCCCTCGATCTTCAACAGAATGTCCTTGCCGCGTTGCGCCGTCATGGCTGCTCCTCCTCGGTGACGGCGCGCAACCGCAGCACCGCGAATGTTCTCAGTCCATCGGGCGCCGGATAGACGTCCGCGAACCCCGGTCTAAGGCTGATCGTGCGCACCCCGTCGGCCGCCAGGGCCGCGTCCGTCAGCGCCAGGCGGAGCGCTGCCAGCACGGCCTTGGCCTCCTCCGTGCCGCGAAACCGCGACACGACCGTCAGCGTCAGCCCGTGCTCGACGCCGCAGCCGGAGGCAGCCACCGGGCGGCTCTCCGAACGGCCGATGAGAAGGTACGGACAGCCCGGCCGGTCCGGCGGCGCGTCCCAGATCCTGGGCGGCTGGCCCAACAGCGCGCCCAGGCCGACATCGTCGCCCAGATGTGCGATCAGCGCCTTCTGCAATGCCAGTTCGTGGCTCATCGCGTCCTCTCCAGATTCAGGATCGCCTGCCCGCCGACGGTCTCGACCGAGCGAATGCGCCAGTCGGCCCCGCCGAACTGCAGCACCCGCTCCGCGCTCAACCGCGCGTCCGCCCGGGCTTCGGCCGTCAGGAGCTCGGTCACCCGCGCCCCGCCGGCCTCGCTCTTCTCGCGTCTTCGCCGGGGCCCGGGCTTCAGCCAGACGGAGCCGAGAGGCTCCCAGCTGACCGCGCGACCGCCATAGGGCGTCTGGCTCTCGACGCCCTCGAACAAGCCCGCCAGCACCCTCACAGCCGCACCGCCCGGTACGGCGCGATCCAGGCCTCGACCGGATGGACCGCCATGTCGCCCTCGCCCCGCTCATAGGCGCGCAGCACCAGCATCAGGACGGCGAGCCGCAATGGCGCCGGAGAGGCCGCATCGAGCGGTGCCCCCACATCGCCCTCGACCCGCGCGCGGGCGGCGTCGATCAGGGTCTGGATCAGCCCATCCTCGGCGTCATGCTCGACGCGCAGGAACAGCTTCGCCTCCGCCAGCGAGACGGGTGCGGTCATGGGAAACCTCGCTTTGCTTGACAGGGGCGAGGGTCGAGGGACGAGGGACGAAGCCCGAGCATGTCACCTCAACCGGTGCCCGTTCATCTTGGGACGTGGGGGCGAGCGACGATCTCTCGCCCCTCGCCCCTCATCCCTCGGCCTCAGGTCGCCGCGAACTTCATCACCTTGATGGCGTCGAAATTCTGCACCCCGCCGCCGACCCGTTTGGTGGTGTAGAACAGCACATAGGGCTTGGCCGAATACGGATCCCGCAGCACCCGCACCCCGGCCCGATCGACGATCAGATAGCCGCGCTGGAAGTCGCCGAAGGCGATGGCCGCGGCGTTCGCGCCGATGTCGGGCATGGTCTCGATCTCGGTCACCGCATAGCCCAGCAGACTGGCCGTCTCGCCCGGCCGTTGCGCCGGCTGCCAGATGTAGGCCCCGTCGCTGTCCTTGAACTTGCGCACCGCCGACACCGTCCGGCGGTTCATCACGAAGCGCGCGTTCGGCCGGTAGCGGGCCTTGGGCGCATAGACCAGGTCGATCAGCCTATCGGTCGGGCTGTTGGGCGCGAACGCCCCCGCTGCGCCCGAGGCGACATAGCCGATCTCGCCCCACGCATGGTCCGCCTCGGCGACGATGTCGTAGCTCAGGAAGCCCTTCGGCTTGTTGACCCCGTCGCCGGTGACGAAGGCGCTCGTCTCCTGCGCCGCAAAGGCGTCCTCGACCTCCGAGGCCAGCCATTCGTCGAGATCGATCAGGGCGTCGTCCAGCAGGCTCTGGGTGGCGGCCGGGCTGGCGTACAGATCGGCCGAGGGGAACTCCAGAAGCGCCAGGGTCGCCGGGTCCGTCTCCGGCCGCGCCGCCGTCTCGGCGACCCAGCCGGCGGCCAGACCGGCCGTCGACACCGGCTTGCGGAACACGCCGGCGCCGACGGTGCGGACGCTGGCGATCTCGCGCATCGGCGAGCCGGCCATCAGCCGCCGCTCGATCGCCCGTTCGGTCTGTTCCGGCACGACATAGCCGGCCGAGTTCGATGCCGTCGACAGCCCCGCCTTCAGCTCCAGCCCGAACGACTGCCCCGTCTTCAGATAGCCGTCGAACGCGCTCTTCTCCTCCAATCCTCCCCCATTGGGGGAGGTGGCGGCGAAGCCGACGGAGGGGGTCACCGCAAGCTCCGGCCTGCGCCCCTCGCTGACCACCCGGTCCAGCCGCGCCTGGGCGCGGCTCACCGCCTGGTCGATCCGCGCGACCTTCTCCTCCAGCAGCGCATCGGCCGAAGCCTTGCGCTCGATCTCGTCCAGCCGGGCGTCATTGGCCCCTTTGAACGCCTCGAACGCCGCCATCATCTCATGCATGGCGGCGCGCGCCTCGGGGGTGCCCGAGGCCGTCTTGGTCTCTTTCATAGTGTCTCCGGTTTTCAGGAACCGCGGATGCGGTCAGCGTCGGGGCCTGAGGCGCCCGATTGGACAGCGGCGCGCCGTGGCGGCGCCGCTTGGTGAAGAATGGTCAAGCCTCGCCTCAGCGAGCTACGGCGAACCTGGCCCCGGGCAGCATCGGAAAGGTCACCAGCGACACCTCCCAAAGCTCCACCTCGACCAGCACCCTCAGCCGCCCCTCGCGCCGCGCCCTCTGGCTGCGGAAGCCGATCGACAGTCCGTCCAGCGCTCCCGCCCGCGACAGGGCCTGGGCGAACCGCGCCTCGGCCGACCAGTCCATGATCCGGCCCCGCACCCGCAGGCCCCGCTCGTCCTCGACCATCTCGTCCCAGACGCCGACAACCGACCGGCCTTCATGCTGATGCAGCATCCGCACCCCGCGCGCGCGCGCCGCCGCCAGGCTGGCGCTGAATGCGCCCTTGGCCACGATGTCCCCATTCAGATCGGCCACGCCCCACAGCGAGGCGTAGCCTTCGATCGCCAAGCCGTCCGCGCCGGTAGCCGCGTCAGGGATCCGCCCCGGTCGCACCGCTCCAGTGACCGCCCGGTTCACGACACCCCCTCCAGTCGTCGCTCGATCCGCTCCACCGCCGCCCGGGTCGCCTTGCTCTGCTCCTCCAGCCGCGCCAGCCGTTCCGCCACCTGGGCCTGCGCATCGATCCGCTCTTCCAGCGAGCCGATGCGCGCCGCCGCACCGCCGGCCCAGACCAGCGCCCCGGCGGTCTGCACCGCCAGGGCCGCCATCACCGCCACGGGGACTTTCCGCAGGTCCATCACGCGCCCACTCCCGCCATCCGCCGCCGTTCCTCGTCGGTCAGGAAACTGGCCGACTCCAGCCGTGCCCACAGCGCGTCCCGCTCCGGCTGCAAGGCCGGCACGCCGTCCAGATCCGCCTCGATCCTCGCGCCCGGGAAGCGGCTGCCCAGCCAGCCGGTCAGCGCCGCCGCCGTCTTCCTGACCAGCGGCGCCACTGTCCCGCGCCAGAAGGCGGCATTGGCCTCGCGATAGTTGGAATAGGTCGCGTCCCCCGGGATGCCCAACAACTGCGGCGCGACGCCGAAGGCCAAGGCGATCTCGCGCGCCGCCGCATGTTTGCCGGCGATGAAGTCCATGTCCGCCGGCGTCCAGCTCATCGGCTTCCAGTCGAGCCCGCCTTCCAGGATCATCGGCCGCCCGGCGTTCAGGGTCCCGGAATGGTTCTCGTCGATCTGCGCCCTCAGGGCCTCGAACTGTTCGGTCGTCAGCCGCTCGCCGTCCCTGGCGCCATAGACCAGCGCCCCGCTGGGCCGCGCCGCATTGTCCAGCAGCGCCTTGTTCCAGGCGCTCGAGGCGTTGTGCACGTCGATGGCGAAGGCCGCCGCCTCTAGTGGAGAGAAGCCGTAGTGATCGTCCGTCGGATGAAACAGCTTGAGCTGCATCACCGGCATCCACCCGTCGGCAAGTCGACCGATGCGCAGCGACCGACCGTCGACCGAATACTCATAGGCCTCGGGCCAGCCGCCGCGACCCGGGACCACCTTTACCCGGTCCGGCCGCAGGACCCACAGCTCGTCCGGAGTCTCATCGCCGACGGCCTCCGCATAGGCGTTCCCCGCCGTCTGCAGTCCGCCATACAGGGCCTCCAGCCACTCCGTTCCCGACTGCTCCGGGTTCGGCTGGGCCAGCAACCGGGCCAGCGGGTGATCGTCCCGCCGCACCCCGTCGATGAACACCGACAGGGGCGTCGAGGCTGCGGCCTCGGCGACCATCCGCACGCAGCGATAGGCCACGGCGTTGCGGGCGAACCCTTCGTTGGCGAGGCTCGCATAGTCTCTCGGCGTCCACCGCGGCCGCCCCGCGCTGGTCAGGGCGATCAGCGGCCCGGTCCGGCTGTCCTTGATCTCGGGCGCGACAACGCCCCGCCGCCCCCCGAAGGGTCGCCGCCAATTCCGCATGATGATCTCCGGGATGTCAGGGGCGCCGGCGTCCTCGCTCTCTTCCCGGGAGCGTCAGGGGACTTTCCGACCTGCCCACATCATACCGTCCCAGCGCCCTAGTACAGGTAAAACGATTCGAGAAAAGCTTAGTCGTTTGATCTGTAAGGCTTTAATTCTGATAACTAGACTATAGATTCGCGAATTGTAAGCACAGCGTCACGCGGGTCCCGTGACCTTGCGTTCCGGCCCTCTCGTCCAGTCAGCGCGGCTCCTGACCGCGTTCGGGGATCCACTCCGGCGCCTCGAAGTCCAGGGCGTCCTCGGGATCCTTCAACGCCAGCTCTGACACCGTCTGGCCCCGCACCGACACCCCGGCCTCGTGCACGCTCTCCGGGTCACCGGAAACCAGCGGATGCCAGTTCGCCAACCCCCGTCCCTCGTTGATGCGGCGATAGGCGCACGACCCCGGCATCCAGCCCAGCGCCTCGATGTTCCACGGCGTCAGCTTGATGCAGTCCGGAACCTGTTCGCGCCGGTTGGCGTAGTCGATACAGGTGCAGCGCTCCGCGTCGAACAGCTTGCAATGCACCCGGGTGGGCACGACCTTGCCCGTATCCTCGTCCTCGAACCGCACCAGACAGCACAGTCCGCAGCCGTCGCACAGGCTCTCCCACTCCTCGCGGGTCATCTGCTCCAGACGCTTGGTCTGCCAGAAAGGCTTGGTCGCCGGGTCGGTACGCTCTACATCCACGCCCTCCCCATACTCCGCCTCTCGTCCGAAAGCACCCATGGCCGCCAAAGCCTCGGCAAGACCGCCCCTCGTCTCCCTCAAGGACGTCCGTCTCCAGGACGGACAGCGCCCGCTGTTCGACGGCGTCGACATCGCGGTCGAGCCGCGCACCCGCGCCGCCCTCGTCGGCCGCAACGGCGCCGGCAAGTCCACCCTGATGAAGATGGTCATGGGTCTGATCGAGCCCGACGCCGGCGATCGCTCGGTCCAGGCCGGCGTCCGCTTCGCCTATGTGCCGCAGGAGCCGGACATCACCGGCGACACCCTGCTCGACTACGCCGTGTCCGGCGACGCCCAGCCGTGGACCGCCGAATCCTGGCTGACCACCTTCGGCCTCGATCCGACCAAGCCGGCCGTCAACCTCTCCGGCGGCGAGATCCGCCGCGCCGCCCTCGCCAAGGCCTTCGCCGAGGAGCCCGACCTGCTCCTGCTCGACGAGCCGACCAACCACCTCGACATCCTCGCCATCGAGCTGCTCGAGAACGAGCTGATCAGCGCCCGTTTCGCCGCGCTGGTGGTCAGCCACGACCGGGCCTTCCTCAACCGCGTCACCCAGTCCTGCCACTGGCTGGAAGGCCGCCGCGTCCGCACCCTGAACAAGGGTTTCGCCGCCTTCGACGAATGGTCGACCAAGGTCCAGGAGGAAGAGGCCCAGTCCCTGCAGCGCCTGACCAAGACGATCGAGCGGGAGACCGAGACCTTCTACCGCTCCATCACCGCCCGCCGCACCCGCAACGAGGGGCGGGCCCGCTCGCTCGACGCCCTGCGCGCCGACCGCAGCGAACGGCTCAAGGACGTTCCGCGCGAGCTCCACCTCGGCGTCGACTCGGGCTCAACCTCCGGCAAGCTGGTCGCGGACCTGAAGGGGGTTTCCAAGAGCTTCGGCGACCGCCCGGTCATCAAGCCCTTCACCACCCGCGTCATCCGCGGCGACCGGCTGGCCATCGTCGGCCCCAATGGCGCGGGCAAAACCACCCTCGTCAAGATCATGCTGGGTGAACTGGCTCCCGACACCGGCACCGTCCGCCTCGGCGCCAATCTGGAGCCGGTCTACCTCGACCAGTCGCGCGAGGGGCTCAAGTCCGACATGACGCTGTGGGACGCCCTGACCCCCGGCGGCGGCGACTCCATCCTCGTGCGCGGTGTGTCCAAACACGTCGCCGCCTATGCCAAGGACTTCCTGTTCCAGGAGGGCCAGCTGCGTCAGCCGATCTCGACCCTGTCGGGCGGCGAGCGCAACCGCCTGCTGCTGGCCCGGGCGCTGGCCAAGCCCGCCAACATGCTGGTGCTCGACGAACCGACCAACGACCTCGACATGGACACGCTCGACAAGCTGGAAGAGCTGCTCGAGACCTATGACGGCACCCTGATCCTGGTCAGCCACGACCGCGATTTCGTCGACCGCCTCGCCACCTCGACCATCGCCATGAATGGCCGCGGCGACATCGTCGAGACCCCCGGCGGCTGGACCGATTTCATCCGCCAGAATCCCGGCTTCCTCAAGCCCGGCACCCACCAGCGGCCCCAGGACGCCGAGGCGGAACGCCGCTCTGCGGTCCCGGCTCCTGCCAGCGTCACCGCCCCCGCCGCTCCAAAGAAGGCCGCCAAACTGTCGTTCAAGGACGCGCATCGGCTCAAGGAGATCGAGGGCCTGATGGAAACCCTGCCCGCCGACATCGCCCGGCACGACGCCACCCTGGCTGACCCCGACCTCTACGCCCGCGACCCCAAGGCCTTCGACCGCGCCATGACCAACGCCGCCCGCGCCCGTGCGCAACTGGAGGCGATCGAGGCCGAATGGCTGGAACTGGAAGAGAAGAAGGCGTCGCTCGAAGGCTGATCCGGAATCTGTGGACAGATTAAATCCCGGACTCTCCGCAGGTTTTCAGAACGACCCACAGGCTGTCCGGAACTTGTCCACTGCGCGGGGCTCAAATCCCCACAGGGCGGGCAATTCCGGCGCTTGCCCGATAGCGGATTTCGTCGGAACGTCAACGGGCCGAGGGACACGGCAGCGCGGAAATCCGGGGAGACCCGGGGCTCAAGGCGAACCGGTCCGGCTCTCGGATCCAGGGTAACGGGCGATCTCCGGATCGTAACGGACCCCGGACCGGATCAAGGCTTCGAGGCAGGGTTTCGGCCCACACCTCGGGGAACCGGATCGGGATCGGAAGACGGCGCAGGCCAGACCTGCGGGACGCGACCGGACCAGAGTCGAGGGATACAGCCGACCGTCACCGGGGT
>JAHJNW010000024.1 GCA_018820665.1 Alphaproteobacteria bacterium | reverse complement strand
CGTGGTGCATCTGGCGACGGCGCCCAAGTCTGTGGGGGTGTACGAAGCCTTCAACGCGGCCAAAAAGGCGGCCTATGAGACCGGCTCCCTGATGCCGCCCGCCCATATCCGCAACGCCCCGACCAAGCTGATGAAGTCGCTGGGCTACGGCAAGGGCTATCAGTACGACCCGGACACGCCCGAGGGTTTTTCGGGCGCGAACTTCTTTCCCGACGAAATGGAGCGGCGCGCCTTCTACAAGCCCAAGGGCGAGGGGCACGAGGAGAAGGTCAAGGCGCGGTTGGAGCGCTGGGCCGAGATGCGCGCGGCCACGGGCGGAAAGCGCGGATGACTGAACGCTGTTCATTGTAAGCCGTGAGCGCCGGGTCCACTGTCTCATCAGCGACATCCTGGGGAGGGGATGATGGTCGAAACCGTGAAGACGCCCTGGCATCTTTGGGCGGTTGGCGCGCTGTCTTTGCTGTGGAACGGCTTTGGCGCCTTCGATTTCGTACAGACCGTCGCGCGCGGCGAAGCCTATATGCGCGAGGCCGGCTTTGGCGACGAAATGATCGCCTATTACAATGCCCTGCCGAGCTGGATGTATGCGCCATGGGTGCTGGGGGTCTGGGGCGCGGTGATCGGTTCAGTCCTGTTGCTGGCGCGCCGCCGCTGGACGGTTCACGCCTTCGGCTTGTCGCTGCTGGGCGCGGTCGTCAGCCTGATCTATTCCAAACTCATCAACCCGCCGCCTCTGTCGGCCGAGATGGCGATGATGGCGTGGATGCCGTTCGTCATCGTCGCTATCGCCCTGTTTCTGGTCTGGTACGCTTGGGCGATGGCGAAGCGTGGCGTCCTCCGCTAAGCCCGGCGGGTGAAGACACGCCAGCCCGTCGCCCTGTCCGAGGAAGAGATCGCCGCCGTTCGGTCGTGGGTGATCCACGAGGATGCGCACGTCGTGGCGTTCTCCAAGCCCAGCGGCCTGTCCAGCCAGGGCGGGCGCATCAAGGCCCATACGCTGGACGACCTGCTGTGGGCCTTCGCGCGGTCGAACGGCAAGCGGCCGGAACTGGTGCACCGGCTGGACCGGGACACCTCGGGCGTCATCCTGGCGGCCAAGACCAAGCCGGCCGCCGGTTTTCTGGGCAAGGCGCTGCAGGCGCGCAAGTTCCGCAAGACCTATCAGGCCCTCGTGTCGGCCGCGCCCGAACCGCGGGCCGGCGTGATCGAGGCGGCCCTGCGCCGAGAGGAGATCGGGCGCGAAAGCTATATGCGGGTGGTGGACGCGGATGCTCCTGGGGGGCAAGCGTCGCAGAGCCGCTATCGCACACTGTCGACGAGCGAGGCCGGGGCGCTGGTCGAGCTGGAGCCGATGACCGGGCGCATGCACCAGTTGCGGGTGCACATGGCGCACATCGGGCGGCCGCTGATGGGAGACGTTCGATACGGCGGCGCCCTGACCACGGCGGCCGGACCCGCGCCGCGCCTGATGCTTCACGCGTCCAAGCTGGCGTTCCCGCATCCCGAAGGCGGACTGAAGACGGTCGAAGCGCCGCCGCCGGAGGACTTCCAGACGTTGCGCGTCGCCTTGGGCCTGTGACGCGGGAACGAGCCTCCTCGCTCGACGCTATGGGAAGGAAGGAGATTACGGTCATGAAGCGCTTGGTCATTCTGGGGGTCGTTGGTTCCGCACTGGCGCTGTCCGCCTGCGCCAGCCTGGCCCCGTACGGCGCCCAGCAGGGGCGGGGCGGGCAGGGCTTCTCCGAGCAAAGGATCGAATCCAACCGGTACCGCGTGACCTACAACGGGGTCGGCGCGCCCGGTCCTGTCGCAGATTACGCCTTGTTGCGCGCGGCCGACCTGACGACCCAGGAAGGGTACGACTGGTTCGAGGTGGTGCAGGCGTGGACGGACGGCCGGCCGGGCGGGGCGGGCGGCTTAAGGCCCAGCGTTTCCATCGGCGGCGGGAGCAGTCGGTATGGCGGCTATTCGGCGTCGGGCGTCGGTGTCGGGGTGGGCCTGAATCTCAGCGGGCCGCAGCCGACATCAACCACCCTGGAAGTGGTGCTGGGCCGCGGAGCAAAGCCGGACCGTCCCAGCGTCTATGACGCCCGCTCTATCCAGGCCTCCATTCCCCGCTGACGCTGTCGGCGGACTGGCGAGCCGGCGGGAACGTCGTATAAGCCGACCATGATCTCGCGTTTTCTGATAGTCGCCGCCGGCGGTGGACTGGGGGCCATGGCTCGCTACGGGCTTGGTCTGGTCGTCGGGCGGTGGACGCCCAACGCCGCCTGGCCCTGGGGGACCTTCCTGGCCAATATCGCCGGCGGGCTGTGCATGGGACTGCTGGTTGGCTGGCTGGCGATGCGTGGCGGCGCGCAACAGGAGGCCATTCGCCTGTTTGCGGCCGTGGGCGTACTGGGCGGCTTCACCACCTTCTCGGCCTACTCGCTGGAGGCGGTCATGATGATCGAGCGACGGCAGATGGGTCTGGCGGCCGCCTACGTCGGCCTGTCCGTGGTCGTGGCGATGGCGGCGCTGTTCGTCGGCCTGACGATCGCCCGGCGCGCATTCGGAGCGGTCCTGTGAACGACACGGCCGCCGCGCCGAAGCGCGAAGTCCAGACCCTCTACGTCGCCGAGGACGAGGACGGCATCCGCCTGGATCGCTGGTTCCGTCGGCGCTGGCCGCATCTTTCCAACATCCAGGTGCAGAAGATGGCCCGCAGCGGCCAGATCCGCGTCGACGGGGCCCGCATCAAGCCCGAGGGCCGGCTGACGGCCGGCGCCGCCGTGCGCGTGCCGCCGATCCCGGACGACACCTCGCGTCAGGCCGGCGACGCCCACACCCTGTCGGCCAAGGACATCGCCTTCGCCAAATCCCTCGTCCTCTACGAGGACGACATGGTCATCGCCATCAACAAGCCCCACGGCCTCGCCGTCCAGGGCGGCACCAAGACCAGCCGCCACGTCGACCGGCTGCTGTCGGCCTGGGGGGAGGGGATGGACCGCCCGCGTCTGGTTCACCGCCTCGACCGCGACACCTCCGGCGTCCTGTTGCTCGGCAAGGGCCCCGAGGCGGCCAAGCGGCTGGCCGGCGCCTTCGCCCGGCGTCAGGCGAAGAAGACCTACTGGGCCATCGTCATCGGCAACCCCAAGCCCGCCGCCGGCCAGATCGACATGCCGCTGAAGAAGACCGGCATCAACGACTTCGAGATGATGCGCCCCGCCGACCGCAAGGACCCGCGCGGCGAGCCGGCCGAGACCGCCTTCGCCACGATCAGCCGCGCCGCCCATCGGGCCAGCTGGATGGCCCTGCGCCCCTTCACCGGCCGCACCCACCAGCTGCGCGCCCACATGGCCGCCATCGGCCACCCGATCCTCGGCGACGGCAAATACGGCGACGAGAAATCGAAGGAGCTGTCCACCGGCCTGAAGCTTCAGCTCCACGCCCGCCGCATCGAGCTGGACCACCCGCGCGGCGGCGTCCTGATCGTCGAGGCCCCGCTGAGCCCCGAAATGCGCGCCGGCTTCGTCCATTTCGGCTTCGAGGAGGCCGAGGGCAACGAGAGCGACCCGTTCGAAGGGGTGAAGCGGATCCGATGATTTCTGTCTGTTCCGCTCATCCCCGCGAAGGCGGGGACCCAGTTCTGTCCAGCTTGACGCCGGTGGTTCAGGACAACGGTTTGCGCACGGCCGTCTCTTTCATATCAGCCAAAGCACTGGATCCCCGCCTTCGCGGGGATGAGCGGAGTCCAGTTTGAGACCCCTCGCTGTGTTCGACATCGACGGCACCCTCGTCGACAGCCGCGCCTCGATCCATCGCGCCGCCTGCGAGGCCGCGCGCGACATCGGCCTGCCCGATCCCGAGTACGACCGCGTCCGCATGACCGTCGGCCTCAAGCTGGAGCAGGCCATGGCGGTGCTGGAGCCGGGCCTGGACGCCCCGACCCTGGCCCGGTTCATCGCCGGCTTCCGCGCCAGCTTCAATCGCATGTACGCCGAGGGTCACGAGGAGCCGCTCTATCCCGAGGCCATGGCCACCCTGCGCCGCCTGCACCGCGACGGCTGGCGTCTGGCTCTCGCCACCGGCCAGAACCGCCGCGGCGTCGCCCGCAACCTCGCCCGCGAGGGCTGGGCCGACCTGTTCCTGTCGTCCCACTGCGCCGAGGACGGCCCGGGCAAGCCCGATCCGGCCATGCTGCACGCCGCCATGGCCGCCTGCGACAGCGACCCGGCGCGCACCGTGATGATCGGCGACACCGCTCATGACATCCTGATGGCCCGCAACGCCGGCGTCCTGCCGCTCGGCGTCGCCTGGGGTTTCCACACGGTCGAGGAACAGCGCGCCGCCGGGGCCCGCCATGTCGCCGAAACCTTCTCCGAACTGACCGTGGTTCTGGACGGCTTCGCCGACCTGACCCGCCCCGCCTGAGTTCAGACCAGCAGCCAGATTCCCGCGATCAGACAGGCCGCGCCGAAGCCGATGGCGATGGCGATGACGCGGATGTTCATCGACGACAGCTCCTTGCCCGCATGGGTGTCCAGCCGCGCCGAGACGGCGCAGGCCCGCCGCTCGGCCATGAATACGAGGAAGATGGCCAGCAGGATGAAGACGGTGGCGATGGCCTTGGGCGCCCAGGTCGGCTCCATGGCGTTGAACAGGGCGTTGAACGCCAGGCCGATGCCGATCGCCGCCATCGCCGTCCGCGCCCATCCCGCGAAGGTTCGCTCATTGGCCATCGACGTCCGGTCCTCGGCCAGGTCGGTGCGGTCCTCGGCCAGTTCGGAGCGGTCGTTTCCCCGGTCTTCCATGCGCTTGGTCGTCTTCCTGTCAGCGTTGCGGTGCAGCCGACCTAACCACCCGGCGCCCCGGCCGTTCCGCATTCCTCCCCCAAAGGGGGAGGGGGACCATCCGAAGGATGGTG
>JAHJNW010000023.1 GCA_018820665.1 Alphaproteobacteria bacterium | reverse complement strand
GTGCTCGGCGACTGGGACCACCGCTACGCCACCATGGACTTCACCACCGAAGCCGCCATCGTCGCCGAATTTCACAAGTTCAAGAACTCGGGCCAGCTCTATCGCGGCTCCAAGCCCGTCATGTGGTCGCCGGTCGAGCGTACCGCCCTGGCCGACGCCGAGATCGAATACCACGACCACGTCAGCCCGACGATCTGGGTCAAATTCCCCGTCACCTGCGCGACCGACGACCACCCCGACGACCTGCTGGCCTTCCGCCACGCCAATCCGTCGATCGTCATCTGGACCACCACGCCCTGGACCATCCCGGCCAACCGCGCCATCAGCTACGGCCCCGAGATCGCCTACGGCCTCTATGAGGTCACGGCCATGGAAGAGGGGCTTGAGTTCGAGCCCTGGGCCAAACCCGGCGACCGGCTGATCCTCGCCGACAAACTGGCCGAAGAGGTCTTCAAGGCCGCCAAGATCGCGACCTGGACCCGCGTCGACGACCTGAACCCCTCGGGCCTCGAATGCGCCCATCCGCTGGCCGCCCTGTCGTCGGGCTACGGCTTCTCCGTGCCCCTGCTGGCCGGCGACCACGTCACCGACGACGCCGGCACGGGCTTCGTCCACACCGCCCCCGGCCACGGCGCCGACGACTTCGAGGTGTGGAAGGCCCACGGCCATCACGAGGTGCCCGACACCGTCGACCCCGACGGCGCCTACTACCCCGCCGTCCCCCTCTTCGCCGGCCTCAAGGTGCTGGAGACCGAGGGCAAGAAGACCGGCAAATTCGGCCCCGCCAACGGCGCGGTCATGGAAAAACTGATCGAGGCCGGCAACCTGCTGGCGCGCGGCCGGCTGGAGCATTCCTATCCCCACAGCTGGCGCTCCAAGGCCCCGATCATCTTCCGCAACACGCCCCAGTGGTTCATCCGCATGGATACGCCGCTCGACGACGACGGCACCCTGCGCGAGCGGGCGCTGGAGGCCATCGACAAGACCGCCTTCCACCCCGAGGCCGGTCGCAATCGCATCCGCTCCATGGTCGAGGGCCGGCCCGACTGGCTGATCAGCCGCCAGCGCGCCTGGGGCACGCCGCTGGCCATGTTCGTCGACAAGGAAACCGGCCAGCCGCTGCACGACCCCGAGGTCGACGCCCGCATCCTCGCTGCCGTCACTGAAGGCGGCGCCGACGCCTGGTTCGACCGTCCCGACGCCGACTTCCTCGGCGCCCACGACCCGCAGCGTTACGAGAAGATCCAGGACATCCTCGACGTCTGGTTCGACTCCGGCTGCACCCACGCCTTCACCCTCGAGGCCCGCGACCCGGCTCACGGCTATGCCGGCGACCGCCCGTCGCACTGGCCCGCCGACCTCTATCTCGAAGGCTCGGACCAGCACCGCGGCTGGTTCCAGTCCAATCTTCTCGAAGGCGCCGGCACCCGCGGCCGCGCCCCATATGACGCCGTCCTGACCCATGGCTTCACCCAGGACGAGAACGGGGAGAAGATGTCCAAGTCGAAGGGCAACACCACCGACCCCGCGACCATCATCAAGGAATCCGGCGCCGACATCCTGCGTCTGTGGGTCTCGCTGGTGGACTACGCCGAGGACCAGCGGATCGGAAAGCAGATCCTCCAGACCACGGTCGACGCCTATCGCAAGCTGCGCAACACCGTCCGCTACCTGCTCGGCGCCCTGGCCGATTTCGACGAGGCCGAACGCCTGCCCCTCGACCAGATGCCGCCGCTGGAACGCTTCGTCCTGCACCGGCTGTGGGAGCTCGACGGCCAGGTGCGCAAGGCCTACGCCGAATACCGCTTCCAGGACGTCGTCCGCCCGGTGCTGGAGTTCTGCTCCAACGACCTCTCGGCCCTCTATTTCGACATCCGCAAGGACAGCCTCTACTGCGACCGGCCCGACGCGATCCGCCGTCGCGCCGCCCGCACGGTCATGCATGAGATCTTCCTGCGCCTGACCGCCTGGCTGGCCCCGCTGACCCCCTTCACCATGGAAGAGGCCTGGACCACCCGCTTCCCCGACGCCGGCTCCAACTGCGCCCGGGTCATTCCGGAGACGCCGGACGACTGGCGCAATCCGGCCGAGGCCGCGCGCTGGGCCAAGGTCGAAACGGTGCTCGAGGTCGTCAACGAGGCTCTGGAAGCCGCCCGTCGCGACAAGATCATCGGCGGCGCCCTCGACGCCTGGCCCGTGGTCGCCGGCCCGGCCGACGCCTTCGCCCCGTTCAAGGGCCTCGACCCCGCCGAGGTGTTCCGCACCTCGGGCGCCGAGCTGAAGACCGGCGGCGACGCCGTCACGGTCGAGGTCCGCCTCGCCGACCATCCGAAATGCGCCCGCTCCTGGCGCCGCGTGCCGGACGTCGGCTCGGACCCCGCCTACCCCGACCTCAGCGCCCGCGACGCCGACGCGGTCCGCTGGTGGGACTCGGCCCGGTCATAAGCAAAAGGCCCCGCCGAAGCGGGGCCTGATCGGCTTCAGGTCCGGTCGGCGGCCTGCTCCCGCATCCGCCGGGCCTGCTGCTCCATCTCGTCGGCCTGCTGTGGCAGACGCCGGGACAGGGCGATCAGCTCGGCGTCGGTGACGATGCTGCCCCGCGCCCGGTTCTCCTCGATCTGCCGCGCCCGATAGGCCGGATCGCGCAGGCGGCGGGCTTCTTCCCGCATCTCGTTCGCACCGCGGCGCATCTCCTCCGCGCCCCTGGCCATTTCGACCAGGGCCCGCGCCATGGCGTGGCGGGCCTCCTCCCGGGCGGCCGTTGCGTGGACACGGGCTTCGGTAGCCTGGGCCCGGGCGCGGGCGCCTTCGGCCCGGGCGGCGCGCGCCTGCTCCCTCGCCTCGGCCGCCTCCACCCGCGCCGCCGCGGCCTCCTCCCTGGACTGCTCGTAGGCGCGGCGGGTCTCCGGATCCATCTCCTCCACCGAATGGTAGACCCGGGTCCGCCCCCCGTCCGTGATCGTGATCCGCGTGCCGTCCTGGACGCGCGGCGGGGGAGGCGGAGCCGGCGGGGCCGGCGGGGCCGGCGGCGCGGGC
>JAHJNW010000022.1 GCA_018820665.1 Alphaproteobacteria bacterium | reverse complement strand
TGTGCGGCTCCTTGCCGAAGAAGGCCTTCACGGCCTCCTGGACCTTGGGCATGCGGGTCATGCCGCCGACCAGCACCACCTCGTCGATGTCCGAGGCCTTCATGCCCGCGTCCTTCAGCGCCTTGGCGCAGGGCTCGATGGTGCGGGCGACGAGGTCGTCGACGAGGGCTTCCAGCTTGGCGCGCGACAGCTTGATGTTCAGGTGCAGCGGGCCCGAGGCGTTCATGGTGATGAACGGCAGATTGACCTCGTACTGGGTGACCGAGGACAGTTCCTTCTTGGCCTTTTCAGCCTCTTCTTTCAGGCGCTGCAGGGCCAGTTTGTCGGAGCGCAGGTCGACGCCCTGCTCCTTCTTGAACTCGTCGGCCAGGTAGTCGACCAGACGCAGGTCGAAGTCCTCGCCGCCGAGGAAGGTGTCGCCATTGGTCGACTTCACCTCGAACACGCCGTCGCCGATCTCGAGGATCGAGACGTCGAAGGTGCCGCCGCCGAGGTCATAGACGGCGATCTTCTGGCCGTCGTTCTTGTCCAGCCCATAGGCGAGGGCGGCCGCAGTCGGCTCGTTGATGATGCGCAGGACCTCGAGGCCGGCGATCTTGCCGGCGTCCTTGGTCGCCTGACGCTGGGCGTCGTTGAAATAGGCGGGGACGGTGATGACGGCCTGGGTGACGGTCTCGCCAAGGTAGGCCTCCGCGGCCTCCTTCATCTTGCCGAGGGTGTAGGCCGAGACCTGCTGGGGCGAATAGTCCTTGCCGTGAGCCTTGACCCAGGCGTCGCCGGTCGGGCCCTTGACGATCTCATAGGGCACCATGTCCTTGTCCTTCGCCACGACGGGGTCGGAGAAGGCGCGGCCGATCAGGCGCTTGATGGCGAAGAAGGTGTTGGTCGGGTTGGTCACGGCCTGACGCTTGGCGGGCTGGCCGACCAGCACCTCGCCATTGTCCTGGATGGCGACGACCGAGGGGGTCGTGCGGTTGCCTTCCGCGTTCTCGATGACCTTGGGGTTCTTGCCGTCCATGACGGCGACGCACGAGTTCGTCGTGCCCAGGTCGATGCCGATGATCTTGGCCATGTTTTGGTCTTTCACTCCATGTCAGCGGGCGGTGCGGCGGCCTTTTAAAGCGAAGCGCCGCGCGTGACCGCCCCTGATGTCAGGGTCTTGGGTCAAATGTACGGTTCCGTCGCAAAGCCCCACGATCTGCGGGGTTTTCCGGCGGCTGTCGCGGATATGGGAAACTGGCCCCCGCCTGCAAGGCCTGATCGCGATTCAGCGTCAGTCTCCGTCAGGTGTGTCACGAAGCGCGCATGGGTCTATAATGGCCGTGGAGGCCCTGTCAGCGGGGCCGGCCAGAAGGAGGGGCCGATGTTCGCCCGGAGACCTGTCACCGCCGCCCTGGTCGCCGCCTCGCTCGGCGTGGCCGCCCTTGTCGGCGCCGCCTCGGCGACGCAGGAGCCGTCGAACGACGGCCAGAACCGGCGCGTCCGCATTCATAACCAGACCGGCGTCGCGCTGCAGACGCTGCAAGCCGCCGACGTCCGCACCGGCGCCTTCGGCGCGGACCTGCTGGCGGGACGGCCCGTGGCCAGCGGGGCCAGCGTGCCGGTGACGATCGACGACGGGTCCGGCGGCTGCCTCTACGACCTGCGCGCCGGGCTGGCCGGGGGCCAGACGCTGCTGCGCGAGAACATCAACGTCTGCCGCATCGCCGACTATTATCTGACCCGCTGAGCCTTGGCGCCGCGCGAGATCGACACCGGGCTGGAAGGCTTCCGGCTATGGCCGGGGGCGCTGTCGCCGGACGAGCAGGCCGGGCTGCGCGACGCGGTGCTGGCGGCGGTCGAGAGCGCCCCCTTCTACCAGCCGACGACCCGGACCGGCCGGCCGTTCTCGGTGCGGATGAGCAATCTGGGGCCGCTGGGCTGGGTCTCGGACCGCGGCGGCTATCGCTATCAGCCGGTTCATCCCGTGACCGGCGAGCCGTGGCCGCCGATGCCGGACCGATTGCCGGCCCTGTGGCATGAGCTGACCGGCTGGCCGGAGCCGCCGGACGCCTGTCTGGTCAATCTGTATCGCGACGGGGCGCGGATGGGGCTGCACCAGGATCTCGACGAGGCGGACCGGGCGGCGCCGGTGCTGTCGATCTCGCTGGGCGATACGGCGGTGTTCCGCTTCGGCGCGGCGGAGGGCGGGCCGACCCGGTCGGTGAAGCTGACCTCGGGCGACATCTGCGCCCTGACCGGGTCGGCGCGGCTGGCGCGGCACGGGATCGACCGGATTCTGGCGGGCTCGTCGGGGCTGATCGCGGGCGGGGGGCGGATGAATTTGACGCTGCGGCGGGCGGGGCAGGGGCCAGGGGCTAGGGTCTAAGGATTAGGCAGAGATTGGGCCGACCTGGCCTCTCGCTTCCCCCTAGCCCTTAGCCCCGGGCCCCTGGCCCCTCATCACTGCCCCGTGACTCGACGCCCCGGACACCCCGGGCCACTGTCCCGCTTTGCCCGCCGGAGGCTCCATGCCAGACCTCGTCCGACCCGAAGGGGCCCAGCCCGACGATTTCCGCTTCAGCCGACGCGCCCTCGCCACGGGCGGCCTCGGCGGGTTGTTCTTCGCCGGCTATGCGCCGGCCGCCCTGGCGGCCCAGGCCAGCCCGGTGACCACGCCGGCGGACGGACTGGCGACAGCGAACGTGTCCTATCCGGCCCCCGACGGCTTCGACCTGCCGGCTTACATCGCCCGGCCCGAAGGCGACGGGCCGTTCCCCGTGGTGGTGGTGGTGTCCGAGATCTTCGGCGTCCACGAATACATCCGCGACATCTGCCGCCGGCTGGCGAAAGAGGGTTATGCGGCGGTCGCTCCGGCCTTCTTTGTCCGGGTCGCGGACCCGGCGGGGGCCGAGATGGCGCGGGTCCAGGAGATCGTCGCCGCGGCCGGATACGAGCAGGTGATGGGCGATGTCGCCGCCACCCTCGACTGGGCCAGCCAGCAGCTGTGGGCTGACGCCGACAAGGTCGGGATCACCGGCTGGTGCTGGGGCGGCAAGGTGGTGTGGCAGGCCGCCGCCCGCTTCGCCGCCATTGACGCCGGGGTGGCCTGGTACGGCCGTCTGGCCCCGGCGGCCGACGCCACGCCGGACCAGATCGCGGCCGGCCAGCCGTGGCCGGTCGATATCGCGGGCGACCTCAAGGCCCCGGTGCTGGGCCTGTACGGCGAGGCCGACCGGGGCATTCCGCTGGCCAGCGTCGAGGCCATGCGGGCGGCCTTGCAACGGGCCAGCCAGACGGACAGCCGGATCGAGGTCTATCCGGGGGCGCCGCACGGCTTTCACGCGGATTATCGCGACAGCTACCGGCCCGCTGACGCCGCGGACGGGTGGTCGAAGCTGCTGGCGCTGTTTGAGGCGCGGTTGAAATAATCCTCCCCCGAGCGAAGCGGAGGGGGAGGGGGACCGCCTGAAGGGTGGTGGAGGGGGCTGGACCCATCCGCCGGTGTCGGGAGCAGGCCCCCTCCACCGCTACGCGGTCCCCCTCCCCCAAAGGGGGAGGAACGGCGAACGCTTACGCCGTGCCGTCGAAATTGCCGCCGTCGGAGTCCATCGCCTTGGCATAGGCCGCGTTCCCGGCCGCCGCGCCGGAGCCCTTGGCGGCGACCACCACCATGGCGGGGCGGACGGTGCGGCCGAACAGGGCGTAGCCGGCCTGCAGGGTCTGGATCACCTGGCCGCCCTGGACCGTGTCGGACGGCTGCTCCATCATCGCCTGGTGGAAATGCGGATCGAAGGGCTCGCCGGCTTCGGGCGCGACGCGCTTGAGGTTGTTGGCCTCGAAGGCCGACAGCAGCGACTTCTGGGTCAGCTCCAGACCGGTCACCAGACCGGCCTCGCCGGCGTCGGCGTCCTTGGGCGCGGCCTGCAGGGCGCGCTCCAGATTGTCGGCCACGCCCAGCAGATCGCGGGCGAATTTCTGGATGGCGTAGGCGCGGGCGTCGTTGTTCGACAGCTCGGCGCGCTTCTTCGTGTTCTCGGCCTCGGCGACGGCGCGCAGGGCGCGGTCCTTCCACTGGTCGCGCTCGGCGATCAGGGCGTCGATGGGCCCGAGACCATCGTCCGGCTCGCCATAGCCGTCCGCCTCGCCGATGTCGGCGGCCAGTTCCTCGGAGGTCGGGGTGTCGTCGTGAATGTCGCTCAAGTCTCTTGTCCGTCCAGAATCCGGCCCAGCACCCGGGCGGTATAGTCCACCAACGGTATGACACGGGCATAGTTCAGCCGCGCGGGGCCGATGACGCCGATGGCGCCGAGAACCCGCTGACGGCCCGTCATATAGGGCGCCGCGATCACGGCGGAACCCGAAAGCGAAAACAACCGTGTTTCCGCGCCGATGAAGATGCGCACCCCCTGGGCCGTGGACACCCCGTCCAGCAGGCCGATCAGCTGTTCCTTCTGCTCCAGATCGTCGAACAGGATGCGGACCCGCTCCAGATCCTCGGCGGTCTCCCGATCGTGCAGCAGATTGGCCCGGCCGCGCACGATCAGGGCCCGTTCGCGCTCGGCCCCGCCGGACCAGGCGGCCATGCCGTCCTCGACGAGGCGGGCGGCGGTCTCGTTCAGCTCGCGGCGGGCGGCGTCCAGTTCGGTGCGCATCTCGGTGCGCGCCTCGTGCAGCGGGCGGCCCTTGAGCCGGGCGTTGAGGAAGTTGGACGCCTCCTGCAGGGTCGAGGGGGTGACCCCGGCCTTGAGCGGCATCAGCCGGTTCTCGACGGTGCCGTCGTCGGCGACCAGCACGGCGAGGGCCTGGTCGCGGCCAAGGGCGACGAATTCGACGTGTTTGACCCCGGCCTCGCGGATCGGGCTGGCGACGATGCTGGCCCCGCCGGCCAGCCCCGAGAGCAGGGACGAGGCCTCGTTCAGCGCCTCCTCGAAATTGCGGCCGCTGCCGGCGAGGCGGGCGTCGATCTCGCGCCGCTCCTCGGCCCCGATGTCGCCGATCTCCAGCAGGCCGTCGACGAACAGCCGCAGGCCGGCGTGGGTCGGAATGCGCCCGGCCGAACTGTGCGGCGAGCCCAGCAGACCGGCGAGGGTCAGGTCCTGCATGGTGTTGCGGATCGAGGCCGGCGAGAGGGCCACCCCGGTCAGGGACAGGGTGCGCGAGCCGACCGGCTCTCCGGTCTGCAGATAGCTTTCGACGATGCGGCGGAAGATGTCGCGGGCGCGTTCGTCGAGGGCCGGCAGGCTCAGGGAGGGACCGCCGAAGGGCGAGCCGGCGAAACTGGTCACGGGCGTGCTCCCGGGGCGGCCGGGCGCAGCCGGACGGCGGAAGGCGCGGACAGGGGGGAATACAGGCTCACGGTTTCAGGATAAGCAGCCCGGCCGTCCCCACCAAGCGGCAATAATGCCAAGGAAATCGATCATGACCGCCGCCCGCCCCTCCGAACGCGCCCCCGACCAGCTCCGCGCCGTGACGCTGGAAACCGGGGTCAACCGCTACGCCGAGGGTTCCTGCCTCGTCACCTTCGGCCATACGAAGGTGCTGGTGACCGCCTCGGTCGAGGAGAATGTGCCCGGCTGGATGCGCGGCAAGGGGCAGGGCTGGGTCACGGCGGAATACGGCATGCTGCCGCGCGCCACCCACACCCGCGGCCGGCGCGAGGCGGCGGCGGGCAAGCAGACCGGCCGGACGCAGGAGATCCAGCGGCTGATCGGCCGCTCCCTGCGCGCCGTGGTCGACCTCAAGGCGCTGGGCGAGCGTCAGGTGGTGCTGGACTGCGACGTGGTCCAGGCCGACGGCGGCACCCGCACGGCGGCCATCACGGGGGCCTGGGTCGCCATGGCCTCGGCCTTCGACTACCTGCGCGCCGAGGGGGTGCTGAAGACCGACCCGATCCTCGACCAGGTCGCGGCCATCAGCTGCGGCGTGTGCGCCGACCAGCCGGTGCTGGACCTCGACTATGAGGAGGATTCCACCGCCGAGGCCGATTCCAACTTCGTCCTGACCGGCTCGGGCACCATCGTCGAGATCCAGGCGACCGGCGAGAAGCGCGGCTTCACCCGGGCCGAGTTCGACCGCCTGTTCCAGCTGGCCGAGGGCGGTTGTGGCGAACTGTTCGCGATGCAGCGGGCGGCGTTGGGGCGGTAAGGGAGGGCCTCAGCCCTCCTCGCCGTCCGGCAGGCCCATCATGTGGAAGCCGGCGTCGACGTGGATGACCTCGCCGGTGGTCGACAGGCCGAGGTCGGAGCACAGCCACAGGGCGGCGCCGGCGACGCCCTCCATCGAGGTGTCCTCCTTCATCGCCGACATGGCCCGGCCCTGGGCGATCATGCCGCGGCCGCCCGAGATGCCGGCCAGCGACAGGGTGCGCATGGCTCCGGCCGAGATGGCGTTGCAGCGGATGCCCTTCGGCCCCAGGTCGCGGGCGATGTAGCGGGTCGCCGCCTCCAGCGCCGCCTTGGCCACGCCCATGGTGTTGTAGTTGGGAATGGCCCGCTCGGAGCCGAGATAGGTCATGGTCACCAGCGAGCCGCCGTTGGGCATCAGCTTCGACGCCCGTTTGGCCACATCGACGAAGCTGAAGGCCGAGATGTTCATGGCCAGCAGGAAGCTGTCGCGGCTGGTGTTGTCGACGAAACTGCCCTTGAGCTCGTCCTTGTTGGCGAAGGCGACCGAGTGGACGACGAAATCGATCGTGCCGAAGGCCTTTTCCAGCTCGGCGAAGGCGGCGTCCATCGAGGCGTCGTCGGTGACGTCGGCCTGGATCAGCAGTTTGGCGCCGACGCTTTCGGCCAGCGGCCGGACGCGGCGCTCCAGCCCCTCGCCGAGGTAGGTGAAGGCCAGTTCGGCGCCCTGGGCCGCCAGCTGGGAGGCGATGCCCCAGGCGATGGAGTTGCTGTTGGCGACCCCCATGATGAGGCCCTTCTTGCCCTTCATGAGTTCGCCCGTGGGCATGTTCCAGCCGCTCTCGCTCGCCATGGTCCGTCTCCCTTTAGTGGCCTAACGCTCGCAACGCGGTTGCTCGCTGCTTGAGGCCGGTCTGATTGGCCTGAGGCCTTGCGCCGAGGGTTAGCAGCGCCGGCTTTCGGGGGGAAGCGTCAGGCCGCGTCGGCCTCCGCCTCGCGGCGTCGCGCCAGCCGGGCCAGCAGCGGCGTCGCCGTGACGCCGTGGACGAGGACCGAGACGACAATGATGAAGCCGACCACGGCCCACAGCCGCTCGCTGTCGCCGAAATCGCCGTGGTTGATGCCGTAGGCGAGGTAATAGACCGAGCCGACGCCGCGGATGCCGAGGAAGGCCAGCAACAGCCGCTCGCGCCACGGCTGGCCCGAGCCGGTCATGGCGATCAGGCCGGCGACCGGCCGGACGACGAAGACCACGGCGAGGCCGATCAGGGCGTCGGTCCAGGTCAGGCTGTCCAGCAGGCCGTTGGCCAGGGCGCCGCCGAACAGCACCAGCAGCAGCATCATCAGCAGCCGTTCGATCTGGTCGGAGAAGTCGTGCATCTCCTGATGGAACTCATGGTCCCGCTCGGAGCTGCGGATCATCACGGCGCAGACGAAGACGGCGAGGAAGCCGTAGCCGTGGACCATCTCGGTGAGCGAATAGGTGATCAGCGTGGCGGCGAGGGCGATCAGGCCGTCGGCCAGCTTCGACAGGCCGCGGCGGCTGCGGAACAGCAGATAGCCGAGCCCCTTGCCGATCAGCACCCCGGCGCCGAGGCCGGCCAGCAGCTTCCAGCCGACCTTGATGGTGAACCAGTCGGTCAGGCCGGACTGGGTGGCCAGTCCGCCGGCCGCGGCGAGGATGGCGAGGTGGACGAAGGGGAAGGCGAGGGCGTCGTTGAGGCCGGCCTCGGAGGTCAGGCCGAAGCGGACCTCGTCTTCGTCGCCGGAGCGCGGCGGCCCGACCTGGACATCGGCCGCCAGCACCGGATCGGTCGGCGCCATGCTGGCCCCGAACAGCAGAGCCATGGCAAGACTGAATCCCAATCCGGCGAATCCCAGCCACGCCACGGCCCCGATGGTCAGCGGCATGGCGATGGCCAGAAGTCGCACGGTCGTCGACCATCTGCGCCAGCCGACCGGACGGTCGAGTTTCAGCCCCGCCCCCATCAGGCTGATGATGACCACCAGCTCGGTCAGCCGTTCGGTCGCCGTGTCCCAGGTGCGCGGATCGGGATTGAACGACAGCAGGCCGGTGCTGAAGATCAGCACGCCGAGGGCCACGCACAGGATGGCCAGGGTCAGCGGCACGCGCTTCAGCCCCACCGGCGCCCAGGACACCAGCAGGACCACGGCCCCGAGGCCGAGCAGGAACAGGATGTAGGGATCGAAGGTCAGGAACGGCTCCTCGCGTCAGAGAGCGACTATAGCGCCGTCCCGCCGAAGCGGTTGCCCTACACCTTGCTGAGGATCAGCGTGCCGTTCGTTCCGCCAAAGCCGAAGCTGTTGGACATGACGTGTTTCAGCTCGCCGTCGTGGCGTTCCCGCAGAATCGGCATGCCCTCGAACTCGGGGTCGAGGTTTTCGATGTGGGCGCTTTCGGCGGCGAAGCCGTGCTTCATCATCAGCAGGCAGTAGATCGCCTCCTGCGCCCCCGCCGCGCCCAGCGAATGGCCGGTCAGCGACTTGGTCGAGGAGATCATCGGCAGGTCGTCGCCGAAGACGTTGCGCACCGCGCCCATCTCCTTGCTGTCGCCGACCGGCGTCGAGGTGCCGTGCGGGTTCAGATAGTCGATGCGGGGGTTGCCGGCCATTTCGAGGGCGATCTTCATGCAGCGTTCGGCGCCTTCGCCCGAGGGGGCGACCATGTCATAGCCGTCGGAATTGGCGCCATAGCCGGTGACCTCGGCGTAGATGGTCGCGCCGCGCGCCACGGCCCGCTCGTATTCTTCCAGCACCACGATGCCTGCGCCGCCGGCGATGACGAAGCCGTCGCGGTCCTTGTCATAGGCCCGGCTGGCCTTGTCGGGGGTGTCGTTGAAGTTGGACGACATGGCGCCCATGGCGTCGAACATGTTGGACATCGACCAGTCGATGTCCTCGCAGCCGCCGGCGAAGATCACGTCCTGCTTGCCCCAGGCGATCTGTTCGGCGGCCGCGCCGATGCAGTGGGCGCTGGTCGCGCAGGCCGAGCTGATCGAATAGTTGATGCCCTTGAGCTGGAACCAGGTGGCCAGCACGGCCGAGGGGCCCGAGGCCATGGCCTTGGGCACGGCGAACGGGCCGATGCGCTTGGGCGAGCCCTTTTCGACCGTGGTCGCGGCGGCCTGGAGGATGATCTGGGTCGAGGGGCCGCCCTCGCCGACGATGACGCCGATGCGGTCGGACTGGATCTCCTCGGCCGTCATGCCCGAGTCCTTCAGCGCCTCATCGAAGGCGATATGGCCCCAGGCGGTGCCGTTGGCGAGGAAACGGGCGGCGCGGCGGTCGACCAGCGGGGCCCAGTCCTCGGCCGTCACCCCCAGCGAGGGCGGGGCCCAGACCTGCGAGCGGAAGCCGTGCTGGATATGGTCCGGCGCGGATTTGACGCCCGATTTCGCCTCGCGCAGCGAGGCGGCGACCTCGTCCTGGCCGGTGCCGATGGAGGAGACGATACCCAGTCCGGTGACGACGACACGCCGCATGGTGCTTCCTTCTTGAACTCTGAAACGCCGCGTTGTCCGCGGTCTTTGAATGGGGTCAGCCGGCGACGGGTTCCGTCGCGCCGAACAGGCCGACGCGCATGTCCGCAGCCGTATAGATGGGGACGCCGTCGGCTTCCAGAACCCCGTCGGCGATGCCCATGACCAGCCGGCGGTTGATGACCCGCTTGAGGTCGATCTTGTAGACCACCTTCTTGACGTCCGGCGTCACCTGGCCGGTGAATTTGACTTCGCCGACGCCCAGCGCCCGGCCGCGACCGGGGCCGCCGATCCAGCCCAGATAGAAGCCGACCAGCTGCCACATGGCGTCGAGCCCGAGACAGCCGGGCATGACCGGATCGCCGATGAAATGGCACTGGAAGAACCAGAGGTCCGGATGGATATCCAGCTCGGCCTCGACATAGCCCTTGCCGTGGGCGCCGCCGTCCGCATTGATCGTGGTGATGCGGTCGAACATCAGCATCGGCGGGGCGGGCAGTTTCGCATTGCCCTCGCCGAACAGTTCGCCGCGGCCTGAGGCCAGCAGCGCCTGATAGTCGAACGACGACGGGAATTTCGATTCAGTCAACGGACGCTCGCTTCTCGGGCGGCCAGTCGCGCGGGGCGCGGTTTGGGGCCGGTGTGGCCGTCGGGTTACACGACCGCGCGGGCGGGCTCAACCATCCCCGTCGCCGGGCGGACTCAGCGGCGGCCGGTCCCCGCCGGGCGGGCGGCATTGCACAGCGGCCGGTCCTGGGTCCCGAACACGGCCGACTGGCGCACCCAGCCTCTCAGGCGGCGCGCCCCGACACGGCACCAGCCATCCTCGCATTCGTCCAGGGTCACGAGGGAGCGGGGCGACAGCCGGGCCCGCACGGGCGAGGAATCGGAGCGGCCCGCATGGATCGGCACTTCCGCCGCCGAGGCGTTGAACACGCTGCGCCGGCCGGAGACGACGCTGCGATGGACCCAGGCGACCGCGCCTTGGGGATCGCAGATCTTGCGCCATTCAGTCGTCTCGGCGATCACCTGCACCGGCAGGCCGGACACGCGGTATTCCCACAGGATGCGGTGGTCGAGGCCGGGGCCGAAGCGGGCATGGACCTCGGACGACTTCAGCGACAGCCAGCGCGGCACCGGCTGGCCGCTGGGCGTCGGACGGCCGTCTGGCATGGTCTGGAAGGCCCCGGCCAGCACGGCGGCGCCGACGACGACGATCGTCGCAGCCAGCCTTCGAAGGCTTTGGAAGCGGGGGCGAGCTTTGCTAGACACGCAGGGATCCACGGTATTGAAGGCTTTGAATGTCCGCGCCCAGGCTTAAGGTCGTGTTAACCAGACGGCTGCCGGACGCGGTCGAGACGCGGCTGCGCGAACTGTTCGACGCCGAGCTGAACCTGACCGACACGCCGATGGACCGGGCGGCGCTGGAGGCGGCGGTGGCGCGCGCCGATGTGCTGGTGCCGACCATCACCGACGCCATCGACGCCAAATTGATCGCCGCAGCGGGTCCGCAACTGAAGATGATCGCCAATTTCGGGGCCGGGGTGGATCACATCGACGTCGAGGCGGCGGTCGGCCGGGGGCTGATCGTCACCAATACACCCGGCGTCCTGACCGAGGACACGGCCGATCTCGCCATGGGCCTGATCCTCGCCGTCAGCCGCCGTATCGTCGAGGGCGCGCAGGTCGTGGCCGAGGGCCGGTTCGAGGGTTGGACCCCGACCTGGATGACCGGACGCAAGCTGTGGGGCAAGCGGCTGGGGATCGTCGGCATGGGCCGCATCGGCCAGGCGCTGGCGCGGCGGGCGAAGGCCTTCGGCATGCAGGTCCACTACCACAACCGCAAACCGGTGCCCGACATGATCGCCGAGGAGCTGGGGGCCACATACTGGGACGATCTGGACCAGATGTTGGCGCGGATGGACATCATCTCGCTGAACTGCCCGGCGACGAAAGAGACGCACCACCTGCTGTCGACCGAACGACTGGCGCGTCTGCAGCCGCATGCCCTGCTGATCAACACCGCCCGCGGCGAGCTGATCGACGAGGCGGCGCTGGCCGACGCCGTGGCCCGCCGCGCCATCGCCGGCGTCGGCCTGGACGTCTATGAGCACGAGCCGGCTATCCATCCGGGACTGCCGGGCCACGCCAATGTCGTGCTGCTGCCCCACCTCGGCTCGGCGACGATCGAGGCCCGTCAGGACATGGGCGACCGGGTCATCGTCAACATCCTGACCTTCCAGAACGGCCACCGCCCGCCCGACCGGGTGATCCCGGCGATGCTGTAAGGAGGGAGTCCCGTGAACCGGAGGATCTTCATGTTCAGTTCGCTGATCTCGCTGCTGATGCCGGGCAAATCGAAGGCGGCGACCGCCGTGCTCGCACCCGACATTCTGGTGGACGTCCGGGACGTCGGGCCAGGAACCGACAGCTATGCGCCGGTTCAAGCCTGCATCGACTTCTGCAACTGGTGCCGCCAGGACGCCGGACTGGGGCTGGAGGAAGTCGCTCCGGATGCGTGGCGGTGCTATTTCGTCGACTATTACCGTGCGCAGGTCTCGAATGGGGGCCACGCCCAGTTTGCCGGGAATTCCGGACTTCGCCCCCGCGTGCTCGACTTCATCGCCGAAGGGCTGAAGGCCATGGAGGCGAGCGAATTCCTCGAAATCTTCGAAGAGTTCCGCCACGCGATGGATCGTGATCCCGCCCTGCGCAGAAGGACGGTCGAAAGCGGTGGGTTCGGGGATATTCCCGATGTCATCGAAGCCCTCGACCGACGCTTTTTCGCCCTCAACAGCATCTGGCTGCTGGTCGAGCATACATCGGCCTGGGTCACGACGCGCCCGACCTGGACCCCCCTGCCCCCGAGCGAACTGGCGGCGCGAAAGACGGCCATACTGGCCGGGAGTCGGTCAGGTCGGAGACGCTAGGTCGAGGTCACCGTCGCCCGCACACCGGGCAGGCCGGATCGGCGGCGACGGCGACGGTGCGCGCGGTTCCGGCGAGGCCGTCGTAGAGCAGCAGCCGGCCGGTCAGGGCCCCGCCCGCGCCGGTGATCAGCTTGATCGCCTCCAGCGCCGCCATGGCGCCAACCACCCCGGCCAGCGCCCCGACCACGCCGACGCGGGCGCAGGTTTCGGCTTCGGGCGGGGTCTCGGGCACGAGGCAGCGATAGCAGGGCCGGCCGGTGAACACCCCGACCTGGCCGCTCCACCGCCCCAGCGCCCCGGAGACCAACGGAATCCCGGCGGCGACGCAGGCGGCGTTGACCGCGAACCGGGTGTCGAAATCGTCCGTGCCGTCGATGACGAGGTCGCAGTCCGCCAGCAACCGGCCGGCGGTGTCGGGGGTGAGGCGCTCAGCGGCGGGCTCGACGGAGACGTGGGGGTTCATCGCTTCCAGCCGCCGACCGCCGGCCTCGACCTTGGACTGGCCGATATCGGCGTTGGAAAAGGCGATCTGGCGCTGCAGATTGGAAAGGCTGACGATGTCGGGGTCGATGAGGCGCAGCCCCCCGACGCCCGCGGCGGCCAGGTAAAGGCCTGCTGGCGACCCGACGCCGCCCAGGCCGACGAGGGCGACGCGGGCCGCCTTCAGCCGCTGCTGGCCGGGGCCGCCGAGCTCGGCCAGCACCAGGTGGCGCGCGTAGCGCTCGATCTCGTCGTCGGAAAAGCTCACCCGTCCCCGTTACGGGGTCCGCCGCCTCGCGTCACGCGGCGTCGCGGAATTCCAGCAGCGCCTCGACCTCGTTCGCCGTCACCCGGGACAGGGATTCGAGACCGGCCCGGTCAAGCAGGGCGGCCGGGTCGCTGTACAGGACGATCGGCTCGTTGATGCGGCGGGCGTTGATCGGCGCATCGCTGAGGATCTTCAGTCCCGAATGGCGCGGGTCGTCCAGCAGTCGACGGATCAGCCGATCGACATCCACGCGCGCGCCCTCGACGATCTGCAGGATATGACCGTCGTGGAACATGATGCAGCTGGTCAGGTGGTCGCGCCGGTTATTGCGCTCGGACACGCCGAGGATCTGGGCGATCGAAAGCGTGGTGGCTCCGGTCGCGCCGATCGCTTCGCTGGAGTAGATCACGCGGTGAAGCACAGCGCTTCCCTCATATGCCGATGTTTGGGGTATAACTTGATCGTGTAATGGCTTACATTGGTGAAAATATGTTCCGTGGCGCCGTTGTATTTCCGCAGGAAACGGCTTGCCCCGCCGCATTCCGGTCTCCATTTGAGACGAATGACGAACGACAATCCGACTTCTCCCGGCTGGCACGGCACCACCATTCTCGCCGTGCGCAAGGACGGCCGGACGGTGATCGCCGGCGACGGCCAGGTCTCGATGGGCCCGACCATCGTCAAGGGCGCGGCGCGCAAGGTCCGGGTGCTGGCGGGCGGCAAGGTGCTGGCCGGTTTCGCCGGCGCCACGGCCGACGCCTTCACCCTGATCGAGCGGCTTGAGGTCAAGCTGGAGCAGTATCCGGACCAGCTGGCCCGGGCTTGCGTCGACCTCGCCAAGGACTGGCGCACCGACCGATATCTGCGCCGCCTCGAGGCCATGCTGCTGGTGGCCGACAAGAGCTCGATCTTCACCGTCACCGGCGTCGGCGACGTGCTGGAGCCGGAGCATGGCGTGGCCGCCGTCGGCTCCGGCGGCAATTTCGCCCTCGCCGCGGGCCGGGCCCTGCTGGACCACACCGGGATGGACGCCGAACAGATCGCCCGCCGGGCCATGGCCATAGCCGCGGACATCTGTGTCTACACCAATGGCAATCTGACGGTGGAGACGCTGGACTAGCGGCGGCTCACGGCCCCCGGCCGCTCGACAATCCGAGGCAAAACGGCCAGCAAGACCTTATGACCGCGCCCCGCATCTTCATCGACGCCGACGCCTGTCCGGTGAAGGACGAGGTCTATCGCGTCGCCGCCCGCTACGGCCTCGGCGTGTTCGTGGTCTCCAACGCCTTCGTCAACACCCCGCGCGAAAGCTGGATCGAGCGGGTTCTGGTCGACGCCGGGCCCGACGTGGCCGACGACTGGATCGCCGAACGGGCCGGACCCGGCGACATCGTCATCACCTCCGACATCCCGCTCGCCGACCGCTGCCTCAAGGCCGGGGCCCAGGCGCTGAAGTCGAACGGCCAGCCGTTCACCCCAGACTCGATCGGCTCGGCCCTCGCCGGGCGGATGGTCGGCGAACATCTGCGGTCGATGGGCGTCGCCACCTCGGGCCCGCCGCCGTTCGGGGCGAAGGACCGCTCGGCCTTCCTGCAGGCGCTGGACCAGGCCGTGGTGCGGGCGAAACGGGCGCCGCGATGACCGTCATCCCCGAGAGCGAGCTGGAATTCCGCTTCTTTCGCGCCGGCGGACCGGGCGGCCAGAACGTCAACAAGGTCTCGACCGCGGTGCAGATGCGGTTCGACGCCCGCAACTCGCCGTCGCTGACCGAGCCGGTGCGGGCGCGGCTGATGAAGCTGGCCGGCAGCCGTCTGACGCTGGACGGGGTGATCCTGATCACCGCCGTCCGCCATCGCACCCAGGAGCGCAATCGCGCCGACGCCATCGAACGGCTGCAGGGGCTGGTCGACAAGGCCTCGGTGGCGCCGGTCTATCGGGTGCCGACGCGGCCGACACGGGCCTCGAAGGAGCGCCGGCTGGAAGGCAAGGCCAAGCGGTCGACGATCAAGAGCGGTCGCGGCCGGCCGGCCGGCGACGATTGACGCCTATTCGGCGGGACGGAACAGCAGGCCAGTGATCTTGCCTTCGTCGTTCAGGGCGATCATCCATTCCGTCGCCGCCTCGGCGAAGGTGACGGCGAAGCCGTCCATCCCTTCCTGGCTGCCCAAGAAGTCGACCGCGACCAGCACGCCGAAGCCCTGGATCAGCGGCGTGACCGTCGCCTCCTGCTCACGGACCTTTTCGGCGAGGTCGTCGGTCATCAACGTATAGTCGATGGCGCCGGTCTGGGCCCCGGCGATGACCTTGCGCAGGGTGTCCTCGGCGGCCGGGTTCAGCGGCGCGGCGGCCGGGGCCGGCGAAACGGGCTCGACGGCCTGGACCGGCATCGCCGGACGGTCGAAGGTGTTGGGCAGGGCGCCGGCGGCGACCTGGGCGTGGGCGGCGGCAGGTGCAAACAGAAGGACGGCGGCGGCGAGCAGAAGCGGCTTCATGGGATCGTCTCCGGACTGATCTCAGAGAATGGCGGGCCAAAGCGACAGAACAAGGGCGGCGGTCGAGGCGGCCACCGCCAGGGTCACCCCGGCGATCATCCAGGCCGGGGTGCGGGTCTCGCGGACGATGACGGTGCGGGTTTCCGGCGGGGTCTGGACCTGGCGCGAGAGAGCCTTGAGCGTCGCCCGGGCCTCCTCGAGGGCGTCGCGCACCTGGGCCTGGGGGCCCAGTTCGCGGCGGATCCAGCGCTCGACCACCGGCTGGGAGGCGGCCCACAGGTCGTGGTCGGGATTCAGCCTTCTGGCCACGCCCTCGACCGAGACCATGGTCTTCTGCAGCAGGATCAGCTCGGGCCGCAGATGCATGTCGAACAGGGCGGTGATCTCGAACAACTGGCCCAGCAGCCGGCCCATCGACACCTGCGACGCCTGTTTGCCGATGACCGGCTCGCCGACCGCCCGCAGGGCCTGGGCGAAGGCCTCGACCGAATGCTCGGGCGGGACATAGCCGGCCTCGAAATGGACCCGGCTGATGCGGTCGTAGTCGCGGCTCAGGAAGCCCCAGAGAATCTCGGCCAGATAGCGCCGCTCGGCCGGCCCCAGGCGCCCAACGATGCCGAAATCGATCGCCGTCAGCTCGGCCGGCGCATGGCAGAACAGATTGCCCTCGTGCAGGTCGGCGTGGAAGGTGCCGTAGTCCAGCGCCTGGGTCAGGAAGGCCTGGACCACATTGTCGGCCAGGGCGTTGCGGTCCAGTCCCGGCTGTTCGGCGGCCCGCGGATCGGTCATGGCCACGCCCGGGGCCCACTCCAGGGTCAGCACCCGCTTGCCGACCCCGTCCCAGACCACCGCCGGGGCTGTCATATGGCCGCCGTCGCGGTCGCGGGCCCGATCCATTATGTCCTTCAGCTCGGACGCCGCCGCCGCCTCCAGCCGCATGTCCAGTTCCAGCTGCAACGCCCGGGCGATGGTCTCGACGAAGGCCGAGGGCTCCAGCCGTCGCGCCGGGGCGACGAACCGCACCGCCAGCCGCGCCGCCAGCCGCATCGAATCCAGCCCCTGGGCGACCCGCCGCTCGACCCCGGGGCGCAGCACCTTGACCGCCACCTTGCGCCCGTCGGCCAGCCAGGCCGGATGGGCCTGGGCCAGGGAGGCGGCGCCGACCGGCGGGCCGAAATCGGTGAACAGGCTCTCGACCGGTCGGCCGAGTGAGCGCTCGACCTCGCGCCGCGCCTGATCCAGCGGGAAGGGCTCCAGCGCGTCCTTGAGCCGGCCGAGGTCGCGCGCGAATTCGACGCCGAAGATGTCGGCGCGGGTAGCCAGCACCTGACCCAGTTTGATGGCGACGGGGCCCAGATGTTCGAACGCCTTGCCCAGCCGCTGACCGGGGCGGCCGTCGCGACCCTCCCGCCCGGCGAAGGCGTGCAGCAGATGGGCGATCCAGCGGACCCAGACCGGCAGCAGCGGGGTGATCTCGCGCGGGACAAGGGCGTCGTGCCGCACCAGCACCCAGCCCCAGCTCATCAGGCGCAGGGTCGCCTCGACCGGCCGGCGCACCGGCACGGTGGCCGGCGGCGGCGGCGGGGTGGCCGGGTCGATCCGGCGGCTCAGATCGCCCACCCGTGATGGATCGCCGCCACGCCGCCCGACAGATTGGTCACCGTGACCCGGCTGAAGCCGGCGTCGTCGATAATGGCCTTGAAGGTCGATTGGTCAGGGAAGCGGCGGATGCTCTCGACGAGGTACTGATAGCTGTCGCGGTCGCCCGCCACCCAGCCGCCGATGCGCGGGATGGCGTGGAAGGACCAGGCGTCATAGGCCTTGCGGATCGCCGAGGCCGTCGGCCGTGAAAACTCGAGGCAGAGGAAGCGCCCGCCGGGCTTGAGCACACGCCGGGCCTCGCGGAGGGCCTGGGGGATGTCGGCGACGTTGCGGATGCCGAAGCTGATCGAATAGGCGTCGACCGAGGCGTCGGGCATCGGCAGGGCCATGGCGTCGCCGACGGTCCACGACATCTCGGGCTCGCCGCCCTTCTGCACCCCGGCCATGATCATCTCGGCGTTGTAGTCCAGCACGATCACCGAGGCGTCCTCGCCCCCCCGCCGCGCCTGGGCCGCCCGCGCCATCCTGGCGTAGCGCCGCGCCATGTCGCCGGTGCCGCCGGCCACGTCGAGGATGGTCTCGCCCGGACGCGGGTTCAGCTTCGCCGCCGCCGCGTCCTTCCACAGCCGGTGCACGCCCCCGCTCATCAGGTCGTTCATCAGGTCGTAGTTCGAGGCCACGCTGTCGAACACGCCGCGGACCATCCGCACCTTCTCCGTCGCGTCCACGTCGCGGAAGCCGAAGGAGGAGGTCTTGCCGGAGGGGGCGTCAGAAGCGGGCGCGTCGGTCATTCCGGCGGTCTAGCGTTTCCCGCCGCCGCCGTCATCCATCCGCGTGGCCGCACCTGCGCGCCGGCCGCCCGATGCCTTCGGGTCAGTGCTTCGGGGCGCTGGGGCGCGGGACGCCGAGATCCTTCATCACCCCGCGCATCAGGGCGTAGCAACCGCAGGACGCCCCCTCCAGCGCCTTGCGGTCCAGCACCTCGACCCAGCCCCGGCCCCGGCGGATCAAACCCTTGTCCTCCAGCACGGAGCCGACCTCCGACACGGTGGCCCGGCGCACGCCCAGCATGCCGGCGATGTCCAGCTGGGTCAGGGCGAAGCGGTCGGCGTCGGCGCGGTCGTGAATGGTCAGCAGCCAGCGCGCCAGTCGTTCGTCCAGCCGGTGCTGGGCGTTGCAGGCCGCGGCCTGCTGCACCTGGGCGAACAGGCTTTCGGTGAATTTCGCCAGGGCGATCCGCATGGCCTCGCTGCGGCTGAGGGCGTCGGCGAAGACGTCCGCCGGGCAGCAGGCCGAAACGCCGTCGACCTGGGCGATGGCGCGGCTGGCGGCGCGGGCGTTGGTCGGCCCGCAGGTGACCCCGACCAGACCCTCCCGGCCGATGGCGGCGGTCTCGATCATCCGGTCGGCGTCGATCAGGGTCATCAGCGACACCACGCCGCTCATCGGGAACCAGACCTCGTCCACCGCCTCACCGGCGTCGTACAGCATCTGCCCCTGGCTGAAGGGACGCTCGTTCAGATGCGGCTCGATCCGCTTGCGGTCCGCGGCGTCGAGCCCGGCGATCCACAGATTGTCCATCCTGAGCTCCCAAATCCAATGGTGACGGTTGGTAACGCTCAAGCTTTGGACTGCGTTCCTGTGTCGGAATCCGGCGTCTTGTGGCCACGCGGCGTGCAGGTTACGGCTTGGTCGCAGTGCGTGCGCAATGAGGACGGACATATGACGGAACGGCTGGACGTGGACGAGGTGCTTAAGGCCCTGCCCTTATGGCGAACGCATGAGGGGCCGCGCCCCGCCATCGAGCGGAAGCTGGCCTTCGCCGACTTCAACGCCGCCTTCGGCTTCATGACCCGCGTCGCCCTGCGGGCCGACAAGGTCGACCATCATCCGGAGTGGTCGAACGTCTACAACCGCGTCGACATCGTCCTGACCACCCACGACGCCGGCGGGGTGACGCAGCGCGACCTCGACATGGCGCGCTTCATCGACGAGGCCGCCGCCGCCATGGGAGCGCGGACGTGAGCGGCCGCGTCGCCGGCAAGGCGGCCCTGATCACCGGCGCGGCCGGGGGGCTGGGCCAGGCCATGGCCTGGATGCTGGCGCGCGAAGGCGCCCGGGTCGCGGTCACCGACATGAATCTGGAGGGCGCGCGGTCCCTCGCCGAAGCGATCAACGCCGAGATTCCCGGCGTGGCCTTCGCCTTCGCCCACGACGTCACCGAAGAGGCCGACTGGGTCGCGGTGGTCGACCAGGCCGTGGCGGCCATGGGCGGGCTGTCGATCCTGATCAACAACGCCGGCATCGGCGGCCAGCTGGTCTGGGCCGAGCAGGATACGCTGGAGAACTGGCGCCGCGTCCAGGCGGTCAATGTCGAGTCGATCATGCTCGGCTGCAAACACGCCATGCCGCATCTGCGCGCCTCGGGCGCCGCCTCGATCATCAACATCAGCTCGGTCGCCGGCCTCGCCGCCGCCCCGGGCATGGGCGCCTATAACGCCACCAAGGCGGCCGTCTGGATGTACACCAAGACCGTCGCCCTCGAGGCCGCCAAGGCGGGCTGGAACGTGCGCTGCAACTCGGTGCACCCGGTGTTCATCAAGACGCCGATCCTCGACCCGTTCGTGGCCATGGCCGGCGGCGACGAGGGCGTGGCGCACGAGAAGCTCGCGCGCGGCATCCCGCTGAAGCGCATCGGCGAGCCGGACGACGTGGCCTGGTGCGCCCTCTACCTCGCCTCGGACGAGAGCAAATTCGTCACCGGCGCCGAGTTCAAGATCGACGGCGGCATGCTGGCGCAGTGAAGGGAGGGATGAGGGATGAGGGATGGGGGATTGGACGGGGATGGGCGGGGCGGAAGCCGTCGCCGCGATTCCCGAACCCTCATCCCTCGTCCCTAATCCCTCATCCCTCGTCCCCTATTCAACCAGATCCACCGGCAGGATCTGGCTCGACAGCAGGGTTTCCATCGCCGCCCAGCGGTCCGGCCCCTGCCGCTCGACCCAGGCCTGGACCACGTCGCGGCCGAGTCCATAGTTGATGATGTAGCTGCGGTAGGTGTCGATGAAGCGCAGCCGCTGGGTCGCCTTGGCCCGGTCGGCGAGGCTGTAGGTCATCAGTTGATTGATGGCCGCCTCGCGGTCGATGCGGCCCGCCAGATACGCATCGGCGATGGTGTATTCGGCCCGCGCCAGCCGGCGGGTCAGCGCCCCGAGCCGCGCCTTCTTCTCCGCCGTCGAAGGGTCGAGGCCGGCGAGCGGGAACAGCACTTCCCGCTCGAACGTCGTCGCCTCGGCGCCCGGGAAGGCGAGGTCGATGCCGTAGTTGGCGCTGCCCTCGGCCACGAATGACATCGGCGAGAACAGCGGATAGACGCTCATCTCGACCCAGCCGCGCTCGCGCACGAAGGTCCGCTCCAGCAGGGCGTTGTAGACGTGGTGGCCGGGATAGCCCTCATGGCAGCCCAGATCGATCGCCCGTTCCGTGTAGATCGGAAAGTCGGCGTTGATCTCGATCTTCGACTGGGAATTGCCCTGGTAATAATTATACCCCGACCACGGTTTGTCGCCGACGAAGGCGAGGGTGAAATTCTCGTTGGCCGGCAGGGCCATGTGCAAGGCCGTCCGGCGGCGGCATTCGGCGATGGCGGCGTCCATCACGACCTGCAACCGGTCCTTCGGGATGACGTAGTGGGACCGGAATTCCGTCACGCGGTCGGCCAGCGGGCCCGGTCCAGGCAGCAGGGCGTCGATCTCGGCCAGCACCGGGTCGTACGACGACAACGGCTGAAGGTCGGGGCGGACGCCGAACAGGGCCTCGGCCTCGTCGGCGAAGCTCATCGTCTCGCCGGAGAGCATGCGCAGCCGGGCGGCGGCGGCCGACACATGGGCCAGCAGATACGCCCGACGCTGGCGCAGGTCCGGGCTCGAGCCGGTCGATACCGCATTCAGCCGCTGTGTCAGGGCGGCGGCGCCTTCGACAAGCTGGGGCACGTTGCGCGGATCGGCCTCGGCGGCGGCGGCCCATTCGGCCGGACCGTAGTAGGCGTCGACATAGCCCTCTTCATGCTCGCCGATCTCGAGGATCAGCGCGACATAATCCCGGGCGATCAGATCAAGGCTGTCGTCTGGAGCGGCGGGGGCTGGCGTCGAGGCGCAGGCCCCGAGCAGACACAGCAGGCTGATTACAATCGCGCGCATCGGGACCTCTCATCGGCAAGCGGCCGCAGGCTAGGCGCTGGGGCCGCGCTCGCCAAGCCGTGCGCATTCGGGATTGAGGGCGGCGCGCTCCTGCTGTAAGGCCCTTCGTCCGGCGTTTCGCCGTCAGACGCACCCGTAGCTCAGCTGGATAGAGTACTGCCCTCCGAAGGCAGGGGTCAGAGGTTCGAATCCTCTCGGGTGCGCCATTCTTCCTTCACCGATAGCCGACCCCGACCGGGGCCGGCCGACGCCTGATCGTCAGGCGTCGACGGCGGCGTCCAGCGCGTTGGCCTGGATGAACTCGCGGCGCGGCTCGACCACGTCGCCCATCAGCTTGGCGAACAGGTCGGAGGCGTCCTCCTGGTGCTCGACATTGACCTGCAGCAGGGTGCGGGCGTTGGCGTCGAGGGTGGTCTCCCACAGCTGTTCCGGATTCATCTCGCCCAGACCCTTGTAGCGCTGGATGGCGAGGCCCTTCTTGCCGGCCTCCAGCACCGCCTCGAGCAGGTCCAGCGGACCGCGGATGGTCACGGCCTTGTCCTTGCGGCGATAGACGGCCGGCTTGTCGAACAGGCCCTCGAAGGCGATCGAACGTTCGGCCAGGCGGCGGGCGTCCAGCGAGCGGATCAGGGCCTCCTCCAGCACGATGCGCTCGGTGACGGCGCGGCGCACGCGCTCGAACACCACGGCGCCCTGGGCGCCAGGCGAGCCGGCCCAGTCGCCGTCGCCTTCCTCGGCATAGAGGTTGAGGCGGGCGGCGGCCTTCGACGGGTCGGCGGCCTCCTCGTCGAACAGTCCGGCCAGCGCCGCCTGTTCGACCGCGAAGGCCGGGGCGCGCTGCGACAGCCGATCAACGCCGGCCTTGAAGGCCTTGGCCTCGCGCACCAGCGCCTGCAGGTCGAGGCCGACGCGGCGTTCGCCGTTCGGCAGGTCCAGCTCGGCCTCGGACGAGCCCTCCTCGATCAGATAGGAGTCCATTTCGGACTGGTCCTTGAGGTAGCGCGACTGCTTGCCCTTGGAGACTTTGTAGAGCGGCGGCTGGGCGATGTAGACGTGGCCGCGCTCGATCAGCTCGGGCATCTGGCGATAGAAGAAGGTCAGCAGCAGGGTCCGGATGTGGGCGCCGTCGACGTCGGCGTCGGCCATCAGGATGATCTTGTGATAGCG
>JAHJNW010000006.1 GCA_018820665.1 Alphaproteobacteria bacterium | reverse complement strand
GATCATATGGACCGGAATGCGGATCGTGCGCGCCTGATCGGCGATGCTGCGGGTGATCGCCTGGCGGATCCACCAGGTTGCGTAGGTGCTGAACTTGTAGCCGCGGCGGTACTCGAACTTGTCGACCGCCTTCATCAGGCCGATGTTGCCTTCCTGGATCAGGTCCAGGAACTGCAGGCCGCGGTTGGTGTATTTCTTGGCGATGGAGATGACCAGGCGCAGGTTGGCCTCGACCATTTCCTTCTTGGCCTGACGCGCCTCGCGCTCGCCCTTCTGGACGGTCTGGACGATGCGGCGATAGTCGTCGATCGGCAGGCCGGCCTCGGTGGCCACGGCGGCGACGTCGCCGCGGATCTGGGCGATCTGGGCCTGTTCATTGTCGCTGAACTTGGTCCAGCGGACGCCCATCTCCTTGACGTTCTCGGCCCAGTTGGGGTCCAGCTCGCGGCTGAAATAGGCCTTGAGGAATTCGGGTCGCGAGATGCCGTAGCTGTCGGCGAGGCGCAGCAGCCGGCCTTCCAGACCCATCAGCCGCTTGTTGATCGCATACAGCTGCTCGACCAGGGCCTCGATGCGGTTGTTGTTCAGCTTCATCGTCTTCAGGCGGCCCGAGATGGTCGCCGTCAGCGTGTCATAGGCCTTCTGGTCCTTGGCCGTCAGGGTCTCGCCCTTCAGCCGCGCCTCGACCAGCTTGTCCTGCAGCTTGCGGAAGCCGCCGAAGTCGCTGGCGATGGCGTCCAGCACCTCCATGACGCCGTCGCGCAGCTCCGCCTCCAGCGCCGAGATCGACATCCCGCCGCCGTCGTCGAAGTCCTCGTCCTCCTCGTCGTCCTCCTTGTCCGCATCCGCCTCCTGCGAAATCGCGGCCTCCTTGGCCTCGGGCGAGCCCGGGACCGGCTGCTGCGGCTGGTTGTGCGGCAGGGACGACGGGTTCAGCACGCCATAGGTGGCGTCGAGGTCGATGACCTCGCGCAGCAGGATGCGGTTGTTGGCCAGTTCGTCGCGCCACACCATGATGGCCTCGAACGTCAGGGCGCTCTCGCACAGCCCCGAGATCATCGCGTCGCGGCCGGCCTCGATGCGCTTGGCGATGGCGATCTCGCCCTCGCGGCTCAGCAGCTCGACGCTGCCCATCTCCCGCAAATACATCCGCACCGGATCGTCCGTCCGGTCGTAGGCGGCCTTGGCCGGCGCTTCGGCGACGGAGGTCTCGGCGGCGGCGGCGACTTCGGTGCTCTGGCCCTCGGTCGCGTCCTCCTCGGCCTCGACGACGTTGACGCCCATCTCGGACAGCATCGCCAGCGTGTCCTCGATCGCGTCGGGGGTGACCTCTTCGGACGGCAGCACCTTGTTCAGGTCCTCCATCGTCACATAGCCGCGCGCCTTGGCCTGTTTGATGAATTTCTTGACGCCGGCGTCGGTGAGGTCGAGCAGCGGGCCGTCGCTCTGAACTTCGGCTTCCTGCGTCTCGGTCTGCGCACTCATTCAGTCTATCTCCAGGTGGAGGGCTGATCAGGCCGTCCGCCAATACAACGTGTGGCGGGGCCGTTGGTTACGAACCCGCGCTGTCTTCCCAAATCTCGCCGGTTTTGATCGCGCGGCGCAGGACGTCGCGCTCGGCCTTGAGCCGGCGAAACGCCTCGTCCTGCCCCGGCACGCCACGCGCCGAAGTCAGGGCATCCTCCAGCGCCGCCACGCGGGTGAGCGCGTCGAACGCCTGCGACCATCGGATCCGCGCCTCGCCGAGGGGCTTGTCTATGGCCAGGAAGGGCGCGCCGGACTTTGCCGCCGCCTTCTCGACCTCGTGCATCAAAACGCCATGACCCGATTGCGCCAGATGGCGTCGCAGGGCCGCCGAGTCAAGGTCTTGCCCCGAGAAGCGCAGGCGGACCATCTCCTGCGCCAGGCCGTCGAGGGCCGGATCGCCGAAGCCATGGGCGGCGATCGCCTCCAGATGGTCGTCCATCCGTTCGGGGTCGTCGACGGCCCCGTGGGCGAGGGCGGCGGCCACCGGCTCGATCGAGCGCGACAGCGACTGCATGGCCTCCGCCCCCTCGGCGGTCTGGCCCAGCTTGGGCGGCGGCCCCGGTCGCCAGCGGCCGCCCCCGCCCGTCGCCGGGACACCGGACGGCGCGCGCCGGGCCGGAAACAGGGCGTCGAACCGGTCGAACAGCTCGCGCCGGTACTGCTCCGCCAGATCCTTGTCCTGCACCGCCGAGGCGGCCTGGCGCAGCCGCCCCTTCAACCCCGCCCGCCGCTCCGGCGTATCCAGCGGCTCGGCCTCGGCCTCCTTCTGGAACAGGACCTCGGCGAAGGTCCGGGTCTCCGACAGCGCTTGGCGCAATGCCGGCGCGCCCTTGTCGCGCAGGATGTCGTCAGGGTCCTGCCCCGCCTCCAGCAGGGCGAAACGGAACGACCGCCCGGACTTCAGCTGCGGCAGGGCCCGGTCGATGGCGCGATAGGCGGCCCGCCGCCCCGCCGCATCGCCGTCGAAACACAGCACCGGCTCGGACGACACCCGCCACAGCCGCTCCATCTGCTCCTCGGTCAGGGCCGTGCCCATCGGCGCCACGGCCGGGATCCCGGCCCGCTGGCAGGCGATCACATCCATATAGCCTTCGACCACCACAATGGCCTGGCTGTCGCGGCTCTCGGCGCCGAGGATGCGCCGCGCCTCGGGCAGGCCGTACAGGGTCGCGCCCTTGTGGAAGAGCGGGCTCTCCGGCCCGTTCAGATATTTGGCCCGGTCGTCGGGGTTCATCGCCCGGCCGCCGAACGAGACGATCCGCCCGCGCGCGTCCAGAATGGGGAACATCAGCCGGTCGCGGAACCGGTCATAGGGCGTGCCGCCGCCCTCCGGCGCGATCAGCATGCCCGCCTCGACCAGATCGCCAGGCTTGGCGCCGCGCTGGACCAGGGCGGTCTTCAGCCCCTCGCGGTCATTGGGCGCATAGCCGAGACCGAACCGCTCCCACTGGTCCTCGGGCAGGCCGCGCTTCTCCAGATATTCGCGCACCGCCTTGCCCGGCGACCGGCGCAGATTGGCCGCGTACCATTTCTGCGCCAGATCCATCCAGTCGGTCAGACCCTGCTTCTTCGCCTCGCGCTCGGCCGCCTGCGGATCCTCGGCCGGCAGGGCCATGCCCGCCTCCCCGGCCAGCCGCTGCACCGCCTCGACGAACGACAGCCGCTCGGTCTCCTGCAGGAAGGAGATGACGTCGCCATGCTTGCCGGACGAGAAGTCGTGGAAGAAGCCCTTGTCGTCGTTGACGAAGAAGGACGGCGACTTCTCCTTGGTGAAGGGCGAAAGGCCGACATACTCGCGGCCCTGCCGCTTGAGCTTCACCGTCCGCCCGATGATGTCGGACGGCCGAAGGCGGGCCTTCAGTTCTTCAAGGAAGCGATCATCGAATCTCATTGAAGTTGGGGCTGGCTCCTGACCGCTCCTAATCCACGAGGCACCAGATTGGACGCGCGGGGAAGCGCGCCTCGTCCATTCTGTCCCGGGTCGGCGTCCGCAGCTCTACGACGTCTGCCGGACCCGCGTCCTCTGGATAGGGTGGGAAATCGAAAAATTCTCCTCCGACGAGCAGGCTCCTGCCGGTTCTGAATACAATCTCGATCATGCCGCCGTTGAAACCCAGACCGAGAGCCTTCCAGTGAGTCTCGTTGATGTAGGGTGGCGGCAGTCGCGAGGGGCTCTCCCGAAGTTCGACAATATTGCGGATGTCCATGTACGGGCCATCCTGTTCGTGGGGCCATGGACCGAACCAGTCAGAAGCCCGAACCAGACAGACCCGGTCGATCCAATCGCCGGAAGCAACTCTCGCCTCACAGGGCCAGTAGACAGCGCCCGAGTAGGCATAGAGCGGCGCCGGAACGATCGCGAGCCGCTGTTGGACCAGCTCCGGCGAAAGGGGCGGCAGATCAAGCGCGCGAACCCGCCGGCGCCGCCAGGCTTCGCGCCCCCAACCAGGCTCCTTGTAGTCCCGCCAGCGCCCGAAGCGCACGCCGGGAGCAGTTTCCTTCACCGGCTCACCCCTGATCTCCATCCTAGCCATCTTCTTGTATCATCAATGCGGACCAAACATCTTAAGGTTTCAGTAACCATAAAGGCCGAACTGCGCCCATAACCGCCTGAATATGCGCATATTTTTCTCCGACAACGGAACAGTCCACAGCCCTGTGGATTAACCATGTCGCCGTCGCGAAGGTCGACGGAGTACGACGCCGCCGGCCAGAACCGCCGCGCGCGTCTAAGAAAGACCGCATCTGATGTTCATCGCCATCGCCCGCCCGGCGGTGGAGCCCCAAGGTCCCGACGCTGTCGCCGTCCCCGGCTCCCCCGCCATCGCTGACCTGTCGCCCCGCGCCCTGCACGCTCGTCTGCTCGAGAACGCCGCCCTTCGTCGCCAGCGCGGACAGGAGCGGCTGCGCAGCAACCGGATGGCCGACGCCGACTACTGGCTCAACGCCGCCCCGGTCGCCATCCGCAAGGCCAGCGCCCTGCGCGAGGAAAAGAGTTTCGCGCCGCTGCCCTGACCGGTGACGGGTCCGGGGCGAGCCGGGACCGCGGCCGTCTCACCGCCTTCGCATCTCCCGTCGAAACGAGTCCGCGACCCACATCCGATTCATCGCCTCGACCGCCTTGGCCAGCGCCCGCGCCTCCGCCGCCCGCCCTTCGCTGACCAGCCAGGTGACGCGTCGCAGGGCGCGGCCGGTCGCCAGGTCCGGATCGACCCAGGGCGGTTCCGGCTCGGTCGCCAGCAGGGCCAGAGGCGCGAGAACCGGCGGAGCGGCCAAGGCGCCGGCCGCCGGCTTCAGGTCCAGTTGTTCGGCGATGCAGCTGCGGGTCCAGCCCTCGGCCATGGCCCGCCGCCTCAGGTTCGACAGTCCCACGTCGAACCGTCGCGCCACCGACGGCGCCGACTCCCCGGCGACATAGGCCTCGCGCACCCGCGCCCACGTCTCCGGCCCCCGATATTTGCGCAGACGATGGTGCTCCATGCGGGAGAGAATGGCATGCGCCTGCGTCAAAAGCGGACGCACCCCCTGCGCCGTCATCCTCGGGCTCGACCCGGGGATCAGACCGTCCGGTGCTCGTCAGGCGGCGCACGGTCCCGCTCGCAGGGCCGTCTCCATCGCACAGCCCGCCCCAAGGTCCGATCCTCGGGTCAAGCCCGAGGCTGACGACCCGGGGCTGGTCAATGTCCCGCCTGTCCCGTCTGTCCCGGTCCGTGTCTCGCCCTTGTCCCGGAATTGTCCTCGTCCCGTCCCGGATTTGTCCCGCCTGTCCCGCCCGATTGTCCCCGGACTGGCTGGCGGACCTGTCCGGCCCGCCCCCGTCGCGCCGACCCGCCCACTGGTCGAAATCGTCAGGACCGGCCCCGGGCGTCAGTCGTGCGCATAATCCTGGATCGGCCGCACATCCAGATCGCCGGCCTTGATCGCCCCGATGGCCTGGGACGCCGCCAGCGCCCCCGCCGCCGTCGTGTAATAGGGGATCTTCATCATCAGGGCGGTGCGGCGCAGGCTGAAGCTGTCCTGCAGCGACTGCTTGCCCTCGGTCGTGTTGAAGACCAGCTGGACGTCGCCGTTCTTCATCGCGTCGACGATGTGCGGCCGGCCCTCCAGCACCTTCCTGACCAGCCCGACCTCATAGCCGCGCTCGGTCAGATAGCTGTGCGTCCCCGCCGTGGCGATGATCGAAAAGCCCTCGGCGATCAGCGTCTTCACCGCCTCGACGATGAACGGCTTGTCGTCCTCCTTGACCGAGACGAAGGCGCAGCCGGCGACCGGCAGCGTCGTGCCGCCGCCGATCTGGGACTTGGCGAAGGCGCGGGCGAAGGCGGGGGCCATGTCGGCCTCGCCGTCGCGCTTCCAGTCCAGGCCCATGACCTCGCCGGTCGAGCGCATCTCGGGGCCCAGGATGGTGTCGACCCCGGCGAAGCGGGCGAACGGGAAGACGGCTTCCTTCACCGCGATGTGGTCGTACGGCTTGTCCGTCAGGCCGAAGGACTTCAGCGGCACGCCGGCCATGACCTTGGCGGCGATCGAGGCCACCGGCTGGCCAATGGTCTTGGCGACGAAGGGCACGGTGCGGCTGGCGCGCGGATTGACCTCCAGCACGAAGATGCGCGGATTTTCGCTGTGCGGCTGCTCGATGGCGAACTGGACGTTCATCAGGCCGCGCACCTTCAGCGCCCGGGCCATGGCCTCGGTCTGGCGCTTCAGCTCGGCGACGATCTCCGCCGACAGCGAGAAGGGCGGCATGGAGCAGGCGCTGTCGCCCGAGTGCACCCCGGCCTCCTCGATATGTTCCAGCACGCCGGCCACGAATACCGTCTCGTCGTCGCACAGGGCGTCGACGTCGACCTCGGTGGCGCGGTTCAGATAGTGGTCGATCAGCACCGGGTCGTCGCCCGACACCCGCATGGCCTCGCCGACATAACGGTCCAGCTGTTCGCGGTCGTGGACGATCATCATGCCGCGGCCGCCCAGCACATAGGAGGGGCGCAGCACCACCGGATAGCCGACCTCGTCCGCCTTGTCGGCCGCTTCCTGGGCCGAGCGCGCCAGGCCGTTGGGCGGCTGCATCAGGCCGATGTCGTTGAGCATCTTCTGGAAGCGTTCGCGGTCCTCGGCCAGGTCGATGGAGTCGACGCTGGTGCCCAGGATCGGCACCCCGTCCTCCTGCAGCGCATGGGCCAGCTTCAGCGGCGTCTGGCCGCCGAACTGGACGACCACGCCGATCAGGTTCCCGTTCGAGCGCTCGACATCGATCAGCTCCAGCACGTCCTCGGCCGTCAGCGG